>CAIOHT010000101.1 GCA_903858185.1 uncultured Caulobacterales bacterium
GCGGTCGGATCGGAAGGCAATCTCGAGGGCAGAAAGCGCAACGCGGCCAGCGGGTCCATCGGCGAGGGCGGCTCGCCCGACAGGCGGACGCGCTTGCGGCTGCGCTCGATCTTCGGATCGGGGATCGGCGCCGCCGACAGCAGGGCGCGCGTATAGGGATGGCGCGCATCCTCGTAGAGCTGCTCGCGGCTGGCCAGCTCCATGACCCTTCCGAGGTACAGCACCATGACCCGGTGGCTGATCTCCCGCACCACGGCCAGGTCGTGGCTGATGAACATCATCGCCATGCCCAGCTGGCGCTGCAGATCGATAAGCAGATCGATGATCTGGGCCCGGATCGACACGTCCAGCGCGCTTACGGCCTCGTCGCAGATCACCAGCTTCGGCTCCAGGATCATCGCCCGGGCGATGCCGACGCGCTGGTTCTGTCCGCCGCTGAGTTCATGCGGGTACCGATTGACCAGGTCGGCGGCGAGTCCGCAGCGAACCATCATCGCCGCGGCGGCCGCCCGCCGGTCGTCCCGGCCCAGACCCGGACGGAAGACCTGCAACGGTTCAGCGATGGAGTCGCCGATGGGCATGCGCGGGTCGAGGCTGGCCAGCGGGTCCTGGAAGACGATCTGCAGGTCCTTGCGGGCGGCTCGCATGGTTTCGCGATCGGCATCCGTGATATCGCGGCCGAGCACGGTCACGGTTCCGCCCAGCTCGCCGCCCCCCGCCGGGAGCAGATTGAGGACGGCCCGCGAAAGGGTCGACTTGCCGCAGCCGCTTTCACCGACAACGCCCAGCGTCTCGCCTTGCCGGATCTCGAAGCTGACACCGTCGACAGCGCGCAGCGGCCGGGGTTTGCCGAACAGCCCCTGGCTGATCGGGAACCAGACCTTCACCTCGTCGCCCCGCACCACGACGGGGGCCTCCGGCGCGACAGCCGCCGGGATCGGGCGCCCGCCACGATCGGCGCGATCCAGCCGCGGGATCGCGGCGAGCAGGGCGCGGGTGTAGTCGGTCCTGGGACTGTCGAAGATGGCTTCGACGGGTCCTTCCTCGACGTAGGCGCCGTCCTTCATCACGCAGACCCGGTCGGCCAGTCGCGCGATAACCCCCATGTCATGGGTCACCAGCACCATGCCCGAACCCGTCTCGCGCATCAGCTCGGCCATCAGGTCGAGAATTTCGGCCTGCACGGTCACGTCCAGCGCGGTCGTCGGCTCGTCCGCGATCAGCAACCGCGGTCCGCACGCCATCGCCCCGGCGATCATCACCCGCTGGCGCATGCCGCCGCTCAGTTCGTGGGGATACTGGCTCATCCGTCGGGCGGCCTCGGGAATCCTGACGCGTTCCAGCCACTGCAGCGCCTGATTTCGCGCCGCCTCGCCGGAAAGGCCCAGGTGCAGCCGCAGGGGTTCGGCGATCTGCTCGCCGATTTTCACGTGGGGCGTCAGGGCGGTCAGCGGGTCCTGGAAGATCATGGTCATCTTCGACCCGCGGATGCGGTTGAGCGCGGCCGGACGCAACCCGAGCAACTCCTGACCCTCGAAACGGACCGAGCCGCTGGCCCGGCCGTTCTGGGCGAGCAGACCCATGACGGTCATGAAGGTCTGGCTCTTGCCCGAGCCGCTCTCGCCGACCACGCCTAGGCATTCGCCCGCGGCGACGGACAGGGAGACGCCGCGCACCGCCTCCACCAGGCCGTCGTGGGTGTCAAAGCCGACCTTCAGGTCATCGACGGCGAGAACAGGCTGGGACAAGGCGATACTCGGGCTATGGACGCTTGAAGCCTGACCTTAGCGAACCCTGTCTGAGGCGCAAATCAGCATCGGCCTCCGTGTCTGGACCGCGACCCATCGCCGCTGCGACGGGTGGCGCCTTTAACCGGATGTTCCCACCCTGCCAGTATCTCTGTGTTCAGATGAGTCGGAGGGCTCGACTATGCGTCTGTCGGTATTCTTTCCCTACTCCCGCAGCCAGCGGCCGGAGTTCGCCCATCTTCTGATCGCCGCCGCGCCCTGGCTGCTGATCACCCTGGCGGCGCTGTACGCCTTACGAGCGTAGGCGGCTTTCGGTCCTCGCCCCACAGGGGCCGTCGGTTGACTCCCGGCCGTTTCTCCCCAACCGTTTTGGGGAATGTGGGCGGGTGCTGATGGCGCTGGTCCAGCGGAGGCCGTGCGTGTCGATTTTCAACAATCCCATCAAGGGCGCACTCGGGCCGCGTCACCAGCGGGCGGCCCCCGGCAGCAGCCACGGTCGCGCGCGCGTCATTGTCGTCGGCAATGAGAAAGGCGGCGCCGGAAAGTCGACCGTCGCGGCGCTGATCGCGACCGCGATGCTCTACCAGGGCAAGCGCGTTTCGGTCATCGATCTGGATTTGCGCCAGCAGAGTCTGTCGCGGCTGCTGGCCAACCGTCGTCGCTGGTTGCCGGCCGCCGGCGTCTCCGCGCCGATGCCGCTCGAGTACAAGCTGGCGGAAGACCCGGCGATGCTCGCCGACGACCCCAAGGCCGCAGCCGTCCTGTTCCATGAGGCTGTGGACATGGCGATGACCAATTCCGATCTGCTGATCATCGATACGCCAGGCAGCGACACGGCGGTCGCCCGCGCCGCCAATCTCCAGGCGGACCAGATCGTCACACCGATGAATGACAGCTTCGTCGACTTTGATGTGCTGGGCGTCATCGATCCGGTGTCTCTGCGCCTTCTGCGGCCCAGTCACTATGCCCAGGAAATCCTGCACGCCCGCGCCGTGCGGGCCGAGCACAGCCGCCGGCTCGACTGGCTCGTGCTGCGTAACCGCCTGGCCGGCGCCGACACCAACAACCGGCTGCGCCTGGAAAAGGCGATGAGCGCCCTGTCCGAGGATATCGGCTTCCGCATCGGCCCGTCGCTGCGCGAGCGGGTCGGCTATCGCGAGATGTTCCCGTTCGGCCTGACCCTGGCGGACGTGGCCGCGAAGGTGAAGCCGGGCGCCTCCGCAGGCGCTCGTCAGGCCGCGCGCGAGGAGGTCAACGCCCTGATGGCGAGCCTCCAGATCCCTGGACCGGCCCCCGAGTCCACCCAACCCCGCCGCGTGCTGGAGTCGCCCGCGGCGTTCGAGGAGCGCCCCTGAGCCTTGCGGGTCTTTGACTTGCGCTGATAAGTCCCATCTGAAGAGGGCCCAGGGCGCACCCATGCCGAAGACCACCCGCGGTTCAGCGGACATCCCCTTCGAGTCGCCATACCGCCACGGCTTCGTGCGGCTGGCGGCCTGTGTGCCGGAAACCAGTCTCGCTGATCCCGCTGCCAATGCCGCGAGAACCCTTGGTCTGGTCCGACAAGGTCATGACCAGGGCGTCGCCCTGATGGTCTTTCCCGAGCTGGGTATCAGCGCCTATTCCATCGACGATCTGCTGTTGCAGGACGCCCTGCTCGACGGTGTCGAGGCGGCGCTGGGCAGTCTTGCGGAGGCCAGCAGCGGCCTTCGCCCGGTGTTCGCGGTCGGTGCGCCGCTGCGCTTTGAGGGCAGGTTGTTCAACGCGGCGGTGATCATCCACGACGGTGAAATCCTCGGGGCGATCCCCAAGACCTTCCTGCCCAACTATCGCGAGTATTATGAGCGTCGCTGGTTCGCCAGCGGCCGCGGCGTGATTGGCCGGATGTTGCAGATCGCCGACCGGCTGGTCCCGTTCGGAACCGATCTCCTGTTCCGCGCCACGGGCCCGACGCCCTTCTGCTTCCATGCCGAGATATGCGAAGACGTCTGGTCGCCCGAGCCCCCCTCGACCGCCGCGGCCCTCGCCGGAGCGGAGATCCTGCTCAACCTGTCAGCCAGCAACATTGTCATTGGCAAGGCCGAGGCGCGGCGGGTCCTGTGCGCATCCCAGTCGATGCGCTGCCAGGCCGTCTATGCCTATTCTGCAGCCGGCGTGGGCGAATCCACCACGGACAACGCCTGGGACGGTCAGGCCTCGATCTTCGAGCTCGGCGAGCTGCTGGCCGAGAGCGGCCGGTTTCCGACACGCTCGACGATGTCCGTCGTCGATGTCGACCTGGGCAGGGTCCGGCAGGAACGGATCCGAACCGGCTCCTTTGGCGACGCCATCGCGGCGCGACAGGCGGGCGCCGCCTGGCGAACGATCGACGTGGCCTTCGAGGCCCCGTCTGGTCCGCTGGCCCTGCAACGGCCTGTCGACCGGTATCCGTTCGTCCCCGACGACCCCGCGCGCCTGGCTGAGTATTGCCACGAGGCCTACAACGTTCAGGTCCAGGGCCTCGCCCAGCGGCTGAAGTCGACGGGTCTCAGGAACCTGGTCATCGGAATTTCCGGCGGGCTGGACTCCACCCAGGCGCTGGTCGTCGCGGTCAAGGCGATGGATCAGCTCGGTCTGCCCAGGTCGGGCGTGCTGGCCTACACCATGCCCGGCTTTGCGACCTCTGAACGGACCCGCTCGAACGCCTGGGCGCTGATGAAGGCGCTCGGCGTCGCGGGCGAGGAGCTCGATATCCGCCCCGCCGCCCGACAGATGCTCGCCGATATCGGACATCCCTTCGCCGCGGGCGAGCCGGTCTATGACGTCACGTTCGAGAATGTGCAGGCGGGTCTGAGGACCGACTACCTCTTCCGTCTGGCCAATCGTCACGCCGCCCTGGTTGTCGGTACGGGCGATCTGTCTGAACTGGCGCTCGGCTGGTGCACCTACGGCGTCGGCGACCATATGAGCCACTACAACCCCAACAGCGGCGTACCCAAGACCCTGATCCAGCATCTGATCCGCTTCGCGGCGGGCGCGGCCGAGGTGGGCGAGGCCGCGACCGGCGTCCTGAGGGATATTCTGGCCACGGAAATCTCGCCGGAGCTCGTCCCTGCGGACGCCGCCGGCAAGACCCAGGCGACCGAGGACTTTGTCGGCCCTTACGCCCTGCAGGACTTCACGCTTTTCCATATGACCCGGTCGGGGGCTGCGCCGTCGAAAATCGCCTATCTCGCCCATGCGGCCTGGGGTGACGCCGGGCGGGGGGGCTGGCCGACCGACGTGCCGGCGAGCGAGCGCAAGGCGTATGACCTGCAGACGATCAAGCACTGGCTGCGTCTGTTCCTGACGCGATTCTTCGCGAACCAGTTCAAGCGTTCGGCGGTGCCGAACGGGCCGAAAATCTCCTCGGGCGGCGCCCTGTCGCCCCGCGGCGACTGGCGGATGCCGTCCGACGCGCGCCCGGACGCCTGGCTGGCTGAACTGGACGCCAACACACCGAATTAGCGCCCCTGCGGCGCCCTCGCCACACCCCGCGATAACGCGCGCACCCACGCTGGAATATCGGATTAAGGTGGCGTATGGTCGCACGGCGTGGGCGACCACGCACGGCCATTCGACCTGCGAGGAACCTGATCTGGGTGAGTGCGTTGGTGGAGTGGTTGTACGGTGGAGGCGACGACGGAACTGGCTTGGGGGGTTCGTTCAAGAATCCGGCTGGTTCGGGAGTCGCCGATATCGTGCCCACATTCCATTAGGTCTGCGTCGGTGTTCGGCGCATGGCGAATTTGAGCGAGGGGCTCACTGTGAAGAAAAAAGCACTTATGCTGGGCACCATGCTCGGCGCTCTGGCGCTGGCGCCGGCGGCGTTCGCCGAGCCCGCGAGCGGCTGGTACGGGGCGTTCGACCTCGGCTACCACTGGCCTGAAGGCTGGGAAGCGACCTCGGAAAACCTGGCCACCGACGGTCTGCCTTACCAGTTCAACTATCTGTCGGAAGACGATGTCGTCGGCTTCGCTCGCCTCGGCTACCGGATCAACCCGAACTGGCGGGTTGAACTGGAAGGCGGCGCGCGTCCGGGCAATGTCGAAAGCGCCGATGGAGACCCCACGCGCGCGTTCCCGAACGCCCTCTGCAACCTTGCCGCCATGGTCCCCTGCGACGCGCCCGAGGGCTCGGTCGAGTCCTGGACCGTCATGGGCAACGTGATCTACGACTTCTTCCCGGACAGCAACTTCCGTCCGTTCCTCGGCGTCGGCGTTGGCGTGAACCGCACGATCATCAGCATCGCCGGTCGCGGTAATGCCCCGGTCGGCGCGATCCGCATCGACGATACGGACACCGCCTTCGCCTGGCAGGGCATTGCCGGTGTGTCGTTCGACGCGACGGACCGTCTGAACGTCGACGTCACCTACCGCATCCTCAACGGCAGCGACCTCGTGGCCGATACGGTTGTCCACACCTCGGCGCTCTTCAATCCGGGCCAGTGGAAGGGCGACTATGCCGACCAGTCCCTGACGATCGGTCTGCGGTACGCGTTCGGCGCTGAAGAAGTTGCTCCGCCGCCCCCGCCGCCCCCGCCGCCGCCCCCGCCGCCGCCTCCCCCGCCGCCTCCGCCGCCGCCGCCTCCGCCGCCGCAGTACGAAGCCCGGGAATTCATCGTCTACTTCCCGTTCGATCAGTACGTCCTGACGCCGGAAGCCCAGACGGTGGTGTCTGAAGCGGCCCAGTACGCTCAAGCCGGTGGCGCGACCCGCGTCGTCGTCGTGGGTCACACCGACTCCTCGGGTTCGCCCGCCTACAACGTCCGCCTGTCGGAACGCCGCGCCAAGGCCGTCGCCGATGCGCTGGTGGGCCTGGGCGTCGCGGCCGGCACCCTGGCCGTTGACTGGAAGGGTGAAGCCGAACTCGCCGTCGCCACTGGCGATGGTGTGAAGGAACCGCTGAACCGTCGTTCGACGATCCAGATCAACTTCTGATCCGGCATCTTCGGCGTAAAGCTGAACCAAAGCGGGGCCCCGGTGGAAACACCGGGGCCTTTGCCTATGGACGAAGTCCCAACTTCGGGACGCACCTGATGAGTTCCCTGATGCGCCTGCCCCGACATGCGGCCTGCCCGACGAGTCCGGATCTGATCGCGTGAGGGGTCTGATGCGGTTCCTGGGGCGGGAGGCGGTGCGCACCCACGTCGTGCGCGCAGTCTTTCGTGACGGTGTCTGGCGGCTGACGCGGGGCCCGGCCGACACCCCGGTCATCACTGACGATGACCGCGCCACGGCCGCCGCCAGCGTGAACGACCGGCTCGGCGAGATGGACAGCCGCCTTTCGGACCGTCAGCTCGTATGGCGCCTCGAACTGATGAAGTCGGCCTTCAGCAACGGCCGTACGACGCCGGGCCTCTCGAGGACGTTCGCCCTCGCAGCCCTCGCCTCGCCGGACCGGCCGCACGACATCGCCGGGCCGGTCGATGAGGTGTCGCCCTTCGCCATCGCCGCCGCATTTCGCAACGTCGGCGCACCCGTCGCCGGTCTCGGCCTAACCAGGACCGTGATCGCCCTGCGCGCGGGTCTCGCCGCCGTTCTCGGCCTGGCCGCCTTCGTATGGGTGGCCCTCCGTACCTTCAGCTGGCCCAGCCGTCTGCCGCCGACCGTGCGCGTCACGGTCGCCGTCCATGCCGAAAGGGTCAACCGGACCGGCCATATTCTGAAGACGCTCCGGGATCTGGACCCCGCGACCACGGCCCTGATCATCATCGGCCGTCCGCAGATTGGCCTCGACGCCGTCCGAACCCTGCTGCGCGAGCACGGCTGGACCGGACCGGTGGTCCGCAGTTTCAACCTGGCCGCCGCCCTGCGCGGCCTGCCTCACGCCCTGGCCCTGATTGCGGCCGGGCCGCGCGCCCTGCTCGCCGGGGACTATCTCCCGTCGTTCCGGGCCCAGGTCGCCTCGATGTTCCGTGTGGCTCTAGGCGCCGCGACAGCCCGGTGGTGGGCGGCCCAGGCGGCGCGGCCCGAGGTCGTGGTCTACGGCCACAACGGGTTGGCCGACACGCTCCTGCTCGACCAGGCGCAACAGCAAACCGGCGCTCGCACGGTCCACTGGATGCACGGCGTCAGCGCCGGCCGGATCTATGTGGGCATTTCGAGCCTGTGCGTCTTCCAGTGCGGACATGACGCGCGCTGGCACGACGAACTGGGCGCCTATCGCCGCAACATCAGCTTCGCCGCGCCCAGGCCAGCCTTCCGGACGGGGTCGACCGGCTGGGTGGTGATGACCAATTTCACCCACCCGGGCTACACCTTCTATCCCTCTGTCGGCCCGGCTCACGAACTGGAACTGATGGCCCTCGTGGCTGACGCGGCGGCCCGGTCCGGCGTGTCGGCCGACCAGGTCGTGTGGAAGCCGCACCCCGTCTTCTACCTTGTGGAGCCGGAAACGCGCCGCCTCGTCACGGAGGCGCTGGCGTCGCACGGGTTTCGCCTCTGGCCGCAGGACAATCGGGATTTCGCGCTCTGCGCCGACTTCCAGACAATCATCACAACGCCCTCGGGTGTGGCGCTTGACGTGCTCAAGCTCGGCCGGCTTCCGGTGATGGCGGCCTTCCATCCGACGGACCCGGACCACCTGCTGTCGCGGTTCACCCTGCGCGCTGGCGCCGCGGACAGCCTGCTTGAACAGATTGCCCTGGCGCGCGATCCGCTCAGCGCGCCGGCCATCTTCGACGCTGTCTGGAAAGCGATTGACCCCGGCCGGACGCCGGACTTCGACGAAATCGTTCAGGCCGCGCGGATGTCGCCAGATCAATGATCGCCGCACTTTCGCCGCCCCTGACCTTGGGCCATAGTTCCGACCATCGTGAGGGGAGCACCACCGTGTCATTCAGCATCCAAAAGGCCGGGTCCCCCGCATGAGGGCGCTCAAGACCTGGCTCAAGCGCGGCCTGCCCGGGCCGCTTCTCGCGCTCGCGAAGGGGGTGTTCTTCTACGTCGAGCGTCTGCGCCACTGGGGGCTTGTGCTGATCGAGTTGCGAGGGGCCGACGCGACGTCGGCTCGGCGACTCTGGCTGAGCGCCCTGGCTTCGCCGGTCACGGCGTTCGGCAAGTTCGATCGGTGGGAGAATCCGCGGCTGCTGTTCCCGGTCACGGTGCGCGCTCCGGGCATCGGTCTCTTCCACTGCCGTCCGGTCATGGATGACCTGTTTCACGTTCTGCCGTCTGCTCAGGGGGGCGTCTACGGCGCCCTGAAGCAGCACCTCAAGCCTGGCATGACGTTTGTCGACGCCGGGGCGAACATCGGCTTCTTCACCGTGCTTGGAGCCGGCCTTGTCGGACCGTCGGGCCGTGTGCTCGCCGTCGAGATGATGCCCGATACCGCGGCCATCCTGCGACGGCACGTCGCCGAAAACGCGATGATGAACGTCACGGTGGTCGAGAAGGCCCTGTCGGACCGCTCGGGCCAGGAGGTGGTCGCCCATGCGCCGCGTTTCCACGCCGGACAGGCCAGCATCGTGGTCGAGGACTTCGACGGCGACGACACCATCGAGATCCGGGTCATGACTGTCACGCTCGACGAGGTGGCGGCGGACCTGCCGCTCATAGACTTCATGAAGGTCGACCTTGAAGGCGCCGAGGCGGCGGCCTTCGATGGTGCGAAGGGCATGCTGTCGCGCACGAAGGCCCTGGTCTTCGAATCAAGGCCCGGCGACCCCAAGGGCGCCGAGGTCATGGCCCGCATCGAGGCAGCAGGCTTCGCGCTGAGGTCGCTCGACGGCTACAACATCCTGGCGACGCGCGCCTGACTAGGCGGCGGTATCGGTGCTCTTGACGGGATTGGCGACCGTCGCCGGCTCGGCGGGCGACCTGCCGGCGACCAGCCGGTGGATCGTGGCGAAGACCGCCACCGCGCGCGCGTGACGCTCGGAAAGAGCGAACCATCCACCGCCCAGCACCACAAAGGCGACCAGGAAAACCGGGATCGGAACATCGGCCAGCAAGGCCAGCGCCGCCCCGAGGCCGACCGTCAGGGAAATGGCCGACAGGGTCAGCACCACTCCGGTCGGCGTGAAGCCGCCCTCGAGCATCATGTGGTGCACATGGGTTCGGTCCGCCGCGAACGGCGAGCGGCCATGCACGATCCGTCGACCGAGCAGCGTCAGGCAGTCAATCACCGGCGGCGCGATCAGGAACGGGGCCAGCACGGGGGTGACGGGGTAGCCGGGATTCTGCGTCAGCCGGAAGCAGGCCCAGGCGATGACCAGGCCCAGATAGGCGCTTCCGGAGTTACCGAGAAAGACGCTCGCCCGCTTACGCCAGGGTGTTCTGAGGTTGAAGGCCAGAAATCCGGCGACCGCCCCGGCGATCAGGGTCAGGCCGTGCATCAGGTCGCTGTTGCCGGCATAGGCTGACGCCGCGATCAACATGACCAGCGCGCAAAGCGCCAGGGCGCCGGCCAGGCCATCGAGGCCGTCGCACATGTTCAGGGCATTGATCAGGCCCACTGTCGCCAACACCGTGAACGGGATCGACAGCCACCCCAGCGCAAGTTCGCCGAGGCCGAAGACCGGGCCGATCTGTTCCACCTTCACATCGCCGATCAGGGCAATCGCCAGACCCGCCGCGGCCTGGGCGCAGATGCGAATCTGCCAGCGCAGATCCTTGAGGTCGTCGATGACGCCGGTGATCAGCAGGATCGCCGCAGCGGCCCCCAGGCCCTTCAGCTGTGGCGACAACTCCGTCAGCAGCAGGGCCGGGATGATCGTCCCGATCGCGATCGCGAGGCCCCCGGTCACCGGCGTCGGCGCTGCATGGTCCTTGCGACCACCCGGATGGTCGAGAAGCCCTACGCGCCGCGCCAGCGGATCCAGAAGATAGATGAGCGCCACAACGGCGCTGAAGGCGGCGAGCAGTTCAAGCGCCGTCGTCTTCCACACCGGAAATACTCCCCTGCGGCAAGGCGCCGCGATTGTCGCCCCTCCACTCAGGGCCGGGACATAGCGCCCTGATTTCCGCGTGGCAACAGCGCGTGGTTATCAAGAACGTTCAGTATAAGGAGCCATCGTCATACTGGCGCCGTATTCCCCACAACAGGTCTCCGTTTTCGGGAACTTCGCCCATTGCGCGATGTTGTCGTGATCATTTTGAAACAGAGGGCGGGACAAAGGTGAGAAACGCCCCGTTTCACCTTGACGCTACGGGCGCCCTCCCGGATAAGGCCCACGTCGGGTGGGCGGGCGCGCCAGCGCGTTTGACGCTGTTTGACCGCGCCTGTCCGCCGCCCGACCAGGGGTTCGGAGCCGGTCTGTGATCGATCTTCATTGTCATTTGCTGCCGGGGATCGACGACGGCGCGCCTGATCTCGAGACGTCACTCGAGATGGCGCGGATCGCTGTTGCTGACGGCATCACCATCACGGCCTGCACACCACATATCTATCCCGGCATGTACGACAACAGCGGCCCGGACATCCTGCGGCGCGTGACCGAGCTGCAGACGGCCCTGGACGAAGCCGGGATCGCGCTGCGGCTGGTCGCCGGCTGCGACGCTCACCTAACGCCGAACATGGTCGCCGAACTCGATAGCCGGCACATTCCGACGCTGGCCGGGTCGCGCTACTTCCTGTTTGAGCCGCCCCACCATGTCGCGCCGCCGCGGCTGGAGGAGTCGGTGATGGCGACGATCGCCGCGGGATATCTGCCGATCATCACCCATCCGGAGCGTCTGTCCTGGATCGAGGGCCACTACGAGATCATGTGCAAGCTGGTCGCCGGGGGCGCCTGGATGCAGGTAACGGCCGGCGCCCTCACCGGGCGTTTCGGCAAACGGCCCCAGTACTGGGGCGAGCGGATGCTGGACGAGGGGATGGTCCACCTCGTCGCCACCGATGCCCACAATCTGCGCAATCGAAAACCGCAGATGTCAGGGGCGGTCGAACTGGTCGCCGAGCGTCTCGGCGAACGCGCAGCCATGGACATGGTGTTGACGAGACCCCGTCTCGTGCTTGAGAACGCCGATCCGTCCCGAGCCCCAGCGACCCTGGGCGTTCCGAAGCCGTCGGGAGGCCTCGCGGCCTTGCGTCGGCTTTTCAGGGCCGCTTGATTCTGGCCGGTTGTGCGTTGGAGAACCTGATGGTCCGCAAATTCGCTCTCGTTGTTCTGCTTCTCGCGCCGGTTCTTCTGGCTGCCTGCGCGTCTGAAACCGTGGGCGAGAATGCGCAGGTCGGCGGCTATTTCGCTCCGCCTGATCCCACGAAGCTGGCGCCGCCCAACCAGCAGGCCAGCTACCGCATTGGTCCGATGGATGTGCTGGATGTCACCGTTTTCCAGGTGCCGGACCTGACCCGCACGGTCCAGGTCGACGCCGCGGGCCAGATCACCTTGCCGCTGGTCGGTACGATGAGCGCCGTCGGCATGACCGTCGCCGACCTCCAGGCCAATATCGCGGTGCGGCTCAAGGAGAAGTACCTCCAGTCTCCCGAAGTGACGATCTATGTGAAGGAATTCGCCAGCCAGAAGATCACTGTCGATGGCTCGATAACGGCGCCGGGCGTCTACGCGATCTCGGGCCGCACGACGCTGCTGCAGGTTCTGGCGATGGCCAAGGGGCCGGACAGGGTCGCCAATGAATCGCGCGTCGTGGTCTTCCGCATGATCAACAACCAGCGGATGGGCGCGGTGTTCGATCTCAAGGCAATCCGCGCCGGCAGGGCGGATGATCCTGAAGTTTACGGAAATGACGTGGTGGTGGTCGAGCGCTCGGGTATGAAGTCTCTCTTCCGGGATGCTACGGGGGCGATGCCTATCCTCGGGATTTTCCGACCGGTTCTCTAGAGACCGGACCTGCAGCGTCTCCGCCGACGGCGGAGACGGAACTACGAACTGGACGGCTGGCGTGAGGGCCCATGAATCGCGGTGATGACGATCGGAACTGGAATGGTGATCCCGGCGACAGGGGTTACCTGACCACCGCCTCGCAACGACCGCTGGTCGTGCGCGGCGGGCGGCAGCTCGCCTCGGTGACGGGCCGTTTCGATGAACCCGAGCAGGCCGGCAACGAGATCAACCTGCTGGCTTACTGGCACGTTCTGGTCAAACACCGTCTGGTGATCGGCGGGATCGTCGCCGTGATGCTCGTCCTTGGCGTGATCGCCACGCTCGCAACGACGCCTATCTACCGCGCCAGCGCGACGATCCAGATTGATCGCGAAGCCACCAAGATTGTCGATATCGAGGGCGTCGACTCCAACGAATCCAGGGACGCCGAGTTCTATGCGACGCAGTACGCCCTGCTGAAGAGTCGCTCGCTCGCCACGCGCGTGGTGCAGCGCGAGAATCTGGCGAATGACGCCGACTTCATGTCACAGAGCGCGCCGGGTCCGATTGGCCGCATCGTGCAAATGGTCAGGCCGGCCGAAAAATCGCCGGTGCTGTCGGGATCCCGGGAGGAGCGCGAGCGTCGCGCCGTGGGTCTTCTTCTTCGCAACCTCGGCGTTGAGCCGGTCCGCGGATCGCGCCTCGTGCGCATAAGCTATGAAAGCCCTGACCGTCAGGTGGCGATGCGCATCGTCAACGCGGTGTCCGAGAACTTTATCGGATCCAACCTCGACCGCCGGTTTGAGGCCGCAGGCTATGCCCGCAAGTTTCTTGAAGAGCGTCTCGCCACCGTGAAGGCGCAGCTGGAAAGCTCGGAAAAGGCGCTGGTCTCCTATGCCCAGGCGCAGGGGATCGTAAACGTCGCCGTCAGCGCGGGCGGCGTGACCGGCAGCGCGGCGGATACCGCAAGCCAGTCTCTGACCGCCTCCGACCTGGTTACGATGAACACCTCGCTCGGCGCGGCCAAGGGTGACCGCATCCGCGCCGAGCAGCGCTGGCGACAGGCCCAGGGCGCCACGATGGCGCTGCCCGAAGTTCAGGCCAGCCCGACGATCCAGGCGCTTCGTAGCCAGCAGACGACCCTGCAGCAGCAGTATCAACAGCAACTGGCGACCTATAAGCCGGACTTCCCGGCGATGGTCTCCCTCAAGGCCCAGATTGACGCCGTCGAGGGCCAGATCCAGTCCGAAGTCACGACCATCAAGCAGACGATCTACGCCCAGTACCAGACTGCCCTGCGCGCCGAACAGGCGCTCTCCGGCCAGGTTTCCGGCCTGAAGTCGGGAGTCATGGATCTGCGCAACCGCTCGATCCAGTACAACATCCTGCAGCGGGAAGTGGACACCAACCGCAGCCTGTATGACGGCCTTCTTCAGCGGTACAAGGACATCGGCGTCGCCGGCGGCGTCGGCACCAACAACGTCTCGATCGTTGATCGGGCCGAGATGCCCAGGTCGCCCTACAAGCCGCAGCTGCTGGTCAACCTGGCCATCGCCAGCTGCCTTGGACTGCTGTTCGGTCTTGCCGCCGCCTTCGGCCTCGAAACCCTCGACGAAACCGTCAAGGTGCCCGAAGACATCGAAGGCAAGCTGGGGCTCCCGCTGCTCGGCGCAATCCCGATGCTGGAGAAGGGCGGCTCGATCGAGGAGGCGCTGGCCGACGCGCGAAGTTCCCTGTCCGAGGCCTACTACTCGGTGCGGACGGCCTTGCAGTTCTCGACCAACGATGGCGTCCCGCGGAGCCTGCTCATCACCAGCGCGCGGCCTTCCGAAGGCAAATCGACCACGGCTGCGTCTCTCGCCCGAAACTTCGCCAAGCTGGGCATGAATGTCCTGCTCGTCGACGGCGACCTTCGGAACCCGTCGCTGCACCGCGCGCTTCGAGCGGATTCGAGCACCGGCATCACCAACTACCTGACCGGCGCGGCGACCCTCGCTGAACTGGTCCAGGTGACCGACCAGCCGAACCTCGCCTTCATCCCCTGTGGGCCTCTCCCGCCCAACCCTGCCGAACTGCTGGCCGGCTCCAAGATCCGTTCGATGATCGCGGACGCCGAGCAGAGCTTCGACCTGCTGATCATCGACGGCCCGCCGGTCATGGGCCTCGCCGATGCGCCGCTGCTGGCCAGCGCCGTCGCCGGCGCGGTTCTGATCATCGAGGCGGGCGCGACCCGCCGGGGTCTGGCCAAGGCCGCGCTGCGACGTCTGGCGCTCGGCAACGCCCGGATCCTTGGCGGCATCCTGACGAAGTTCAACACGCGCTCGGCCGGCTATGGCTATGGCTATGGATACGGCTACGCCTACGACTACGACTACAACTACGGTCGAAAGCAGCTGCCCAAGAAATAGGCCGGTCCTCCTCTCTTGAATCCGCGGTCATCCATGTCCAGTCGCCGTCCGGGGGCGTCGCTCCCCGGACTGTCGGCGGGAGGCGGCGAAGCAGGGCGCATGAGGCGGGTCGCCCTCGTCGCCCTTTGTGGCGCCATTCTCGCCGGGCTCGCTGTGGCTATTGTGATCGAGTCGGCGGCGGACCACGCCGCCCCGGTCCGGCCGCAGGCGGCGCTCGCGTGGAAGCCGGACAGCGCCGAGGCGCTTTCCCGGCAGGCCGAACGTCTTCTGGTCGCCGGCGAGCTCTCCGCCGCCCGCTCGGCGGCGAAGCGCGCCCTTGAGCATGACCCGCTTGAGGCTCGGGCTATCCGCGTGCTGGGCGAAGCGGCGGCGCTCGAGGGGAATCTGGCATCGGCGCGGCGCCTGATCGCCGAGGCCGGCCGGCGGAGCCGCAGCGATGTCCCGGCCCATCAGTGGCTGTTCCACCAGCGTCTGGCCGACGGCGACATAAAGGGCGCGCTCGACAGTCTCGATGGCGTCGTGCGCACCGGCGACACCGCCGGCGGAGGCCTGATGACCGCAATGGCGGTCGAAGCCAGCCGGCCGGACGTCATGCCGCAAGTGGTCGAGAGGCTGGCCACGGATCCACCCTGGCGCTACACCTTTGTCCGCATCTTCTCCGCCGTCGCCGCGCCGTCGAGAAGCGTCGATCTGATCGCCGCACTGCGAGAAACCCGGACCCCGCCGACGACGGAGGAATATGCCGTCGTCATCAACCGGGCTCTGCGCGACGGTGACTACGAAACAGGCTTTCTCGCCTGGCTGATGGCCATCCCGAAGGCCAGTCTCGGGCAGTTGGGCTACATATATAACGGTGCGTTTGATCCGGCGACGGATCCCGAGCCCTTCAACTGGGTGCTGCCTGTCAATCGTCGCCTCGAGGCGACCATCGCGCTGAATGCCACCAGGGACAGCTCGGCCTTGCACGTGATCTATGCCGGGGTCTCTACGCCGCGGGCCTCGGTCAAGCAGATGCTGCTGTTACCGCCGGGACGATACCGCCTGACGGGTCAGGAAAGCTCTGAAGCGATCCGGGGCGACCAGGGCGCGCTATGGGCCGTCCAGTGTGCGGCGCGGGGCGTGCGCACCATGCTCGGTCAGTCAACTCCCCTGTCTGCGGTTTCTGACTGGAAACCCTTCACCTTCGACTTCGAAGTTCCGGCCCGGAACTGTCCGGCTCAATGGCTCATCCTGATGCGATCCGCCCCTGAGGCGTCGCAGTCATCCATTCTCATTGATGTCTGGTACGACGATCTCTCGATCCGTCGCCTCGATGCAGCGCCATCGCCCCGGGGGTAGTCAGCCGCCGAGCGCTTCCCGATATACGGCCAGGGTTCGGTCGATGACGATCTGTTCGTCAAAACGCTCCATCGCCTTGCGACGCGCGGCATCGCCGAGCCGCCGCGCCAGCGCGGGATCATCCTGAAGGCGCGCAATGGCCACCGCCAGGGGCCCCGATTCCCTTACCGGGCAGAGCAGGCCGTCGACCCCGTCGGTGACCACTTCGCGACAACCCGGCACGTCCGTCGTGACCAGCGGCAGGGCGCAGCCGGCCGCCTCGATCAGGGTCTTGGGCAGACCCTCGCGATAGCTGGGCAATACCACCACATCGACGGACGCCAGGAGGCCGGCCATGTCGCTGACGTGCCCCAGCCATTGTACGACCCCTTCGTCGACCCAGCCCTGAAGATCCTGGATGGACGCCGAGGCGGGATTGCCGGCGTCCGGCTCTCCGGCCAGCAGAAAGTCGATCCGTCGCCCTTCCCCATGCAGTCGCCGGGCGGCGTCGATGAACTCCTGCAGGCCCTTGTCCCAGAGCATTCTGGCGGCGAGCAGAACACGAAGCGGCGCATCGGGTGCGCGCTGACGCTCAACGGCCGTGAATCGCGACAGATCCACGCCGGACCCCGGAATGATGTGCACCCGGTCGGCGCGAACGACGCCGGCGCCGACGAACTCGGCATGGTCGTCCGGGTTCTGCACGATCAGGCGCGCACGCCGGCTGTCGAAGGCGAACCGGGCCAGGGTCTTGACCACCGGCCGCAGGATGCGGGCCTTGAGCGAGTTGCTGATGAAGACATAGCCCATACCGGCCACGGCGTTGACCCGGCCCCGCACCCCCGCCAGTCGGCCGGCCAGCGCGCCGTAGACGGCCGGCTTGATGGTGAAGCCGTGGACAATGTCGATCCGCTCGCTGCGCAGGACGCCGGCCAGCCGCCAGACCAGGCGGGCCTCCGCCAGCGGATTGAGGCTACGGCGGTCCATCGGCAACGGTCGCCAGTCGAAGCCCATCTCTCTCAGGCGTGGACCGAACTCTCCGTCGGGGGACAGCAGGATCAGCTGATGGCCGAGATCGCGCAGGCGCCTGGCCAGCGAGAGGCGAAAGTTGAACAGATACCAGTCGGTGTTGGCGAACAGCGCGATCCGCAGGGGTTCGGGGCCCAGCATGGGTCAGGCGTCCTTGCCGGCGAGTGATCTGGCGGCGGCCATGAAGTCTTCGTCGTACATGGGTGCGTTCCGCCACTCGGCGATCGCGGCGGCACTCAGCGCCGCGAAGCGGGCAGGGTCTCGCAGCAAGGCGTCGACGTCCCGCACGGCCTGGCCCTCTTCGCGGAAGATCACGGCGTTCTCGCCGTCGCGGCAGTAACGGGCGACCTCGCCCACGGGCGTGACAACCGGAACCAGCCCCAGCTGCATCGCCTCCACCGAGGCCATCGCCATACCCTCGAAGTCGCTGAGCTGGATAAACAGGCTGTGCGAGGCGGCCATCGCCGCGATCTCGTCGAAATCTTTCGGCCCCTCGAAGTGAACCCGGTCGGCGACGCCGAGTGTGTCGGCCAGTTGGCGGATCTCCGCCTGCTTGCCGCCGTCCGGTCCGATCAGGGTCAGGCTGACATCGGGGTGGCCCGGCGCGAGGCCGGCGACCAGACGGACCGCGCGGTCGATCCGCTTCTGCTGTTTGATCCGCCCCCAATAGATGAGGCGCGGGGCGGGAACGGTGCGGACCTGGCCGTCCGGTCTATGGAGTACGAAGGAAATCGCGCGCGCCTTCGGCGAATCGGCATCACGGCCAATCCGCGAGCGCAGCGTCTGCATCGAATCCGCCCAGACCGCGTCCGCGAGCCGCCGGTTGACCGCCGTAACGATCGCGTCGACGGCGTGGCGAGACTCCGCCAGATGCAGGAACACCACCAGCCGCGCCGGGGGCCCGAAGAACCGGATCAACAGAAACGCCAGCCAGGTCTTCCACAGCGAGAAGACGATGACGTCGGGCTTCATGCGGCGCGCCTCGGCAAGCGCGAACAGCGCCGTCTTCAGCCCGCCGGGCCGGCCGCGGGCATAGACCGCATGCTCCATCCGGGCCACCGGATCGGTCGGCTCGCCGTCCAGAAACAGCAGGCGGATCGATCCGTTTGCCCGCTCGGCCGCAAAGCGCGCCGCAAGTTCGACGCCGCCGATGCCGTCGTCAGGAATGATGTGCAGTACGCGCGTCATGCGGCCGCCAGAACCAGGAAGGGGGCCGCAGCCCGGAATGCAGTCTCGGAACGGTTTGTAGGCCGACGCGACCTGCGGCGGAACCATTTTTGGGCCGGGGACGGCTGCTTTGCCGCTGGCCGGGAAAGTCGGTCCCCCCTAAACAGGGGGTGGCCGCGACGGAATGCCGGGTCATGGACGTTCAAACGGTGTAAACGTTCATTGGCTAGGCATTGCGGGAACCGAACAGGTCGGGACGCGTCTAGGAATGTGGCAGTCAGGTTTCAGGGTTATGAAATCTGTCCTGCGATCGCGGACTCAAGTTGCACCGCTATGCAGGGTGCGGTATTGAACAGTTGCCTGCGGCGCAGTGTCGCAACAGGACGAATTTAGAGGGGTTTTCTGATGATGCGTCGTGTTGCTGTGGCCACCGCGATTGGCCTGCTGCTGGGCGGACAAGCTATGGCCGCCGAAGCCCGCCTGGGCGCGGTGTCCGGCTCCGTCATGGTGAGCCAGAACGGCCGGTTCATGGCCGCGACGCGCGGCGCCGTGCTCCAGACCGGTGACCGGGTCATGGCGACCAACGGTTCGGCCAGCCTGACATACAGCGATGGCTGCAACGTTGCGGTCGCGACCCGCTCGATGGCGACGGTGGCGGCGGTTTCGCCCTGCGCCGGCGGGTCCAGTGGTGTCGTGAAGGTTCGTCAGGGGGGCGGTCAGCCGGGCTACAGCGAAGGGTCCATCCGTGGGTCCATCGGCGGGGCCGAAGCCAGCGAAGAAGACCAAGATGCTTATGAAGGGTCCATGTGCGGCTCCGTCGGGCTAGCTTGTGGTGAGCCGGCGCTGATGTGGATTTCGGCAGGTATTGTGACGGTCGCGATTGTCGGAAAAGAGCTTAACAACGACAAGAAGCCCAACAGCCCCTAGGGTTCGGGCCGAGATCTTCCCCTGACGCGTCGGGTACAACGACAAGAGCCGTGCAGAGATTCCGCGACAGCAGCTTCTCTGGACGGCTTTTTCATTGGGCGACGTTCAGTTTTCTGATCGCCGCCATGATTTTCGGCGGCGCATCGCGCCATGA
>CAIOHT010000102.1 GCA_903858185.1 uncultured Caulobacterales bacterium
ATCGCGAAGCCGCGACCCGGGTGCAGGTTGGCTACAGCGCGCAGAACGTCCCCTCCACCCCGGAGTTCGAGGGCGACCTGGACAAGCCGGTGCTGGGCGACGCGGGCGACGCCGGCTCGACGGCCTGGACAGTGTTCAAGCCGCAGTCGGGGTCCTTCAGCAGCCTGACCCTGAACGCCGGGGCGCTTCAGGGCGTAACCGTCGGCGCGATCGTCGGACTGTCCGAAGTTCAGCTGGCAAAGGGCGGCCAGGAGGCGGTGATTCTCTATGGCCGGGTCGCCACGGTCAGCGCCGGGACGGCGCAACTCGTTCCCGTCGCCTACGGCGACATCCCGGCGGACCGCTGGAGCGACGTGCGCACCGCATCCGGCGGCAAGTTTGGCTGGTCCGCCTATCTGGTCGCGCGGCTCGTGCAGAACGGCGCGCAGTTCGGCTTCGACGTCGCCCGGCCGGCCGCCCCGTCCGCCCCCACGGCGCGACAGCGCGCGGCGTTGAGCGCTTTCGACGCGCTCAATCTGGAAACCTCCGGCGCCCGGCTGCGTCCAGCGGGTGAGGCCGCAGACTACATGCTGCGGTTCGACCGCGACGACCTGGTGATCAGCCTGTCTCCGGCCGCCGGCGTCGCCGGATCCGAGATCGGCCGGATCGGCCTGCAGGATGCGGACTCCGCGCGTGACCCCTCCGGCTTCATGCGCCAGCGCATCGGTGACGCGCTGTCGCGCACCCTGCGCGCCGCCAAGTTGCGCCGGCTGGTGGAGACCATGAACGCTGCTCCCGGTGAAGCCAGCGGCGCCGATCCATCGGCATCGCTCGCGGTCGAAATGCGCATCTGGTTCGCCCCGGCCGGGGCCGGCCAGAATGGCAAGGCCTGTCCGGCGGCGCCCCTGTTCGCCGCCGACCGCAGCTTCCCCGCCGGCCTGTCCAGCCGCGCCGAGCTCGGCTGGACCAGCGCCGACTCGCCGAAGCTCAACCCCTGCGACACGGTCTATTTCAGACTGCGGAACGGCGGCACAGTTGGCGTTGATGTCACCGGGCTGGTCATTCAGCCAACGGCCGCGGTTGGCGCCATGACCGACCCGGTCTACGGCGTGCGGCTCGAACCAGGCTCGACCGGCGTCTATGCGTGGCAGTTCGACCCCATGACCGGCCAGTCGCCGGCGATCTCCGATGTCGCCTTCATCGTCGTCCAGTCGGATTCGGCGGTGCGGATCCATGCCGACTATTCCTATCTGGCGCAGTGCGCGGCGACCGACTTCACCTGCGCATCCGGCGCAGGGACAACCCGCAGCGGTGATCAGCCGTTCGCCCAGGGCCGCGCGCGAGGGTTCGCCGACATGCTTGATGGCGTGCTCGAGGGGCGCACCCGGTCCGGCGCGGTCGGACAGGCGGTCGGCTCGTCCGGCGTCCTGCTCTACAGCTGGCTGCTGGAGCCGCGTCCCTGAAGCATTCCCCCCAAAAATGGGGGCGCGAGCATCGTCACCTTTCGTAAGTATCCCGGCACGCCGCAACGGCTCAGAACCACGGTGTCCGCCCGGCTCCAGAGGGGCCGGCAAAAATTCTGCAACGAAAGGCGACCCCCCTATGTCCGGCGTAAAAAGCACTCTGGCGATCACCGCTTCCATCCTGGCTCTCGCGACTGCGGGCGCCGCCACCGCCCAGGCCTCGGGGCCGGCTGCGACCGCTCCCACGACCAAGGCTGAAGTCTCGGCCGGCGTGACCGGCGCCGCGAAGATCGAAACGGCCTACCGTCTGGCCGCCTACGGTCGCGAGAAGTCCGATCCGCAGGCCCTGATCCTCTCGGCGAAGATGCTCAACGAAGTCGGCGCCCAGGCCGGCGACCTGACCGGCGCCACCAGCACCGGCGGCGTGGCCGACTCGGCCGCCAAGAAGGCCAAGCCGGAGATCACCCCGGCCCTTCTGCTCGATGAAGCCGAGGCTCTGGCCCGCGGCAACGAAGCGGTCCTGACCCAGATCGCCGAAGTCCGCGCCTCGGCCCAGAAGGGCTTCATCGGCGGGGTCCGTCGCTCGGTGATCCGCCTGCAGGCCCGCTCGGTCTGGACCTGGACCGGCACCGCCGTCGCCGGCCAGCCCGCCATCGCCATCGCCCAGGGCGACGGCGACACCGACATCGACATGAAGGTCTATGACGGCAGCGGTAACCTGATCTGCCAGGACACGCTGAACGACTACACGCC
Organism: uncultured Caulobacterales bacterium; assembly: GCA_903858185.1. Lineage (GTDB taxonomy): Bacteria > Pseudomonadota > Alphaproteobacteria > Caulobacterales > Caulobacteraceae > Caulobacter > Caulobacter lacus. The sequence continues at coordinate 2,196 of CAIOHT010000102.1, forward strand.
GGCCTGCCGGTGGACCCCGGCCTGGACCGGCCGGTTCACGCTGCAGCTGATCAACAACGGCGGCGTCTACAGCGACACGGTCCTGGTGACCAACTAGGGGATGCGGGCGACCGCCCCCGTCCGATGACAAGGCTGCGGCCCGCCACCCGGCGGGTCGCAGCTGTCGTTTTGGCCGCCCGTCCGGAACTCCGGGATGGCGACCGCATGCAGGGTAACCCGATGAAGCGTTCGACCCCCTTCCTGAAGCTGTCGCTGAGCGTCGCGGTGGCTGTCACCCTGACGCTGTCCGCCACACCTTCACCCGCGGGGGTGTCGCCTGAACAGTATGCGAAGCTGCGTGAAGAGACCTACGAGGCCGCCCAGGGCGCCGTCGTGTCCGCCGCCGCCGACGCAATGACCAACATCAGCGCCCGTTTTGGCGAGGGCCAGGGCGAACTCGCCGGCCTTGTTCGCCGGCGCGAAGCGCTGCTCAACCAGATCAACGCCCTGCGAAAGCAAATCCAGCGCGCTTCTGAAACCACCGGCACGAGCGTCGAGGCTGTCGCGCAACGCGCCCGAGCCCGAGCCCTGCGTGACCAGGAAGCAGCCCTGTCGCTGGAGCTGGACAGCCTCGAGAAGACCATCGATGAACGGTTCCCCGCCTATGTCGAACTGACGCGGCCGATGCCGCTCAAGGCCGCCGAGACGCAAGCCCTGCTCGACAAGGACGAGGCGGTGCTGCTGATCGTGCCGGCCCCCGATGGGACCTACCTCTGGGTCGTCACCCGGGATGGCTTTGACTGGGCCCGGTCTTCGATGAAGGACGAAGACGTCACCGCCGCCGTCCAGACCCTGCGCAAGGCCCTGGATCCCTCGACAGGCACCCGAGGCAACGTCGGCATGGCCGGCGCGACGCCCGCTCCGACGCAATCGGCCGCCGATGAAGCTCCGGCCTTTGATCGAAAGACCGCCTTCAGGCTCTATTCCGAACTCATCGCGCCGCTCGAACCGAAGTTCCGCGACAAGAAGGTGGTGTTCATCGCCACCACCGGCGCGCTGCAATCCCTGCCCTTCTCCGTTCTGGTCACCGCCGAGCCACAGGGCGCGGACACCGACCGGGCCTATGTGCGCGAGACACAATGGCTGATCGATCGCTACGCGCTGGTGACGCTGCCGGCGATCTCGTCGCTGCGAACCCTGCGTTGCCTTTCGGCGACGACGCCACATCCCGGCTGTGGCGCAGGCGCGCGCGGCTCGGGTAAGGCGGCCGTCAAGGCGACCCTGGCCTATGCCGGTCTCGGCGGCCCGGCCCTGGGGGGCGATGTCGGCGAGAGCCGCGGCGCCGAGGGCTGGGAGCAGTATTCCAACGGGGACCTGGCCGACACCGAGAAGCTGCGGGCCCTCGCCCCCCTTCCCGGCGCGGAATCGGAGATCGGTGCGCTGGCGACATTGTTCGGGCGTCGCGGCGCCTTTGTCCGCACGCGCGAGCAGTTCACCGAAACCCTGGTCAAGACCAGCCTCGACATTCGCCGGGCCGACGTCCTGCACTTCGCGACGCACGCCCTGATGGGTGGTGAGGGCGGATCGCGTGGCGAACCGGGCCTGGTTCTGACCCCGCCGGCCGCCGGCTCTGCCTCAGCCGAGGACGACGGGCTTCTGACCGCCTCCGAGGCGGCGGCCCTCGATATCCAGGCCAGCTTCGTCGTGCTGTCGGCCTGTAACACCGCGCGTGCTGACGGCACGCTCGGCGCAGACGGCCTGTCCGGTCTCGCGCGCAGCTTCTTCTATGCCGGAGCCCGTTCGCTGCTGGTCTCTCACTGGCCGGTGGACGACAAGTCGACCAAGGAGCTGATGGTCTCGATGTTCAACGGCCTCACCGACACCAGGGTCAACCGGGCCGTCGCGCTCCAACAGGCCATTCTCAAGGTGAAGGCCGAGACGGCCTTCGTCGAACCTCGCTACTGGGCGCCCTTTGTGCTCGTCGGTGAGAGCCGCAACAAATAGCCCGTCGCGGCCGGCCCCTCGTCAGGGCCGGTTACCCGAAGGGTTCGTTGCGTCCCTGATCCCGGCCGGGAAGGCCGACAACAGGCGATAGACGTTTCGCAGAAGCGAGAGGTCGAGGGCGGCTTCCGGATTGTTGGCCAGCTCGGCGATCATGTTCTGGACCTGGGCCGCCGCAGCGCCGGGCGACCCGGCCTTGCGGGCCATCGACACGGCCTCACGGAACTCGCTCTCGGGACAGGCGCCCTTCCCGGCGAACACCCAGAAGGTCTGGCCGCCCAGCTGGTCGGTCTGCAGGATGCATCGCCGGTCCGGCGCAAGGCTGTACCAGATCAGGCCGCGGAAATCGTCCAGCGCCGTGCCCGCGAAGTCATTGTGCCCCAGCAGGCCGCCGCTGGCCGCGGTCGTCTCGACCGTCTGCAGGCCGTCTGTGATGACGATCCGCCGTGCATCGCCAATCCGCTGCATGCCATTGATCTGGCCGCTGATCAGCAGGGCCTTGTCGCGCTTGGACGCATAGAGGGTGAACCGCTCGCCGAGCGACCGGATCTGCGGCCAGCGCAGATTGAAGTCATCGACGCCGACGTCAGGCGCCGCGAGCACAATCTCGGCGAACCGCGGTCGATCTGTGGCGGGCGTATCGCCCAGGCGGTTCAGGGCCTTGATGAGGAAGCGATTGCCCATCGAATGGGCGATCAGATGCACCCGGTCGGCCCCGGTCCGGCGTGCGACGTCGTCGAGGAAGGCGGCCAGATCGGCGATCTGGCTGTCGATCTCGGCCTCTTCCTCGTCCTGGCGATAGGCGAGCACGCTGCCGCGCGAGGGCCAGGAATAGAGGATCGGCGCGCCGTCGATCGACAGATCCGCCGCCAGCTGCGCCGCCCGCTCGGCGCCGCCCTGGAAATCGGTGTTGAAGCCGTGGATGAAGACAAACACCTCCTTGCGGCCCGAACTGGCGACCCGACCGCGAACCTCGCCGAAGAAGGCGTCGCGCGAGGTCAGCGGCTTGATGTCGGTCAGGATGATGTGGCGATTGGGATCGGGCCGGAACTCGGCGCGCCAGAAACTCGGCTTGGGCATGCTGCCCGCAGCCCGGTCACGCGGCACGCTGACATAGGCCTTGCCATAGACCAGCGGACCGCGCTCGCCACCGTAGAACCGGATCGGCTCGACCGCGCCGGTCGGCTTGCGATGGGTGGCGTAGAACAGCTCGACCACGTCGTAGCGGTTCGATTCCCCGCCGCGCGGCTTGTAGGGCTCAGGCAGACTGTCGGCCGGATTGGCAGCGACAAAGGCGGCGCGGATTGTCTCGTATTCGACCCGTACTTCGCGCAGCGACGGATGCTTCGCCGCCGTGGCGATGGCGAACGCCCGGTCGATATCCTTCACGGCGCCCGGCAGATCGCCCAGTTGCACGCGAAGCGCAGCGATACGACGCAGCGGGTCCACCTGGGTCAGGTCGTCGTGACCGCCCTTGCTCGACCCGATCGTGGCCACGGCAGCCTGGTAGGCGGTGATCGCGGCGACCTTGTCGCCCGCCGCTTCGAGGGTCCTGCCGATCGACAGCTGCAGATCAACGGCCGCGGCCGGATCGATCGCCGCCAGCGAGGCCAGCAATTGGGGATCATTCACTGCCCTGCGCAGCGTCGGCAAATCCTGGCTCTGCGCAGCTTCCGAGACCTGCCCGAGGGTCAGTTCCTGAGCGAGCGCCGGCGACAGCGTCGCGGAACCCCAGACAAAAGCCGCCGCGACCAACGCCCGCCAGTTCATTGCCAATCCCTCACGCACGGTCATTCCAGAGCCCGACTACATCATTCCCGGAGCCGGCCGTCTTGCGTTTCATGACGAAAGCCGCGCCTGCTCGGCCGCCAGTTCGGCGAGCTGCGCCGTCGTCAGGCTGAGGCGGCGCGCGGACGCGAGCAGCCTTGCCGCCTGCACGCGACGCCCCTGCGCGTTCATAATCTGCGCCTGCCGCAGCAAGGGCAGCCCCCAGCGCGGACTCAGGACCGCGGCGGAGGCGAATTTCCGCGCGGCGCCTTCGCGATCCCCCTTGCGCGCGAGCGCCTCGCCCCAGATGACGAGCGGATCACTCCAGGCCGGCGCCAGCGCCGCAGCCTTGCGGGCCTGGGCAATGGCGCCCTCGACGTCACCCGCCGACAGCCGCGCCCGGGCCCAGTCGATATGCGCGGTCGCCAGGTCCGGCGCGAGTGCAACCGCCGCCGCGAAGGCCTGTTCCGCGCCCTTCCGGTCACCGGACAGGCCGGCGATGACGGCCCGCACGCGCGCACAGACATAGCAATCGGCAGGGGACGCGGCGATCATCGTGCGCGCGCCCTCAAGGTCCCCTCGCATCGCCATGACGTAGGCGAGATGCGGCGCGACCTGGGTCCTGCGCACCACGATGCCCGCATCACCGAACATCAGGGCCGTCATCTCCGCCTTGCGCAGCAGGCGCTCTGCGGCAGGCCAGGCGCCCGCCTGCATTTCCACCAGCGCCGGCGCCATCGCCGCATCAATGATGGCGTCCTCGGGGAGCGTGCCCCGCAGGTCGTCCAGGGCTCGCCGGGCGCCCGATATGTCATGGTCCATCGCCAGGACGCGCGGCAGCGACGCCGCGGCCTGGGCAGCGCGCGACAGGCCGCCGATCCGCATGGCGCGGGCGTAGCTTTCCGCAGCCGCGCCAAAGTCGCCGCGCGCTTCCAGGACCCGCCCCTCCATCGTCGCAAGGCGGCTTGGACCGCTGATCCTGTCGAGGCCCCGGTGCTCCCGGCGCATGGCGGTCAACGCCGCTTGTGACGCCGTGAGCGCTTCCTGGTCACGACCGAGCGCCCGGTGGGCGGCGGCCAGGTTGTCGTGGGTCGCCGCGATACCCGGATCGAGCTCCAGGCTGCGCCGCGCCTTGGTCGCGGCGCCGGCGAAATCGCCGCGGGACGCCAGCAGCCGGCTCCACATCGCGAAGCCCCAGGCTCGATCCGTCGGTGAGCCGTTCAGGGCGAGGCCTTCGGCCACGGCGAGCGCTTCATCCTGCTTGTTCTGCGCCGACAGATAGACCGCGTAGCGGTAGGGTTCGGTTTGCGCCAGAACCTGCTCGGCCGCACGCCGGATCAGTAAATCCAGCTCAACGGGCGCGCCGTAGAGCGTCGTTCCGGGTCGGTCACCGACGCGGACGGTCAGGCTGATCCGCCCCTCCTCCTGCACCAGTTCCCCCGTCACGATCGTCTCGCGGCCAAGCCAGTCGCGCAGGAGGGCGTCGACGTCGCTGATCGAGATCGTGGTCTCCGGAATCTGGACCTTGACCTCCTGGCGCTGGGTCGCGCGAACCGCGCCGCCCGCGCGGACCGAACTCGTCACCGACTCGATCTCGCCGAGGCCATCGGAAAGGCGGCTCGCCAGGACGGATCCCGTTATGCCGCGGGTCGCCATATCCGGCGGCACTGCAAACGCCTTGATGACCAGTCCGTCGGCCTGACTCGCGCTCCAGAGCAGACTGGCTGTCAGTGCGACCAGCAACAGCACCCCGATCCCGATGGTCAGCTCGAACGCGGCATGCAGCCGCTCGCGCAGGAATTTCACGCCCTGCTCACGGGTCTCCCGGCGCAGGTGCCGCATCTGCAGGTCCAGCATGCGGACCTGCTTGAGCATGAGCGCCCTGGCGGAGGGATCGACGTCATCGCCCTCGGCGTCGAGGGCTTCGTCCAGGGCGATGTCCAGCCCCATGTTCCCTGCGCCGTCCCAGTCGGATTTCATGCCAGTGTTCGCCCCCTCGGTCCGACCGCCGTCGTGCGAACTTTACGCAAAGCCGCTTCCAAGACCAGCAGGGTCGGGTCCATCGTCAAAGCCTCACCGGTCGTGGGCAAGCGACCAGCCCGCGCTGACCTGGCCGGTGAAGACGTGCCGGTATCGCACCAGCACCGTCTTCGCCTGAATCGCGCCGCCGCTGGCCTCGCGGCTGGCGTAACGCTGCTGAACCGCCGCCGCCGCGCGGCTGAAGGCGCGGTAGGATTCCTCGTGGCGTCCCAGGCTTCCGGCTGTGAAACCCAGATTGGCATAGGCGCTGATCGTCGAGGCGACCGGCGCGAGGGTCCCGCCGGACTGGCGATCCAGTGCGACTGCCTGCTCGCGGAACAGGGGCAGGGCTTCAGCCAGGCGGCCGGTGTGCGCCAGGTGCACGGCCAGGGCGTTGATCGACGACAGGGTGTCAGGGTCGGCGTCGCCAAAGGCCCGACGACGAATTTCCAGCACCTGACGGAAGCGCGCCTCCGCCTCCTTGCGTCGGCCCAGGGCGTCAAGAATAGTGGCGTAGCTCGCTTCGGCCGACAGCTTCTCACGGTCCTCCGCCGGTTCCGACGCGGCAAGGCCGGCGAGGGCCTCGTCCGCAAACGCCTTGGCCTCCGCGTACCGTCCCCGCCCATAGAGAATGGCGGAGAGGATATTGGCGGCGTTTATGATGTCGCCGCGCACAGCAGTGGGTGTGCGGCGCAGTCCCGCCAGCGCCTCGCGCGCCAGCGCCTCGGCTTCTTCGAGCCGCCCCATGACCAGCCAGCTGTTGGCCAGTTCGATGGCCGCCAGATGCACCGCGAGATGGTCGTCGCCCAGGGCCTGGCGACGGCTCAGCCAGTACTGGCGGCGGATCGCCTCTTCCTCGCTGGTCGCACCCATCTCGCCCAGCACCTCGGCGATCGATCGGGCTGTCAGCTGGGTAATGGCGTTGGATGGTCCAAGGGTCTTCTTCTGGGTCTCCCAGGTCGCGCGCAGGACCTCGGCGGCCTCGGACGCGCGGCCCAGCTGGCGCAGGGTCGACACGAGGGCGTCCGGCGAGATCATCACGTAGATACCGGAGGGATCGGGCAATGCCTGCTCGGCCTGCCAGACCTCGCGGTAGAGGGCGGCCGCCTCTTCCAGCTTGCCGAGCGACCGCAGGCATTCAGCCAGCCGCTTGCGCGCCCGTTGAAGGTCGCGAGGATCGCCGCCGGCCGCCCGCCGGGCCTCGACGATCTGCAGCAGGATGGGTTCCGCCTCGGCGCCGCGCTTGAGCTCCACGAGAAGGTCGGCCTTCGCGGCCAGGGCCTTCAAGGTGTCGCCGGTGTCGCCATGAACCGCCCGACGCGCGGCAATGACGGCGTCATAGTCCGGCAGCCGGTCGGCGCCGCGACCCAGCGCGGTCTGTGTCGTCGTCAGATAGCCGAGGACCCGGAACCCCGGCCCGTCCTTCGGCGGTTTGGCCCTCTTGAGGGTGGCCCAGGCCTGCGCCAATGGCGCTTCAGCCTCGGCGAAACGCTCGTTTTCCATGAGAATCCAGCCGAGGTCAGACGCAATCGTCGCCGTGTCCGGGCTGCCCGCGCCGGCCAGGCGACGGACACGGTCCAGAGTATCGCTCATCAGGGCGATGGCCGGCGCAGGCTTGTCGTTGAACGCCATCTGGAAGGCGTATTCCCGCGCCGCGCTGAGCGTCCGGCCGTCGTCGTCGCCGTGAGCGGCGCGCGCATCCAGCCAGGCCTTTCGGGCGGCGATTTCTTCGGGATCGGTGGGCGCGGGTTCGACCGGCGCCGGGGATGGTGATGGCGCTCCTGCGGCCCTGGCTCCAGCCGCCGCAGCCCATGCCGGCGACAGCACCAGGAGACCGGCGAGCACAAGCGCCGACAAGCTCCGGTCAACTCGCCTCATGCCGTCGACGCCCCTGATACGCATGGTCCCTCGACCATGAGCATAGCCGACCGGGGCCAACCGGCTCCCCCCGGAAGGGGGGACGGCACAGGGCCCAAAGCAAAGAGGCGGCCGCCTTGTCGGCGACCGCCTCTCGCAATTTTCAGCCCGGAAGCAGCGACTAGCTGTTCAGGGTGCTCTTCAGGCCTTCGCCAACCTGGAAGCGGGCGGTCTTGGAGGCCGGACGCTTCACGGTCTCACCGGTGCGCGGGTTGCGCGCGGTGCCGGCGGCCCGATTGACAGCCTTGAAGGTGCCAAAGCCCACAAGGCGGACGTCATTCCCGCTCTTGAGCGACGCGGTCACCGAGTCGACGAACGCTTGCAGCGCTGCAGCAGCCTGCGTTTTATTGAGACCCGCGCCATCGGCGATGGCGGCGACCAGTTCGGCCTTGGTCATTGAATTCTCCCAGCCAAGTGTTGTGCGGCGCGGCGTTCCCCCCAAGGGCGAGCCGTTCGCCTGCAAGGGATTATGGCGGATGGCGCCCCCGCGTCAAACGAAAGGCCGCCCGGGAATCACCCGGGCGGCCCACATTATCGATGATAACCTAGCTTCAGTGGGTGATCACGGCGTCGTCGGAGGGTTCTTCGACCTTCGCAGTTGCAGCAATCGACTCAACCGGCTCGACCCATTCGATCGGCGTCAGAGGCCCCGTAAGCGCCAGCGCAAGCACCTGATCGATGGTCGAGACCGGGATGATCTCCAGATCGCGCTTCACGTTCTCGGGCACGTCGGCCAGATCCTTCTCGTTCTCCTGAGGGATCAGCACGGTCTTCACGCCGGACCGCAGGGCGGCGAGCAACTTCTCCTTCAGCCCGCCGATGGCCGTCACCCGGCCGCGCAGGGTGATTTCGCCGGTCATGGCGATCTCCTTGCGGATCGGAATTCCGGTCAGCACCGAGACCATGGCGGTGGCCATGGCGGCGCCGGCCGACGGGCCGTCCTTGGGCGTCGCGCCGTCGGGCACGTGGACATGGATATCGGTCTTGTCGAACACCGTCGGCTTGATGCCGAACGCGGGAGCCCGCGAACGGACGTAGCTGTTCGCCGCCGAGATCGACTCCTTCATCACGTCCTTGAGGTTGCCCGTGATCGACATCCGGCCCTTGCCGGACATCCGGATGGCCTCGATCGTCAGTATGTCGCCGCCGAACTCGGTCCAGGCGAGGCCTGTCACGATGCCGACCTGGTCCTCCTCGTCGGTCTCGCCGTAGCGGTACTTCTTCACCCCGGCGTACTTGGCCAGGCGTTCGTCATCGATGGTGATCGTGGTGACACTCTCGCGGCCGAGATCGCGGACGACCTTGCGCGCCAGGTTGCCCAGTTCCCGCTCCAGCGACCGCACGCCGGCTTCCCGCGTGTAGTAGCGGATCAGCCCGCGGATCGCGTCCTCCGGCACCACGAATTCCTCGGCCTTGAGGCCGTGATCCTTGGTCAGTTTGGGCAGGACGTGGCGGATCGCGATCTGGACCTTCTCGTCCTCGGTGTAGCCGGGGATGCGGATGATCTCCATGCGGTCCAGCAGCGGCTGGGGCATGTTCAGGCTGTTGGCCGTGGTGACGAACATCGTCTGGCTCAGGTCGTAGTCGACCTCCAGGTAGTGGTCGGCGAAGGTCGAGTTCTGCGCCGGATCGAGCACTTCAAGCAGAGCCGACGACGGGTCGCCGCGATAGTCGCTGCCCATCTTGTCGATCTCGTCGAGCAGGAAGAACGGATCGACCGCCTTGGCCTTCTTCATCGACTGGATGACCTTGCCGGGCATCGAGCCGATGTAGGTGCGGCGGTGACCGCGGATTTCCGCTTCGTCCCGCACGCCGCCAAGTGACAGGCGCACGAATTCACGGCCGGTCGCCTTGGCGATCGACTTGCCGAGCGAGGTCTTGCCGACGCCCGGAGGGCCAACGAGGCACAGGATCGGGCCCTTCAGCGAGTTGGTCCGCGCCTGGACGGCCAGATACTCGAGGATGCGCTCCTTCACCTTCTCCAGACCGTAGTGATCCTCTTCCAGGATCGCCTCGGCGCGGGCCAGATCAATCTTCTTCGGCTTGGCCTTGCCCCACGGAATGGACAGCAGCCAGTCGAGATAGTTGCGCACGACCGTGCTCTCGGCCGACATGGGGCTCATGTTGCGAAGCTTCTTCAGCTCGCCCTCGGCCTTGGTGCGGGCCTCCTTGGAAAGACGGGTCTTCTTGATCCGCCGCTCCAGCTCGATGAGTTCGTCGCGGCCGTCGTCCTGGTCGCCCAGCTCGCGCTGGATCGCCTTCATCTGCTCGTTCAGATAGTACTCGCGCTGGGTCTTCTCCATCTGGCGCTTCACGCGCGAGCGGATCTTCTTCTCGACCTGCAGGACGGAAATCTCGCCCTCCATCAGGGCGAAGACCTTCTCCAGCCGCTTCACGACGGTGAAGATTTCCAGCAGCTGCTGCTTGTCGCCGATCTTCACCGACAGGTGGGCGGCGATGCTGTCGGCCAGCTTGCCCGGCTCGACGATCTGCGGGATCGACGCCAGGGCTTCCGGCGGGATCTTCTTGTTTAGCTTGACGTAGTTCTCGAACTGCTCGGCCACGGCGCGCGAGAGCGCCTCGGCCTCGTGCTCCTCGCCACCGTCTTCCTCGATCGCGGCGGTCTCGGCCTCGTAGTAATCCTCGCGGCCGGTGAACCTGATCACCGCAGCGCGGGCCTTGCCCTCGACCAGCACCTTCACGGTTCCGTCGGGCAGCTTCAGCAGCTGCAGCACGGTGGCCACCACGCCGACATCATAGATGTCGTCCGGGGCGGGATCGTCGTCGGCGGAGTTCTTCTGGGTGGCCAGCAGGATCTGTTTGTCGCCGCGCATCACTTCTTCGAGCGCACGGACCGACTTGTCGCGTCCCACAAACAGGGGAACGACCATATGGGGAAACACCACGATGTCCCGAAGCGGCAACACCGGAAGCGTACGGATGTCGGTCATACCATTCTCCTCAGCGCGGCCCTGCAATGTCGGCGCCGCGCAGGCCGACCTACACTGGGCGACCTTTGTGAATGATATGTGGCCGCTTCGCCGGTGCATTCAAGCGCACCGGGTGCGCCGCAGCGTTGGGGCGCAGAGGAAAGAGCGGGTTTTCCCCAGCAAAAGACCCTGGTCGACGGCCTACCGCTTCTTCCCCAGGTGCGCGGCGATGTCCTTGGTCATACGACCGGCGGCGCGGTGGGCGGCAGTGAGCTGCTCCTTCGTCACGCCCCAGCGCTTCATCCAGTACTCGACGGCCTGACGCTCGGAGAGATCGAGACGGTCCTTGTCGATAAAGCCGCGCTTGTCTTTCAGGCCGGCCATGGAGTGCTCCGCTTGGGTGGTGAGCTCTGAATACTGCCAAATCGCCTTGAGCAACAGGGTTGCGTCCTTCGAGACGCGATCCCGCAGGATCGCTCCTCAGGATGACGAAAAGGGCGGGCTTGAAAGCCATACGTCAGGGTGAGGAGCGAGCCCCAAGCGAGCGTCTCGAACCCCGCACGTTGGCGCCTCGCCCCCTGCCCGCTACCCTGACGCCATGACCCAGCCCTTGCGCCGCCTGATCGATCTGCCCGGGATCGCCGACCTTGAGACCCGTGCGCTGATGAAGCCCTCGCTGGCGGAGCCGGACGCGCGGGCGGACGTCCCGGAAATCGATGCCGTCTGCCGCGCCTGCTTCGGCCTGACGGCGGACGAGGCCGAAGCCACCGCCCTGCCGGCAGACTGGGACGGGATCGACCGCAAGCCGCCGGCGCAGCAGGTTTTCGCCTTCGAGGACGCCGGCTGGGATGTCACCGACAAACGCCGCCCCCTGCGCATGCTCGGCCATTACGCCCTGCCCCTGTGGCTGGCCATTCGCGGCGTGGCGGGCGAATTGCCCTTCCAGGCGCCGCCCGCCGAGGAAAAGGACAGCTGGGCCACCAGTCTCGCAGCCGACGCCAAGGCCTACCGCAAGCGCTGACCCTCGGGGCCGCTTGCCGCCGCCAATAAGCCGCAGTCCCGGCCTAGACGGAAGGCCAGCCCCGCTGCCTGCCCGCTTGCCGTGACATCACGGCATCTCGCGCGACTCGTAGCAGGGGCTTAAACATCTCCGTCGCATTGTCGGGCTAGATCGTTCGCACAAGAAGCGGTCGCCGCGAGTCGGGAAGAAAAAGTGTCCACGAACACCTCCGAACCCAGCCGCTGGCGCAAGGTCCTCACGGCCTACCAGGGCCCGAGCCACGCCCGCTCGATCCTCGAGATCCTACTCAGCGCCGCGCCGCTGGCCGCGATCTGGACCGCGGCCTGGGTGGCCGCGATCTTCGGCCTGTGGTGGCTGGCGCTGCTGCTGTCGATTCCGGCGGCGGCCTTCCTCGTCCGGCTGTTCATGGTGCAGCACGACTGCAGCCACCAGTCCTTCTTCCGCAGTCCGGCGGCCAATGACTGGACGGGGCGACTGATCGGCGTCCTGACCATGACGCCCTACCATTGCTGGCGCCGGTCGCACGCGATCCATCACGCCACCTCAGGCGACCTCGACCGCCGCGGCCTGGGTGACATCGCCACCCTGACCGTCGCCGAGTACCGGGCGCTGCCGCTCCTGAAGCGGATCGGTTACCGCCTGTACCGCAATCCCATCGTCCTGTTCGTCATCGGCCCGGCCTGGGTCTTCGTGATCGAGCAGCGCATGCCGATGGGACTGATGAAGGAAGGCTGGAAGCCCTGGCTCAGCGCCATGGGCACCAACGCGGCGATCGCCGTCATCGTCGGCCTCGCCATCTGGGCCGGCGGCTGGAAGGGTCTGCTGCTGATCCATCTGCCGACCATCCTGATGGCGGCCTCGATCGGCGTCTGGCTGTTCTACGTCCAGCACCAGTTCGAGAACGCCTACTGGGCCCGCAAGGGCGAATGGGATCACACCGAGGCGGCCCTGCACGGCAGCTCGCACTACGACCTCCCGGCGCCCCTTCGCTGGATGACCGCCAACATCGGCGTGCACCATGTGCACCACGTGAACAGCCGCATTCCCTACTACCGCCTGACCAAGGTGCTGAAGGACCATCCCGAGCTGCGCAACGTCAGCCGTCTGGGTCTGGTCGAAAGCTTCAGGACGGTCTCGCTGGCGCTATGGGACGAGGGCAGCCGCCGGCTGATCTCCTTCCGCCAGTTGCAGCAGCTGCGCCGCATGGAACGCGCGGCGGCCTGACGACGGCATTCGGCGCCAGCCCTGTCGCGGCGCGCTCAACGGCGGCCGGTGAACGAACCGGGTGGCCGATCCTCCCTTTCCGCTGGAACGGGGACGGGCTAGATGCCCCCATGGCCTGGACCCGCACCTACGACGAAGCCGAACCCCAGCGGGTCAACCGCTGGCTGGCGCAAAGCGGCGTCTGCTCACGCCGTGAGGCCGAGGCGCTGATCGGCAAGGGGCTGGTCAGCATCGACGGCGAGGTGGTCGAGGACGCCGGCCGCAAGATCCAGCCCGGCCAGACCCTGACCCTGGCCGATGCGGCCACGGGTGCCCTGTCCGCCAGTTTGACGCTGATGTTTCACAAGCCGGTCGGGATCGTGTCCTCCCAGCCCGAGGGTGAGCAGGTGCCGGCCGTCCGGCTGATCAACCGCAGCACCCTCTGGGGCCCGGGCACCGCCATCCCCGGTCGGGACAGCCGGCTGGCGCCGATCGGCCGGCTCGACATGGACAGCCGCGGCCTGCTGATCCTCTCGGAGGACGGCGTGGTCGCCAAGGCCGTGATCGGCCCCGACTCCGACCTGGAGAAAGAATACCGCGTCCAGGTCATCGGCGAGATCACCCAGGACAAGATGGAACTGCTGCGCTTCGGCCTCGAACTGGACGGCCGCCAGCTGAAGCAGGCCCAGGTGAACCTGTCCGGAAAACAGACGCTGAGCTTCGTGCTCAAGGAAGGGCGCAACCGCCAGATCCGCCGCATGTGCGATCTGGTCGAGCTACGCGTCGTCGATCTGCTGCGCACCCGCATCGGCCCGATCACCCTGGGCGCCCTGCCCGAAGGCCGCTGGCGGCCGCTGGCCCCGGAAGAGAGAGCGGCGCTGATCAAGGGATAGGGGACACCTACATTTGGTACATGTCCTCTAGTACCCCGGCGGTTTCCTGAACCCGCCGAACTCCCGTTCCAGCAGGCCGGCGAAGGCGATGGTGGTGCGGTCCTCGAGATACGGTCCCATGATCTGGATGCCGATCGGCATGCCTGCCCGGTTGAGGCCGATCGGCGCGGCTGTGGCCGGCAGATGCGCCAGGGTCGCCATGCCCGGCCAGGCCAGCTGGTCAAAATAGGGCGACAGTTCGTTGTTGATCAGCAGCTTGCGGGCGCCCATGTCCGGGCTGTCGTTGTGCGAGAAGGCCACCGAGCCGTGGGTCGGCGCCAGCACCACGTCATAGGCGCGGAACAGCTGCGCCCACTGCCGACGGATGGCCAGTTGGGCGTCCTGCAGGTCCATCCATTCATGCGCCGAGGGCGATCGCGCGCCCGGTGCGCCGCGCATCATGGCGGTGTTGAGGATCGCCCCGTAGACGGCGTGGGCCTCCGCCGGATCGGGCAGCAGGTCGCTGTCGCGGTCGACGGCGACCCCGAGGTCCTCCAGACGACCGGCGAGACCGTCGAGCGCGGCGCGGATCTCCTCGTCGAGCGGGGCCATCGGATGGCTGTCGATGACCAGAACCCGGAAGTCCTCCAGCCTGCTGTGCCGCGCCGGCGGGATCGTCAGGCTATAGCCGGTCATCTCCAGATCGTCTGGCCCGGCCATGGCGTCCAGGGCAAGCTCCAGGTCGGCCGCAGTGCGGGCCATCGGCCCAACGACCGCTAGCACGACATTGTAGCCATCGACCCCCGGCGGCGTATGCCCGCGCAAGGGCACGATGCCGTAGCTCGGCTTGTGACCGTAGACGCCACAGAAGGCCGCCGGGATCCGGATCGAGCCACCGATGTCCGAGCCGAACTCCAGCGGCACGTAGCCGGCCGCCAAAGCCGCAGCGCTGCCGCCCGACGAGCCGCCCGCGGTGCGCGCGAGGTTCCAGGGATTGTTGGTCCGGCCATAGACCGGATTGTCGCTCTGCCAGTCAGCCAGCATCGGCGGGACGTTGGTCTTGCCCAGGATAACCGCACCCGCCGCCTTGACCCGCTGGATTCCGACGGCGTCGACCGGGGCCTTCCAGTCCTTCCACATTTCCATGCCCCAGGTGGTGGGCGTGCCGGCGAGCCAATGGGCCTCCTTCACGGTCATCGGAATGCCCAGCAGCGGTCGGCGCTCCCCGCGCGCCAGTGCGGCGTCAGCCGCTTTCGCTGCGACGCGCGCCCTGTCGAAATCGCGCACCACCAAGGCGTTGATCGCATCGTCCCGTGCCTCGATACGGGCGATGGCGGCATCGGCCAGTTCAAGGGCACTGACCTTTCGTCCGTCGAGCGCGGCGGTCAGCGCGACAACAGATGCGTCGGCAAAGTCATCGGCTTTTGTGTTGGTCATGGCGTTCTCCCTGACGAGGAGGCTCGCAAGGCGGACGGGGCGATGTCCAGAGCTGCGTGTCACGTTGCTGACAGCAAGGTCGCCAATCCCCTCACGGGGGAGGGTTCAGGAGAGCGCCTCTTCCACCCAGTCGAGCCGGTCCTGGCCGAAGAACATCTCGTCATCGACGAAGAAGGTCGGGGCTCCAAAGGCTCCGCGGGCGATGGCTGTTTCGGTGTTGGTCTTGAGCGCGTCCTTGGCGTCCTGCGTCTCGGCCAGGGCCAGCAGCGCCGGCGCGTCGAAACCTGCCTTCGTCAGCACCTCGGCGACCACCGCCGGGTCGCCCATCTGCTTGCGGCCCTTCCACATGGCGTCGAACAGCACATCGACCACCTGCGGGAACGGGTCCTCGCCGACCAGCCCGGCCAGCATCCGCATCATCGGCAGGGTATTGATCGGGAAGTGCGGGTTCATGTTCAGGGTGATGTCGAACCGCTTTGCGTAGCGAGCCATATCGGCGCCCATGTAGACGCCCTTGGCTGGCACCATCACCGGCGACGCATTGCCCGTGGCCTTGAAGATGCCGCCCAGCAGGACCGGGATGTAGATCACCTCCGCGCCGGTGCGCTCGATCAGGCCCGGCATGCGCTTGTGGGCCAGGTAGGTCGTCGGGCTGCCGACGTCGAACAGGAATTCCAGGGTCTTGCCCATCAGAAGGTCTCCATCCAGGGGCGCAGGTCGAGTTCGTGGGTCCAGGCGTCGCGCGGCTGGCTGTGCAACATCCAGTAGGCGTCGGCGATGTGGTCGGGATCGAGGATCCCGTCCTGGCCATTCAGCGCATAGCGTTGCGGGAAGTTCTCCGCGATCCAGGCCGTGTCGATGGCGCCGTCGATGATCGCATGGGCCACATGGATGCCCTGCGGCCCCAGTTCCCGCGCCATCGACTGGGCCAGGGCCCGCAGCGCGAACTTGGCGCCGGCGAAGGCCGAGAAACCCTTGCCGCCGCGCAGGGAGGCCGTTGCCCCGGTGAACAGGATCGTCCCTCGCCCGCGCGGCAGCATGTGTTTCGCCGCCTCCCGCCCGGTGAGGAAGCCGGCGAAGGCCGCCATCTCCCAGACCTTGGTGTAGACGCGGGCCGTGGTCTCCACGATGGAGAAGTTCACGTTCGCGCCGATGTTGAACACCGCAACCTCGATCGGACCAATCTCCGCCTCGACCTTCGCGAACAGGTCGACCATCTGGTCTTCCTTGCGGGCATCAACACCGAAGGGGTGGGCCTCTCCGCCCTCGGCGGCGATCTGCTCGGTCAGATCCTTCAGGTTCACCGCATCCCGGCGGACGATGACGGCGGCATAGCCTTCGCGGGCGAACCGCCGGGCGATCGCGCCGCCCGTGGCGTCGCCGGCCCCGATGACGAGCACAACCTTCTTCGACATATCAGCGCCTCCCAATTGGGTTGCGAATAGAAACTTACATGCCGTCCTTGTAAAGCCCTGCGTGCTGCTGGCGCAGGAGCGCCTTCTGGACCTTGCCCATGGCGTTGCGCGGCAGGTCGTCGACGAACAGCACGCGCTTCGGCTGCTTGAATCGGGCCAGCCGGTCTTTCAGGGCCGCGATGACGGCGGCTTCATCGAACGCCCCCTTGCCGCCGGTGGCGACCACGGCGGTGACGCCCTCGCCCAGGTCCGGATGCGGCAGGCCGATGACGGCGCTCTCGACCACCCCCGGAAGGGCGTCGATCCCCTCCTCCACCTCCTTGGGATAGACGTTGAAGCCGCCGGAGATGATCAGGTCCTTGCCGCGCCCGACGATGTGGACGTAGCCGGCGGCGTCGATCTTCCCGAGGTCCCCGGTGGTGAAGAAGCCATCGGGACGAAACTCGGCGGCGGTCTTCTCGGGCATGTTCCAGTAGCCGGCGAAGACGTTGGGGCCCTTCACCTCGATCATGCCGATCTCGCCGGGCTCCAGGGCCGCGCCGGTTTCGGGATCGGCGATGCGCAGGGCCACGTCCGGCAGCGGCGGGCCGACCGTCCCGGCCACGCGGTCGCCGTCATAGGGGTTGGAGGTGTTCATCCCCGTCTCGGTCATACCGTAGCGCTCGAGGATCGCCGTGCCCGTGCGCGCCGACCACTCCACATGGGTCTCGGCCAACAGCGGCGCGGAGCCGCTGATGAACAGGCGCATCCCGGCCACGGCCTCACGGGTCAGCCCCGATTGCGCCAGCAGGCGGGTGTAGAAGGTCGGCACGCCCATCAGGGCGGTCGCGCGGGGAAACAGCGACAGCGCCTCCGCGGCATCGAACCTCGGCCGGAAGATCATCGAGGCCCCGGCCATCAGGGTCACGTTGGTCGCCACGAACAGCCCATGCACATGGTAGATCGGCAGGGCGTGGATCAGCCGGTCGTTGGCCGTGAAACGCCACAGGTCGACGAGCGTCGCGGCGTTGCTGGCCAGGTTGCCGTGGGTCAGCATGGCGCCCTTCGAGCGTCCCGTGGTGCCCGAGGTGTAGCAGATGGCCGCCAGGTCACCGGCCTCGCGGGCCACGGTCGGAAAGGTCGCCGGCCGGGTCGCCGCGATGTCGGCGAGGCTCCCCTCCCCGTTCGCGTCAAGCGTCACGACCCTGGCGTCTAGGTCATCGACGAGACCGCAGACCTCCTCTTCCACCAGCGGATCGCAGACCACGAGCGAGGGGCCGGCATCGCTTATGAAGTAGTCCAGCTCGCGGATCGTGTAGGCGGTGTTCAGCGGCAGGAAGACCGCTCCGGCGCGGACCACTGCCAGATAGAGGTAGAGGTTCTCCGGGCTCTTCTCGACCTGCACCGCCACCCGGTCGCCGGGTTTGACGCCGAGCGCGCGCAGGGCGTGGGCGTAGCGCGCCGTATGGGCCTGCAGATCGGCATAGGTGTCGACGGCGCCGGACGGGCGCTCGAGGAACGGGGCGGTGGAGGCGCCGTTGGCGGTGAGGGTGTCGAAGAGGTTCACGGCTGTCTCTCAAATCCGCTCATCCCGGCGAAAGCCGGGACCCGGGTGTTTTAGCGTTCAGCGCCGGGATGTCAGGAAAAAAGCCTGGGTCCCGGCCTTCGCCGGGATGAGCGGCTATTGCTGTTCGAGTATCCGCTCCAGCCGCCCCGCATCCAGCACCCGGATCACTCCGTACCCCCGCGTGATCAAGCCCGCGGCCTCCAGCTCGCTTAGCCAGCCGTTCACCGCCTTGCGGGTGACGCCGATCATCTCGGCCAGATCGGCCTGGGCGATGGCGATCTGCCCATCCCCCTGGGCGGACAGTTGCGCCAGTCGGGAAATCAACCGTTCACGGGGCTTGAGGGCCACCAGCTCGGCCACCGCCTGGACGTTCAGCCTCAGCTGACCATAGACCAGCGCACCCAGCGCCTCCCAAAGGCCGGGATGGACTGCAGCCACGCGGCGAAGAGCGCTGTCCGACAAGGTGAAGATCAGCGACGGCGAGGCGGTGATCGCCGTGACGATCCTGGGCCCGCCGCCGAAGGCCGCGCTCTGTCCGATCACCGTGCCGGCCGGGAGCAGGCCGATCAGCGCCTCCCGACCGCCTGGGGCCTGCCCGTAGACCTTCAGCGATCCGTCGACGACGGCCAGCACGCCGGTCTCCTCATCGCCCTCGCCATGCATCCACTCGCCCGTCTGGCGGCGCGACAGGCGCCCCTCGCGCAACAGGGCGTCGCGGCGGTCCGCCGGCTGCCGGGCGAACCAGGGGATGGTCGCTACGCGGGGGAGGAAGTCGGCGCTCATCGTTCGAGTGTAACGCCAGTGACAATCCGAGCGCCAGAACCCTGTCTCAATGCACCCGACGCCAGAGGAGACACCCCATGCTCGACACCGCCCTGCGCATTCAGCCCGCCGCCGGTTGCGGCGCCTATGTCTCCGACGTCGACCTAGCCCGGCCGAGCGACGCCGACGCCGGTCAGATCCGTCAGGCCCTGTTCGATAACGGGGTGCTGTTCTTTCGCGGCCAGACCCTCACGCCGGAACAACACATCGCCCTGGCCGAGCGTATCGCGCCCATCGACGTGAATCGCTTCTTCCCCGCCGCGCCCGGCTATCCGATGATCGCCAAGGTCGAGAAGACTGCGGAGCAAACCACCAACATCGGTGGCGGCTGGCATACCGACCACAGCTACGATATCGCTCCGGCCATGGGCTCGGTGCTGGTCGCCCGCGACCTGCCGCCCGGCGGCGGCGACACCCTGTTCGCCGACATGTACGCGGCCTATGACACGCTCGATGCGGAGACGAAGGCGCAGATAGCCAGTCTGAGGGCCGTGCACGGCTCCGACCACGTGTTCGGCGAAAAGGGCGTCTACGCCAACACCGACCAGCCTGAACTGGCCAAGGGCGGCGTCGAGACGCCCGAGACGGTCCATCCCGTGGTCATCAAGCACCCGGGCAGCGGCAAGCCGGTGCTCTATGTGAATCCCAGCTTCACCCTGCGCTTCGAGGGCATGACCCGCGAGGAGAGCATGCCGCTGCTGATGAAGCTCTACGCCCACGCCATGAACCCGGCGCATGTGCACACCCTGGTCTGGGAGCCGGGAACGGTGGCCATCTGGGACAACCGCGCGACCTGGCATTTCGCCAAGAACGACTACCACGGCCACTACCGGCTGATGCACCGCATCACCCTGGCGGGCTGCGCGCTGGAGGCGGCGTAGTCGCGGGGACATGTACCGCAGGTACGTGTCCCCCAATCGAGCGGCCGCGGGTTTAGGGGACACGTACCTTCGGTACATGTCCCCGTCAGGCCGTCTGGACCTCCACCGCCCGGAACTTCACCACGCCCGATCCGTACTGCAGGGCAAGTGGCCCTTCGGTGTGGGCGGTATTGCGCACCGCATCGACGGTCTTCTGGCCGTTGAAGACGACGGACAGCACATCGCCCCGGGCACTTACCTCCATCAGGCTCCAGCGGCCGGCGGCCCTGGGCATCGGCGAGACGGGCGCGACGTCGACGATCGCGCCGGTGCCGTAGGTCGGGTCGGGACGCCGGTCGAAGACATTGACCTCATAGGCCGTCGCCGGCGTGATCTTCGCGCGGTCTGCGCAGCGGATGAAGATGCCCGAGTTGGCGTCGTCGCTGACCCAGAGCTCTGCCCGCAGGTCGAAGTCGCGGAAGCTCTCCCGCGACACCAGGAAGCTCATGCCGCCCTTGTCGGCAGACAGCACGCCGTCAGCGACCGACCAGTTGGCATCGCCGACCGAAGTCCAGCCATCGAGGTCGCGGCCATTGAACAGCGGCCGGAAGCGGCTCCAGGCGTATGCGGGGGCCGCGAGCGACGTCAGGGTCAGGCCCGCAAGGACGGAACGACGATGGATCATGAACACCCCGGCTGACGCGACCGCGACAGTTAGGGACATCGGCGGGATTCACGCAACGGACGGCCGCGGTTCCGCCAGGCGAGCGCGACGATCCCGCGTCGGTCAATCGAGTTCGCGGCTGCGCAGCAGGGCGTTGCCCATCGGTTCGACGTCGGTCACCTGGGAGAACACGTCGCCGACAATGGAGCCGCCACTCCGTTCGCGCGCAAGGGACTCAGCCTGGCCGAACCTGTGCCATCAGGGCCAGCAATCGGCCCTCGTTGTCATGCAGGAAGGCCATCCACTCCTCCATGCCGTCGGCATGCCGATGAATGAGGTGCGGCGCGCCCTCGAAGTGAACGCCGCGCGCTTCGAGCTGTGCATGGGCGGCGCGGATATCCGGGACGCGGAAGTAGATCACCGCCGCGTCGCGTCCTTCGCCCTCTTCCAGGAACAGCCGCACACCGCCGCAGTCGAAGAAGGCCAGCTTGCCGAAGGTGTAGAGGTGCTGCAGGCCGAACACGTCGCGATACCAGGCCTCGGCGGCGGCGATGTCCTTTACCGAGCGGGCGATCTGGCCGATGGGGCCGAGTTGGAGGGGGGCGGTCATGTCGGGCTCCTTTCCATGGAGGGGGCTATCGGCGCGCACGCCGGTCCAGGCGCGCAGCCCGGCGCGATCATCGAGCCCGAGCTTGTCCCGGGCGCTCTCGAGGTGCTGCTTGACCGCATCGCGGCTGACCCCGCGGCGGCGCGCGATCTCGCCGGTGCTCATCCCGTGCCGCGCCGCGTCGACCGCAGTCCATTCGGCCGGCGTCAGGATATCAGGATGCGCCGGACGGCCCCGGCCTGCGCGTTTGGTCATGCCACCGGTCTAGCGCGGAAGAGCGGGAATTTCGCTCCCCCTGCCCGGCCCTCGCCACCTATCCGGAAAAAGCGTCAGACGCCCAGCCACCGGAAGGCCCGGCGGATGAAGGTCTGGCCGTCCTGCGTGACAGGAGGCGCATGAGCCATCAGCACGCGCTCGGCCGGCCATTCCAGGATGCGGCGAACAGCGGCCCGGGCGGCGCGACGCCCGACGAAGGCGTTGCGGAACTTGCGAGGGACTTCCGGCTGCGGCGCGGTCATCAGGTCTAGCCGCGCGATCACCGCACGCCAGCCGCTGAACCAGTCCGGACTGAACTGCTGAATCAGATCGGTGAAGATCGCTGTCTGGCTCTGGCGGTGAAAGAAAACGGCCTCGGTGGTGATCATGTTGCCGTGGACCAGCACATGGTCGATCTCGCCGGACCAGTCATGGACCGAGCCGTCGGTCAGCTCGTCGTCGAACCGCAGGTCCGGCCGCTTCCTTCTCAGTCCGGGCGGCGCGGTGAAGCGGGCCGGTGAAAAGGCGTCCTGCCAGGCGTCCAGATGCAGGTGGTGCAGGGCATTGGGCGCAACCACATGGCGCATGGGCCCCAGCGCCCTGACCGCCGCCACGAGCTCTGCGTCGAGCGCCGTCGGCGACCAGACGAACAGCCCGCCATCGGCCAGGCGGATCACGGCCATCCGCGTCGGATAGCGAAACCCGGCGACGTCTGCGACGGGGCCGTCCGCGATCCAGATGTTCTCGGCGAAGGCCTGCAGCATGGTCTTCCCCCGGGAAGCGTCACCGCGCCGAGAAGACCCTGATCCGCGCCCCTCGCCAAGGCCCGCAGGAGACAACGAAAAAGGGCGCGGCTTTCACCGCGCCCTTTCGCAATTCCGGTTGGCTTCGAGCGTCAGGCGCTCGCGCCGCCCGCCTTCTTCTCGGCGTAGATGACCAGCGGCTGGGCGCGGCCTTCGACGACCTCGGCGTTGACCACCACTTCCTCGACGCCCTCGTAGCTGGGCAGTTCGAACATGGTCTCCAGCAGGATGCCTTCCATGATCGAGCGCAGGCCCCGCGCGCCGGTGCGGCGCAGGATGGCCTTGCGGGCCACCGCGTTGAGCGCGTCGTCGGTGAACTTCAGGCCGACATTCTCCATCTCGAACAGACGGGCGTACTGCTTGATCAGGGCGTTTTTCGGCTCGGTCAGGATCTTGACCAGGGCTTCCTCGTCGAGGTCCTCCAGGGTCGCGATGACCGGCAGACGGCCGATGAACTCCGGGATCAGGCCGAAGCGGAGCATGTCCTCCGGCTCCACCTGACGCAGGATCTCGCCCGTGCGGCGCTCGTCTGGGTCGGCCACCTTGGCGCCGAAGCCGATCGAGGTGCCCTGGCCGCGGCCGGAGATGATCTTCTCCAGGCCGGCGAAGGCGCCGCCGACGATGAACAGGATGTTGGTCGTGTCGACCTGCAGGAACTCCTGCTGGGGATGCTTGCGCCCGCCCTGCGGCGGCACGGAGGCGACGGTGCCTTCCATGATCTTCAGCAGCGCCTGCTGCACGCCCTCGCCCGAAACGTCGCGGGTGATCGAGGGGTTGTCCGACTTGCGGCTGATCTTGTCGATTTCGTCGATGTAGACGATGCCGCGCTGGGCGCGCTCGACGTTGTAGTCCGCCGCCTGGAGCAGTTTCAGGACAATATTCTCGACATCCTCACCGACATAACCGGCTTCGGTCAGGGTCGTGGCGTCGGCCATCGTGAACGGCACGTCGATGATTCGGGCCAGGGTCTGGGCCAGCAGCGTCTTGCCCGAGCCCGTCGGACCCACCAGCATGATGTTGGATTTGGACAGTTCGACGTCGTTATTCTTCTGCGCGTGGTTCAACCGCTTGTAGTGGTTGTGCACGGCAACCGAGAGGACTTTCTTGGCGTGGCTCTGACCGATCACGTAATCGTCGAGCACCTCCCGGATTTCCTTCGGGGTCGGAACGCCGTCCTTGGACTTCACGAAGGCGATCTTGTGCTCTTCGCGGATGATATCCATGCAGAGTTCTACGCATTCATCGCAGATGAACACGGTTGGGCCCGCGATGAGCTTGCGCACCTCATGCTGGCTCTTTCCGCAGAAAGAACAGTACAGGGTGCTCTTGGAGTCGCCACTGGCGGCCTTGGTCATTGCTCTTCTCACGCTCTGGCGACGCCGGCCGAGGCCGTTCGCCGCCCACCCCTGTGCGGTTTCTCCCGCAATCGAACATGCAGGATACGCGCCGGGGGTTTTCCAATCCTTGACAATCCCCGATCCGGCGTTCCGGGACAAGCACTGTAACGCCACAGGCACAGTGAAAGCGCCGGACGACCGGCACGCGGATTGCGTCGCACCCGGACGAACAGATGGGAATTGCCCCGCTGTGGGACAAGCGAGACAGGGCCTCGCACCGACGAGACGCCGCCACCGCGGCGTCACTTTGGTGTCATGAGTCCCGGAATCGTGATCGATACGGCCCTCAAGAAGGCCGAGGCTGGTACACCATGGGACGCAGATCGCTACTGGCGCAGGGACTATCGTCCTCGCGACCGGTCATGCCCGACCCGTTCGACGAGCCGGCGCTCGTCGCCTTCGACTTTGACGGCACCCTGACGGTCGAGGACAGCTTCACCGCTTTCCTGAAGTGGCGCGCCGGACCGGTGCGCTGGGCGTTCGGTTGCCTGCGCCTGATGCCATCGGGGATCGGCTATCTGTTTCATCGCAACCGCGGCCGCATCAAGTCGGCGGTGATCCGCGAATTCCTCAAGGGCGTGAAGCGCGAGGTCATCGAGGCAGACGCGCGGACCTTCGCCGAGATCGCCGCGCCGCGCCTGTTTCGTCCAGACGCCGTCATGGCCTGGCGGCGATGGCGGGCCGGCGGGGCCAAAACGATCATCGTCACCGCCTCGCCCGAGATGATCGTCGCGCCGTTCGCCCGGGGACTCGGCTGCGACCGCCTGATCGGCAGCGTCATCGCCTTCGACCAGGACGACCGCGCGCTCGGCCTGCTGGCAGGCCCGAACTGTCGTGGCCCGGAAAAGGTCCGCCGTCTGCGGGAAGTCTACGGCGAGGACCTGCGGCTGACCGCCGCCTACGGCGACACCTCCGGCGACCGCGACATGCTGCGGATCGCCGACGAAAAGGGCTACCGGGTGTTCAAGGGCCGCCCCTGATACCCGGCCTTCCAACCAGGTCCTGCGCGCGACAACAAAAAAAGGCCCGGCGCAAGCCGGGCCTTTCTCGTTGCGAACGTCAGCGCCTAGGTCGCGGCGGCCGTCTCGGCGCTTTCGCGGGTTTCGGAAACGTGGTCGACAATGCCCCAGGCCTTGGCCTCTTCCGAGCTCATGAAATGGTCGCGGTCGAGGGTCGTCTCGACCTCTTCCATCGTCCGGCCGGTGTGCTTCACGTAGATCTCGTTCAGGCGCTGCTTGGTCTTCAGGATGTCCTCGGCGTGACGCATGATGTCGGACGCCTGGCCGCGGAAGCCGCCGGAGGGCTGGTGCACCATGATGCGGGCGTTGGGCAGCGCAATGCGCTGGCCGGGCGCGCCGGCGCAGAGCAGCAGCGACCCCATCGAGGCCGCCATGCCCATGCAGAGCGTGGTCACCGGGCTCTTGATGTATTGCATGGTGTCGTAGATCGCGAGACCGCTGGTCACCACGCCACCCGGCGAGTTGATGTACATGCTGATCTCTTTCTTGGGGTTCTCGGACTCCAGGAAGAGCAGCTGCGAACAGATCAGGGCGCTCATGCCGTCCTCGACCGGACCGGTCAGGAAGATGATCCGCTCCTTCAGCAGGCGCGAGAAAATGTCGTATGCCCGCTCGCCCCGGCTGGTCTGCTCGACCACCATCGGCACGAGGTTCATGGCGGTCTGGACCGGGTCAGACATCGACAGGGTACGGTAGTAATCGCTCATGGGCGCCTTTCTCTGTGTACTGGCCCGTCGCGAATCATGCCGCGCCATCGCCTCCCCCCGGATATCGGGCGGAGGTTAAGATGATGCAAGTGAGCCGTAGGGGCCGGGTCGTTGTTTGCGGCCCGCCGATCTGACCCTAGAGCACCCAGCCGCCGTTCGCGTCGCCCTCACCGGTGAAGAGGTTGGCGGTCGTTCCGGTGATGTTGCCGTTGATCTCGACAAGCAGGTCGGCCTTGCTGTCGCCGTCGACATCCAGCTGAAGCACGCTCTTGCCGCTGATGAACTTCAGCGTCGCCTGGCCGGCGACGCCAGTGAAGTTGGCGACGAAGGTGAACGCCTGGTCGCCGGCAAGGATCGCGTTGGCGTCGATGCCGCTGAGGTCGATGCGGTCGCCCGCCGCGAAACTCAGGTCGAGGATCACGTCCTTGTCGGAGGCGAGCCCGAAGCCCGGACCCGACCGGCGGACATCGAGGTCGGTGAAGACAAAGGTGTCGGCGTTCGCCCCGCCGGTCAGGCGGTCCTGGCCCGCGCCGCCGGAGAGGGTGTCATCGTTGGCTCCGCCGTCGAGCGTGTCGTTGCCGGCCTCACCATTGAGGGTGTCGGCGCCCGCCAGCCCGTTCAGGACATCCCCGCCGCCACCCCCGCTGAGGGTGTTGGCCCCGCTGTTGCCGGTCAGGGTGTTGGCCAGGCCGTTGCCGGTCCCGTTGAGATCGCCCGACCCGGTCAGGGTCAGGTTCTCGACGTTGGCGGTCAGGCTGTAGCTGATC
>CAIOHT010000103.1 GCA_903858185.1 uncultured Caulobacterales bacterium
CCGGTCGCGGCGGCCGTCGCGATCCAGGAGAGCCAGTTCGGCTTCGCCGCCGAGGCGCAGCGCACCACGGCCACCCGCAAGGGCAACGGCTGGGTGCTGGACGGCGAGAAGCGGCTGATCCCGCTGGGCGACCGGGCCGAGACCTTCCTGGTGATGGCGCGCGAGGCCGACGGCGCTGTCCAGGCCTTCCTCGTGCCGCGTGACGCCGCTGGCCTGACCGTGGCGGCGGAAGCGGGCACCCAGGGCCTGAAGCCCGTCCCGAAAGCGAAGATCACGCTGAGCGCGGTCGAACTGCCCGGCTCCGCCCGCCTCGGCGGCGACGCCGGGATCGACGCCCAGCGACTGGTGAACCAGGCGCGGATCGGCGCGGCCGCCGTGGCCGTGGGCCTCTGCCGCCAGGCCACCGACTTTGCCATTCCCTACGCCAAGGAGCGTGTCGCGTTCGGCGAGCCGATCGGCAAGAAGCAGTCGATCGCCTTCATGCTGGCCGACATGCACATTGAGTGCGAGTCGATGCGCTGGATGGTCTGGAAGGCCGCCAGCCTGCTGGAGCACAACGATCCGGGCGCCGCCAAGGCGTCGGTGCTGGCGCAGGACTATGTGCGCCGCAAGGCCGTGAAGATCGCCGACGACGCGCTGCAGATCTTCGGCGGCCACGGCTTCATCCGCGAATTGCCCCTAGAAATGTGGCTGCGCAACGCCCGCACCCTGACCGTCCTCGACGGTCCGGTCTCGGTTTAGGGAGAACGACCATGGCTGACTTCCGTCTCTCCGATATCGACCAGCAGATCCTCGACAAGGTGGTCGAGGTCGGCAACTCGACCGTCCAGCACACCCGCTACTACGAAGATCACGAGCACGAGACCCCGCCTGCCCGGCTGGACGGCGAGGTCGGCTTCGAGGCGGTCTTCCCGCTGTTCGGCCAGCGCAAGCCGGACGACACCCCCCTGATGACCTTCATGATGGCGGTCAGCATGGTGCGCGGCTCCACGAACGGCGTGGTGCGGGGCCTGGGCCTCGGCATGCCCAACGGGCGCGCCGGCGGTCTCGGCAACGCGGCGCTGCAATCCGCCGGTACGCCGGAGCAGAAGGCCAAGTGGGGCAACCTGTTCCTCGCCATGTCGATCACCGAGCCGGGCGTCGGCTCGGACACCAAGGCCATCCAGAGCACCGCGCGCCTCGACGGCGACGAATGGGTGATCAACGGCGACAAGATCTTCGTCACCGACGGGGTGAAGTGCGACGGCGCCATCGTCTGGGCGACCATCGACAAGTCGGCCGGCCGGGCCGGGATCAAGTCGTTCCTGGTTCTGAAGGACGCGCCGGGCTTCCACCTGGTCCGCCAGGAGAAGAAGCTGGGCATCCGCGCCAGCGACACGGCCGCCTATGCCTTTGTTGATTGCCGGGTTCCCCGTGACGCCCTGCTGGGCGGCGACGAGACGGTCCCCAAGGACGGCGGCTCGGCCGGGTACAAGGGGGTGATGAAGACCTTCAACATGACCCGCCCGGCGGTCGCCTCCGGCGGCGTGTCCAAGGCGCTCGGGGCGTTCAACTTCGCCCGGGACGCCATGGCGGCCGAGGGGGTCGAGGTCGACTGGAGCAAGAGCTTCAACGAGCGCAGCGCGGTCGAGCAGAAGCTGATCGAGATGGAGGCCGACACCGAGGCCGCCGCCCTGACCGTGCTGCATGCGGCCTGGCTCAGCGACACGCGCCTGCCCAACAACCTCGAAAGCTCGATCTGCAAGGCCAAGGGCGGCGAGGTCTGCCGGACCATCCCGCAGGCCGCGATGGACCTTCTGGGCGGGATGTCGATCAGCCATGACCACCTGGTCGAGAAGTACCTTCGCGATGGCCGCATCAGCGACATCTACGAAGGCACCGGCCAGATCCAGCGGCTGATCATCGCCCGCGAGATCCTCGGCTACTCGTCCGAAGAGCTGACCTGAGCGGGGTCAGTCCTTCGGCAGCAGCTTGTCCTGGGTCCGCAGGTCGAAGTCGCTGGCGTCGTGGCGTTCGAGCAGCTGGCTGGCCGGGTCGCCCATCGCGCGGTTGACCATCCGGCCGCGCTTGACGGCGGGGCGTTCAGCGATCTGGTCGGTCCAGCGCAGGACGTTCTTGTAGTCCTGTACCTGCAGGAACTCGCCGGCCTCGTAGACAAGTCCTTTGACCAGGGCGCCGTACCAGGGCCAGACGGCCATGTCGGCGATCGTGTAGTCGGCCCCGGCGAGGTATTCGCTCTCGGCCAGACGGCGATCGAGCACGTCGAGCTGGCGTTTCACCTCCATGGCGAAGCGGTCGATCGGGTACTCCATCTTCGTCGGGGCGTAGGCGTAGAAGTGGCCGAAGCCGCCGCCCAGATAGGGCGCGCTGCCCATCTGCCACATCAGCCAGGACAGGGTCTCGGCCCGGGCGCCCGGCTCGGTCGGCAGGAACTCGCCGAACTTCTCGGCCAGGTGGATCAGGATCGCGCCGGACTCGAAGACGCGGATCGGCTTGTCGGGATTGCTGCGGTCCAGCAGGGCCGGGATCTTTGAGTTGGGATTGATCGAGACGAAGCCGCTGCTGAACTGTGCGCCGGAGCTGATGTTGATCAGCCAGGCGTCGTATTCGGCGCCGCTATGCCCCTTCGCCAGAAGCTCCTCGAGCATCACCGTGACCTTCACGCCGTTCGGCGTGGCCAGCGAATGCAGCTGCATCGGATGCTTGCCGACAGGCAGGTCCTTGTCGTGCGTCGGGCCGGCGATCGGACGGTTGATCGCGGCGAACCGGCCGCCGCTCTCCTTGTTCCAGGTCCAGACCTTGGGCGGAACGTAGTCGGTTGAATCGGTCATCGGTCGGGCTCCCGGAATGTTGCGGGCCCGTCGGCGGCCCGTTCGTCTTTGCATGTGGGTGGCACAATCCCGAATGACGAGTCGAGTGCAGGATTTCTGGGGTCGCCCCCTGCTCACGGCGCCGATTATGGTTCAGCCAAACCACACAAGGGGAAACACATGGATCTTCAGCTCAAGGGCAAGACCGCCGTCATTCTCGGCGGCACGCGCGGCATCGGCCGGGCGATCGCCGAGACCCTGGCCGCCGAGGGCGCCAATGTCGCCGTCTGCGCCCGCAACGCCGACCAGGTGGCCGAGACCGTCGCCGCGCTGAAGGTCACCGGCGTCAAGGCCACGGGCGCCTCGGTGGACATCATGGACGGCGCCGCGCTCAAGGCCTGGATTGCAGCGGCCGGTGACGAGCTGGGCGGCATCGACATGCTGGTGTCCAACGCCGGCGCCATGGCCCAGGGCGGCGATCCCGCCTCGTGGGAGCAGAATTTCCGGCTCGACGTCCTGGGCATGGTCAACGCCTTCGATGCGGCCAAGCCCTATCTGCTCAAGGCCGCGGAGACCCACGGCGACGCCTCGTTCGTGATCATCGCCTCCGTCTCGGCGGCGGAGTCGGACAACGCCAGCTCCTACGGCCCGATCAAGGCCGCCCTGATCCACTACGCCAAGGGTCTCGCGCGCCAGTACGCCGGCCGCCATATCCGGACCAATGTCGTCTCGCCGGGCACCGTCTATTTCAAGGGCGGCGTCTGGAACATGGTCGAGACCAACATGCCGGAGATGTTCAAGGGCGCCATGGAGCGCAATCCGATGGGCCGCATGGCCACGCCGGACGACATCGCGAAGGCCGCGGTGTTCCTCTCCAGCCCGCTGTCATCCTTCACCACCGGCATCAACATGCTGGTCGACGGCGCAATCAGCCGCCGGGTGAACTTCTAGCCGCTACCCCGTCTTCCCGGCGAAGGCCGGGGAAACGGGTCGGACGGTCAGACCAGAACCGGCAGCGTCTCCATGCCCCTGAAGAAGGGCATGGTGCGCCAGGCCGGCGTCTCGTCGGGGTTGGCCAGCGTCAGGTTCGGGAACCGCTCGAACAGCTTGACCAGGGCCACGCTCGCCTCGAGGCGAGCCAGCGGCGCGCCGATGCAGATATGCGCGCCGCCGCCGAAGGCGATGTGCGGCTTGTGCTTGCGGCTGACATCGAAGCGGTGGGGGTCGTCGTAGGTTTGCGGGTCGCGGTTGGCGGCGCGCAGGGAGACCAGCACCGACTGGCCCTGTTTCATCGGGCAGCCGCCGACCTCGGCGGGGGCCGACAGCACCCGGCTGGTGACGTCGATCGGCGGCTCGTACCGCAGCACTTCCTCGACCACCGCGTTGATGATGCCCGGATCGGCGCGCAGCTTGGCCAGTTCCGACGGGTTGAGCACCAGCAGCCGCACCGCGTTGCCGATCAGGTCGGTCGTGGTCAGGTTGCCGCCGACCAGCAGCGCCTGGAGGTTCAGCCGGACCTCCTCGTCGTCGAGCGGCGCGCCATCGGCGATCATCTGGACCATGTCGCTGATCAGATCGTCACGGGGATTGGCGCGGCGGTCGGCCATAGCGTCGGTGAAATAGGCGTTCAGGGCGACGGCCGCCGCTTCCATCTGCGCGGTCTGCTCGGCGTTGCGGAAGGGGTTCAGTCCCTGGATCACGCCCTCCGACCAGGCCCGGAAGTCGGCCAGCCGGCTGTGTTCGACCCCGAGGATACGGGCGATAGCATCGATCGGAATCGGCACGCAGAAGCGGTCCATCAGATCGAAGGCGGTCTCGCCCTCAAGCGCGTCCAGCGTCTCGTCGACCAGCGCCTCGACCTGCGGCCGGAACTTCGCCACCCGCGCGTACAGGGCCTGGGCCAGCGGCTGGCGGATGCGGCTGTGGTCCGGCTCGTCGAGCGTCAGGATGCTGGTGATGTGCGTGCGGGGCACGCCCGCCATGACCTGGTCGCTGAAGTTACGCCGCAGCATGCCGCCGCTCTCGCTGCGCACCGGGTCGCGCCAGAGGTCGCGATTGTTCACGATGCTGCGGACATCCGCATAGCGGGTCAGAATCATGCTGCCGGACATCGGGTCATCCAGCACCGGGCAACGGCTGCGCATATCGTCCAGCACGACGTGCGGGTCGACCTGATACTGAGGATTCGCCGGCGTGATGTCGACGATCGTCGGGATGGGCCGCTCGGTCATGGTCGCGCTTCCTCGTGAACGGCGCCGGCGCCTTGTCGCGTCGCCGGATCGCCCGGGTCTACTGTCGTCCAGCTCCTGTCGCAGGACAACCGGCAGGCCCCAGGGGACGCAGCTCGGGATTGTCGCGCACCAGCCGGGTGAAGATGTCACAGCGCTGGGCGGGCGTCTTGAGTGTGGTGTCGGCGAGCAGGTCGGCGACGATCCGCCGCCCGGACTCCTGATCCGCCGTCATGCGCACGCCGCCGCCCTTCTCGGTGTCGAACAGGATCAGCCGTTCGGCCTGCGGGACGTTGGACCAGGCCTTCCATTCCGGCAGGTCGCCCGCGACGCCCTTGCCCGGCGATCCGGTCGCCGCGAAGTTCACCCAGTAGCTCATCATCGCGTCCGACAGCTTCGTGCGCGTCGCCCGGTTGCCGTCGGTGAACGCGAACTTGTCGAAGGCGCCGAGCAGCTGGAAGTGACCGAAGACGAAAGGGATCTCCAGGCTGTGGCCGGCGCCGAGCAACTGGCCCAGATCCGTCCCGAGGATCTTGCCTTCCTCGTCCCAGTCGAAGCGGTAGGTCCAGACCGGCGTATGGCCGCCCCCGGTCATGCGCGCGGCCGGTTCATCGACCGCATTGGCCCGCCACATACGGCTCGGGTAGGCGGACGCGGCCTCGTAGAAGGGTTTGTCGCGGATCCGCGGCAGCCTGCCGAGGACGAAGGTCACCAGCTTCGGGTTCAGCGCGTTGAACAGTTTCAGCTCGTCGCGGTTGGTCCCGGTAATGACCGGGACAGCGTTGTAGGCGGCCGGATCGCCGAGCACAGCATCAAGGCCGCCGGCCGGCAGCACGGCCCCATCGGCGATGACCCGGATCGGGTCCAGATCACCCTCGGCCCGCCTGTAGGCGTCGTAGATCGCCTTTACCGGCGCCGCTCGCAGCGTCTCACCCGTCGCAGACTTGCCGGCGCCGACAATGCGTGGGGCGATGGCGAGACCGGCCTCCGGCTTGCCGCCTTCGAGGCCCTCGGCCTCTGCCAGCGGGGTCGAGCGGAACGAACCGGACTGGATGATCGCACGGTGGAACAGGCCCTTTGCGCGCGGGCTGACCAGCAGACTGGCGACGTTGTGACCGCCGGCGCTTTCGCCGAAGATCGTCACGCGGGTCGGGTCGCCGCCGAACGGGGCGATCTCGTCGCGGACCCATTCGAGGGCGCGGATCTGGTCGAGCGTACCGAAGTTGGGCGAGGCGTCGTCGGGCAGGGTTCCGCCCTCGCGCAGCGCCGGATGGGCCATCCAGCCGAGCGCGCCGATGCGGTACTGGATGATCACCACGATGACCTTGAACCGTGAGGCCAGAGCCGAGCCGTCATACTGTTCTGCCCGGCCCCAGGTGTTGGAGCCGCCATGGATCCAGACCATCACCGGCAGCCTGGCCTGCTGGGCGGAAAGCTGATCCATCGGCGGGGCGTAGACGTTGAGATAGAGGCAGTCTTCCTGGCCGACGATCTCGCCGAAGCGGGCCTTGTCGACGCCATCGAGGGCGCTGAGCTGCTGGGGACACCAGGGCGCCGGCTTCACGGCCTCGCGCTGGCCGGTCCACCGTTCGGGCGGACGCGGGGCGCGCCAGCGCAGGTCGCCGACGGGCGCCTTGGCGTAGGGAATGGCGCGCCAGACATGGGCCCGGGTGTCGGCGTCGACAAAGCCGACGACAGCGCCCTGTGGCAGATTGCGCGTGGTCAGCAGGTCCGCCCGGGGCGGCGGCGGTTCGGCCGGAGGGGTACTGGTACAGGCGGCCAAGGCAAGCATGGCGAGCAGCACGGCGACGCGTTTCATGTATCCCCCAGGAAGAGTCGCCCTTCGAGCTAGGGCGTTTGTCGAAGCCGCCCAGTCGCCGCGCGGCGACCGGGCGGCTTCGGATCAGAACTCGAGACAGATCTTCCCGAAGTGCTTCTGCGACATCTGGTGCGCGAAGGCGCCGGCAATGCCCTCGAGCGGGAAGGTCGAGTCGATGATCGGCTCGAACGGGTTGGCGTCGATGGCCGTGACCATGTCTTCCTGGTCCGTGCGCGAGCCGACGGTAAGTCCCTGGATGCAGACGTTCTTGGACATGGCCAGCGCCGTCGGCACGTCGCCGTTGATCCCCGCCAGAACGCCGATAAGGGAGATATGGCCGCCGATCGCGCAGGAGACGATCGACTGGGGCATGGTGCCCGATCCGCCGATCTCGACCACCGCGTCGACGCCCCGGCCGCCGGTCGCCGCCAACGCCGCCGCGCCCCAGTCAGCGGTTTCCTTGTAGTTGATCAGGTGATCGGCCCCGAGCGCCTTGAGCTTTTCAAGCTTCTCGGCCGAGGACGAGGTCGAGATCACCGTCGCGCCGGCCGCCTTGGCCAACTGCAGCGCAAAGATCGACACGCCGCCGGTGCCCTGGGTCAGCACGATCGAGCCCGGCTTGATCTTCGCCTCGACAAACAGGGCCCGCCAGGCGGT
The DNA here is from genome assembly GCA_903858185.1 of uncultured Caulobacterales bacterium. Taxonomy (GTDB): domain Bacteria; phylum Pseudomonadota; class Alphaproteobacteria; order Caulobacterales; family Caulobacteraceae; genus Caulobacter; species Caulobacter lacus. The sequence goes on from CAIOHT010000103.1 coordinate 7,515, forward strand.
CAGAGCCGCGCAGGGCAGCGTCGCCGCCTGCTTCAGACTCCAGCCCTTGGGAATGCGGGTGAAAGCCGTCGCGGGCATGGCCACATACTCGGACGCGAAGCCATCGGCGCCGTCGCCCGGCACGCCCATCAGGCGCGGCAGGGTGGGTTTGCCGGCATCCCAGTTCGGGAAGAAGGTCGACAGCACCTCGTCGCCAACCTTGAAGCGGGTCACGCCCTCGCCGACCGCCTCGACGACGCCGGCGCCGTCGGACATCGGGATGCGGCCGTCCGGGCAGCGGATCATCCCGGCCACGACCGCGAAGTCGTGGAAGTTCAGCGAGCTGGCGCGGACGCGAACGAGCACCTCTCCGGCCTTGGGCGAGGGCTTCTCGCGCTCCTCGATGTGGATCTTGTCCAGCCCGCCGGGGGCTTTCAGGGCGGCGACCTTCATGACGCGTGTCTCTCTGTTCTGATGTCTATTCCGCCGCCATGGCGGCAGACGTGTATTGCGGTCCGCGGATCAGCCTGCCCGGCATCTCGCCGGTCGCTTCACCGTTCTCGTAGGTGACGACGCCGCTGACGATCGTGGCGACATAGCCGCTGGCCCGCTGGATCATGCGGCGGCCGTCGGCGGGCAGGTCGAAGACCATTTCTGGCGGCTGGATCGCCAGGGCGTCGAAGTCGATGATGTTGACGTCCGCCTTCATCCCGACCGCCAGCACGCCGCGGTCGTTCAGACCGTACAGGCGCGCGGTATCGCGCGTCTGCATCGAGACGACCTTCTCGAGCGGCAGGGTCGGGCCGCGCTTCCGGTCGCGCACCCAGTGGGTCAGCATGTAGGTCGGGAAACTTGCGTCGCAGATCACGCCGCAGTGCGCCCCGCCGTCCGACAGGCTGAGCACCGTATTGGGATCGTGCATCATCGCGTGGATGTGGTCGAAGTTAAACTCGGCGTAGTTCAGCAGCGGCAGGTAGATGTAGCCCCGGCCGTCGTTCTCCATGAGCATGTCGTAGACCACCGCGTCGGGCGCCTGGCCGCTGGCCTCGGCGAGCGCCTTGATCGAGTCCTCGGCGCGGGGTTCGTAGTCGAGATTCCCGTCCGGCTGCTGCAGCCGGAACATGCGGTCGAAACCCTGGGTCATGATGGCGCCGAGCGGGCCCATCTTCTTGCTGGGATCGGCCAGGATGGCGGCGCGGACCGCCGGATCCTTCAGCTTTTCGAGTCGTTCCTCGAACGGCAGGGCGGCGATGTCGCGATAGGTCTGGCGGCCCACGAACGGATGGACCGTACTCTGCCAGCCGAGCACGAGGCCCGTCGGACGGCAGGCGATCTGGGCGGCGATGCTGGCGCCCTGGGCGCGGGCCTGGCGCGTCAGCTCCAGAAGCTTGACCCAGTTGTCGGGCTTCATCGGCGACTGGAGCAGGCTGTAGGTCACGGTCACGCCGGTATTCATCGACATGGCGCGCATCCAGGCGAACTCGGCGTCGGCCGGGTTCATGTCGGACGACATCTCGAACACACCCGGACCGACAGCCGCCATGGCCTTGCCGATCGCCAGCAGTTCATCCGCCGCCGCCGTGGTGCCCGGCATCACCGTTCCGTCCTTGGTCGTATGGACCACGGTGCGGGAGGTGGAGAAGCCGAGGGCCCCGGCCCTCATGCCCTCGGCGACGATGGCGGACATCGCGGCGATGTCCTCGGCCGTCGCATCCTCATTGCGCGCGCCGCGGTCGCCCATGACGTAGGCGCGGACCGCGCTGTGCGGAACGTGGGTCGCCACATCGAGCACGCGCGGCTTTGAATCCAGGCTGTCGAGATACTCGGGGAAGGTCTCCCAGTCCCAGCTGATACCCTCGGCCAGGGCCGAGCCGGGGATGTCCTCGACGCCTTCCATCAGCTCGATCAGCCAGTCGTGGCGGTCTCGCTTCACCGGCGCGAATCCGACACCGCAGTTGCCCATGACCGCCGTTGTCACGCCATGCCAGCTGGAGGGCGACAGGTAGGGATCCCAGGTCACCTGGCCATCGAAATGGGTGTGGATGTCGACCCAGCCGGGGGTGACGATCATGCCATTCGCGTCGATCTCGCGCCGGCCCTTGCCCGTCACCGTCCCGACGGCGGTGATCCGGCCGTTGTCGATGGCGATGTCGGCCGTGAAGCCGGGCGTCTCGGCGCCGTCGATGATCCGCCCGTTGCGGATGACCAGGTCATGCATGTCGCTCTCCCGTCGTCGGCCGGCCTCGATCACACGACCGGGCGACCCTCATTGGGCGCAATCATGAACGTGTCTTACGTGCGCGGAAAGTATGACCCGACGTCAGGTCGAGGCGCTTCAGAGGACCCGGGAGAACCTCGACTGGGTTCCGCTGCGCTGATCGAACACCCGGGCAACCGACCTGAGCCAGGGCGCGCCGACCGACGTCATCGCGATCCGGCTGTCCGACAGGTCGACCAGGCCATCGTCGGCCATCGACTGAAGCTGCGTCCGTTCCGTGGCCAGATCGGCAACAGAGCGGCCGTGGCTGGCGCAGACCGTCGCAAGGTCCACCGACTTGCGGCACATCAGGGTCTCGATGATTTCACCCCGGAAGCGGTCCTCGTCGGTCAGTCCAACACCGCGGACGACCGGCAGGCGGCCCTCCTGAAGGCGTCGGCGCCAGCCCAGTTCGGTGGGATCGTTCTGGTAGTAGCCCTGCGGCAGGCTGCTGATCGACGACGCACCCAGCCCGATCAGGGTCATGTGGTGGTCGGCCGTGTAACCCTGGAAATTCCGGCGCAACGACCCGTCTTCGAGCGCCACGGCCAGCGGATCGCCCGGCAGAGCGAAATGGTCGAGCCCGATCCGGACGTAGCCTTCACCGACGAGTTTGGCGGCGGCGGCCTCGCTCTGGTCCAGACGCTCGGCGGCGCCGGGCAGGTCCGGCTGGCTGATCAGCTTCTGGTGCGACTTGACCCACGGCACATGGGCATAGCCGAACAGGGCCAGCCGTTCGGGGCGGAGGGTCAGGACGGTGTCCAGCGTCGCCAGGACGTCCTGCGTCCGTTGCAGGGGCAGGCCGTACATCAGATCGAGATTGATCGAGGCCACGCCGGCTTCGCGCAGCCAGCCGACCGCACGTTGCACAACCTCGAACGACTCGATGCGATTGACCGCCTGCTGCACGTGGGCCGACAGGTCCTGCACGCCGATGCTGGCGCGGCTCAGGCCATGGAACGCCGCAGCCGAGACCCACTCGCGCGTCAGGACCGAGGGGTCGAGCTCGGCGGCGATCTCCGCGCCCGGCGAGACCTTGAAGACATGCCGGAGGGCGCGGAACAGACTGCCGAGGTCGTCGCGCGACAGCATGTTGGGCGTACCACCGCCCAGATGGATGGCGCCGGCCGTGGGACGCCCCGGCAGCGCCTTTTCGATCAGCGCGAGTTCCTCGGCGACGAAGCCCACATACTCGCTGATCAGCGCGGGGTTGCGCACGGCGCGGGTGTTGCAGCCGCAGTACCAGCACAGGCGCTTGCAGAACGGGATGTGGACATAGACCGACAGCCGCTCCTCCATCGACAGCTGACCGAGCCAGCTCGCCGCGCGATCCTCGTCGACCACGTTGGAGAACTCCACCGCGGTCGGATAGCTCGTGTAGCGCGGCACATTGCCGTCATACTGCTCCAGCAGGCGTTGCCGCCGGGGGTCGAGGGCTGTGCAAGGGGTCGTCGACGTCATCACCGCTTCCTGGGTCTACGGCCGCACTCTGCCGCGTGACGCGAAGCTCACCGTGATCTGAATCAAGATTCCCGATCTGGACCGTCAGTCAGATGATCATCGAGAATCCGCGCGGCGTCGCCCTGCGGATCGTCGTACTGGCCGTCCCGGATGGTCCACCAGAAGGCGGCCAGGCCGGTCAGGGCGAGCAGAAGCGAGAACGGCGCGAGCAACAGGACGATGGTCATCGCCGGCCACCCGTCAGGTTCATCCGCAGCGCGTTGAGGGTCACCACCAGCGACGAGCCCGACATGGCGACCGCCGCGACCAGCGGGTTGACCAGGCCGAAGATCGCCGCCGGCGCCGCCACCACATTGTAGAGGGCCGAGAAGGCGAAGTTCTCCATCGCGCGGCGACGCGCGGCCTTCGCGACACGGATACTGAACGGAACGGCCTCCAGCCCCTGGCCGGAGAAGACCAGATCCGCCGCGTTCTGGCTCGCGTCGACGGCCGAACCCGGCGCCATGGAGGCGTGAGCGCGAGCGATCGCGGCGGCGTCGTTGAGGCCGTCGCCGACCATCAGCACCTTGCGGCCCGACTGTTTCAGCCGGTCCAGCATCGCCACCTTGTCGAACGGCGTCAGTCCGGCTGTCCAGCGATCAATGCCGGCGCCATGCGCGGCGCGCGCGACCGGGCCGGAGACGTCGCCTGAAAGGACCTCTACCGTGAGACCGAGCGCCTTGAGCTGCGCGATCACGGCCGCTGTATCGGGCCGCAGGCGGTCCTCGAAGGTGAAGCGGACACGCGTGTCGCCGTCGAAGCCGAACCAGAGTTCGGTTGCGTCCGCCTGGCGCGATCCGACGCCGAGAAAGGCCGCGCGGCCCAGGCGGGCGGGGCGGCCATCAATGAGTCCCTCGACGCCCATGCCGGCGACTTCCCGGACCTCGGTCGCCGTATCTCCGCAGCCGGCGGCTTCCGCCAGCGCACGAGCCAGCGGATGACGCGAGGCGCGGGCCAGGGGCGCGGCGAGGGCCAGAACATGGGCCGGCGCCTCCAGCAGCATCGGGCGGCCTTCGGTCAGAACGCCGGTCTTGTCGAACACCACATGATCGACCTCGGCCAGTCGCTCGAGCGCGGCGCCGGTCTTGACCAGAACGCCCTTCCTGAACAACCGGCCCGAGGCGACGATCTGGACGGCCGGCACGGCGAGGCCGAGGGCGCAGGGGCAGGTGACGATCAGTACCGCAGCGGCGCGCAACAGCGCCTCGCGCGGGCCGAGGCCGAGGGCCCAGCCACCGGCGAACGTCAGGGCGGCGAGGGTATGGACCACCGGCACGTAGAGCGCCGCCGCCTTGTCGGCCAGCTGGACGTAGTTGGAGCGGCTCTGCGCGCCCGCCTCCATCAGCCGCGCGATCGCGGCGATGGCCGAATCCTCGGACCGGGCCAGAACGCGCAGCACGAGGCGACCCGACAGGTTCAGCGCGCCGGCGTTGACCACCGCGCCCGGCCCAACCAGCGCGCTGGCGGTCTCGCCGGTGATCAGGGCGTTGTCGATATCAGAGCCGCCGGCCTCGACCTGGGCGTTGACCGGAATGCGATCGCCGGGCACGACGACCAGCGCGTCGCCCACCTCGACATCGCCGACGGGCACGATCTGCTCGCCACCGTCCGCCAGCAGGCGGGTGGCCACGGGCGCCTGGAGGGCCAGCAGGTCACGGGCCGCGCTGCGCGCCTTCGCCCGCAGCTTGTGATCCATGTAGCGGCCGATCAGCAGCAGGAACAGCAGCGTCACCGCGGCGTCGAAGTAGGCGTGCGGGCCCTGCTGCAGCGTCTCGGAGAAGCTGACGATCAGGGTCAGGATCACGCCGATCGAGATCGGCACATCCATGTTCGCCTTGCCCTTGCTGAGCGATGCCCAGGCTGAGCGGAAGAAGGGAACACCCGCGAACAGCGCACAGGGCGTCGCGACCGCCGCGGCGAACCAGTACATCAGCTGTCGCGTGGACGGATCCAGCTCCTGGCCGAAGAAGCCGGCCCACACGGGCACGGTGAACATCATCGCATTGCCGGCGCCGAAGGCTGCGACGCCGAGCGCGAGGGCCAGCATCCGGCCTTCCTTGTCGTGCGCGGCCTCGGCCTTGCCCGGATCAAACGGGGTTGAGGGATAGCCCTCCCGGTCCAGCGCTTCGATGATCAGGCCGGGATCGCCATCGCGCCCGGCAAACCGCACCGCCAGCTTGCCGGTCGTCAGGTTGAAGCGCGCCGAGGCAACGCCGGGCGCCGCGCCGGCGACCCGCTCGATTTTCGACATGCAGGCGGCGCAGCGGGCGCCGGTGACGAGCAGCTCCACCCGCCCCTGGTCGGTATCGTCGTGCGTGACGAAGGCCGACAGATCGCGATGGTTCAGGGCAATGGTCACGGCCGCACCAACCGGCGTTGGGCCTCGAACACTGCGTCGTCCGCGCCCCGGATCGTCACACGGAGATCCCAGGCCCCGTCTAGCGGCGCGGCATCGGCGCGATAGACGCCCTGCCCGACCGGCGCGAACCGCAAGGGGCGCTTGCCGCGCGTCGTGGCGGGACGCTCAAGCACGCCCGTGACGGTGAGGCCCTCCAGCACCGCGCCGGCCCGGTCGGTCACGCGAACCTGGACGGTGTCACCGGCGGTTTCCTCGATGGTCGCGGTCCAGCCGAGGGCTGCTTCGCGACGACGCTGCTCGAGGGTCCGGTTGTAGAGCAGGCCCGACTCGTAGGGATTAGACGCGGCCTCACCGGAAAAGGTCCGGACGGCCAGCGACACGAACAGGATGTCGACGGCGATGATCACACCGAAGAACAGCACGAAGGCAACCAGCACATGGCGGCCCTTGATCGTGAAACCCGGTTTCGGTGTCGCCTCGGTCATCGCGCGTTCGCCTCTCCTGAGAGGAACACCGTAGGCGTCTCCGCCGATCCCGACTTTGATCTAATCGAGAAGGTGGCCGGCAGGCTGGTGGCGGTTAGCGCCGTCGCCGGCGCGCTGACGAAGACCCGCATGGCGCGCACCTCGTCGGGCTGGACCAGAACCGTCAACCGGTCGGCGGAGGCCGCGGCGCCAGGCGTTTTGAGCACCACACCCTTCACGCCGGTGAACCCGACATCGAAGGTCTGGGGCTCGAAGCTCCGGTTGGTGATCTTCAGCGTGTAGGCGTTGCGGATCGATCCGTCGCGCAGCTTGATGAAGGTCGGATTGCGGTCGCGAAGGACATGCAGATCGACGGGTGAGCGCTGCAGGAAGCCCCAGAGCATGATCGCGCCGACCAGGCAGAGCGCGACCGCGTAGTAGATCGTCCGCGGCCGGATCGGCTTGTAGACCACGGCCTTCTGCTCGACACGGCTGACCACCGCATGGTCGGTGTCGTAGGCGATCAGACCCTTGGGCCGGTCCATCTTGACCATGATCTCGTCGCAGGCGTCGACGCACAGGCCGCAGTTGATGCATTCGAGCTGCGAGCCGTCGCGGATGTCGATGCCCATCGGGCAGACGATGACGCACTGGTTGCAGTCGACGCAGTCGCCCCGCCCCTCCCAGGACTGGCCCTTCTTGTGCGGCGCGCGGGGCTCTCCCCGGTCGCGCAGATAGCTGACCTGCAGCGAGTGCTCGTCAAGCATGGCGCCCTGGATGCGCGGCCAGGGGCACATGTAGGTGCAGACCTGCTCGCGCATGGTCCCGGCGAACACATAGGTGGTCGCCGTCAGCAGGGCGCAGGAAATGTAGGCCGTCAGGGGCGCGGCGCCGACCCAGAAGGTCTGGATCAGGGTCGGGGCGTCATGGAAGTAGAAGATCCAGGCGCCGCCGGTGCCGAAGGCGATACCGAGCCAGACCGCGTGTTTGCCGCTCTTGCGCCAGAGCTTGTTGAACGACATCGGCGCCTTGTCGAGTTTCATCCGCGCATTGCGATCGCCCTCGAAGGCGCGCTCGACGACGATGAACAGATCCGTCCAGACGGTCTGGGGACAGGTGTAGCCGCACCAGAGCCGTCCGAACAACGCCGTCACAAGGAACAGCGCCAGCGCGCCCATCACCAGCAGGCCGGTGATGAAATAGACCTCCTGCGGCCACAGCTGGATGAAGAAGAAGTAGAACCGGCGACCGGTGAAATCGACGAGCACCGCCTGGTCCGGAAGCAGGCCTGGACGCTCCCAGCGGATCCACGGGACGATCCAGTAGACGGCCAGGGTCGCGATCAGCACGGCCCATTTGATGGTGCGCCATTTGCCGTGAACCAGCTTGGGATAGATCGGGACGCGCTTCTTGTAGAGACCGCCGCCCTGATCCGCCTTGCGACGGGCCAGAGCGGCGGCACTGACCGGACCCGGGCTGTTTCCAGCCGCGCTGGGGGGCGTGGTCCGGTCAATCACGACGGTCATGACGGGTACTCTACTGACCTGAGTTGGCGTGGACGTAGACGGCGAGCGCCTTGATGGTTTCAGGGCTGAAGCGGTTGCCCCAGGCCGGCATGACGCCGCCACGGCCGTTGTGGATCTGGCTGGAAATCGACGCCCGGTCCGATCCGAACAGCCAGTCGCTGTCGGTCAGGTCCGGCGCGCCGACCGACTGCATGCCCTTGCCGGCGGGCCCGTGGCAGCTGACGCACTGTTCGGCGAAGACCGGCGTGGCGCGGGTCACCGCGGCAGCAGCGGCCTTGCGACCCGACAGCGCGACCACATACTCGGTCATGTCGGCCACCTGGGCGGGCTGGAGCAGGCCGTCGCGACCGAAGGCCGGCATCTGCGACATGCGCGCCTGATCATCGCCGGAGCGGATGCCATAGGTGAGGGTCTGCTGGATGTCTTCCAGCGTGCCGCCCCACAGCCAGACGTCGTCCCGCAGGTTGGCGTAGCCCTTTGAGCCGCCGCCGCCTGCGCCATGGCAGGTGGCGCAGTTGTCGCCGAAGATCGAGGCGCCGACCTGGAGCGCGTAGGCCTGCAGTTCGGGATCGCTCTCGATCTGGGCCAGCGAGGCCGTCTTGAGCTTTGCGGCGCCGGCCCCGCGAACGGTGGCCAGATCGCTGAGCGCCTTGCCGACCGCGGCGCGGTCGGACTGCCCGAGGAGGCCGCGCGTGTAGCCCGACACACCGGGCCAGGACGGCATCAGCACCCAGTAGCCGATCGAGAAGGCGATGCAGGCGTAGAAGACCCACAGCCACCAGCGCGGCAGGGGATTGTCCAGCTCGCGGATGCCGTCCCACTCATGGCCGGTCGTCTCGACGCCGCTGTGTTCGTCTTTTTCGCGAACGGTGTCGGTCATTGATCATCCTCCTCGAGAGGCAGCTGTGCAGCGCGGGAAAACTCGTCCCGGTTCTTCGGCCAGAAGGCGTAGGCGCACCCGGCCAGGAAGATCAGGCCGAAGTAGATGAGCCCACCCTGCTGGGCGAAACTGGCGGCGGTTTCGTAGGTCATCGTCGCCGCTCCCTAGCGCTGGTTCGCAGGCGCGTCGGCCTGGTAGGTGCTGAAGTCGACCATCGTGCCGAGCATCTGCAGGTAGGCGATCAGGGCGTCCATTTCGGTCAGACGCTCGGGGTCGCCGTCGAAGTCACGGCTGACCACCTTGGCGCCGTAGCGCTTGCGCAGCGCCGGCCCGTCCGAGGAGAAGGGATCGGCCTGGGCCTGCACATCGGCCAGGGTCTGGTCAATCTGCTCCTGGGTGTAGGGCACGCCGACCGCCGTCATCGCCTTGACCCGGGCCTGCAGGTCTCGCGTCCGCAGGTCCTTGGTCGCGAGGAAGGCGTAGGGCGGCATCAGCGACTCCGGCACCACCGAGCGGGGGTCGACCAGGTGGTCACGATGCCATGCGTCCGAGTACTTGCCGCCGACGCGGGCCAGATCAGGCCCGGTCCGCTTGGACCCCCACTGGAACGGGTGGTCGTACATGCTCTCGGCGGCGAGGCTGTAGTGACCGTAGCGTTCGACTTCGTCCCGCAGCGGCCGGATCATCTGCGAGTGGCAGGTGTAGCAGCCCTCGCGGATATAGATGTCCCGGCCGGCCAGCTCGAGGGGTGTGTAGGGGCGAACCCCCTCGACCTTCTCGATGGTGTTCTTGATCCAAAACAGCGGGGCGATTTCGACCAGGCCGCCGATCGAGACGACGATGACGATGCCGATGATGAGGAGCAGCGAATGCCGCTCCAGATTTCCGTGATGTTTCCACAGGCTCATGGCGCGATCCTCAGGCGGCTGCCGGGAGCGGCGCGGAAAGCGCGTCGCTGGTTTCGACGGACGGCAGCCGGACCGTGCGCCAGAGATTGTAGATCATGACGAGGGTGCCGGAGAGGAACATCAGGCCGCCGACCGTGCGGATGATGTTCTCCACATGCTTGGCCGAGACCGTCTCGATAAAGCTCCAGGCGAGGAAGCCCTGCGGCGTGTATTCCCGCCACATCAGGCCTTCCATGATCCCGGAAACCCACATCGCGCAGATGTAGAGAACGATGCCCGTGGTCGCGATCCAGAAGTGCCACTCGACCAGGTTGTTCGAGTAGAGCCGGTCCTTCTTCCACAGCCAGGGCACCAGGCAGTAGATGGCGCCGAAGCTGATGAACCCGACCCAGCCGAGCGCGCCGGAGTGCACGTGGCCGATGGTCCAGTCGGTGTAGTGGCTCAGGGCGTTGACCGCCCGGATCGACATCACCGGACCCTCGAAGGTCGACATGCCGTAGAAGGCGATGGCCACGACCATCATCCGCACCACGGGGTCGGTGCGCAGCTTGTCCCAGGCCCCCGAGAGGGTCATCAGGCCGTTGATCATGCCGCCCCAGCTGGGCATCCAGAGCATGATCGAGAAGGTCATCCCGAGGGTCTGCGCCCACTGCGGCAGGGCCGTGTAGTGGAGGTGGTGCGGACCGGCCCAGATGTAGATGAAGATCAGGGCCCAGAAGTGCACGATCGACAGACGATAGCTGTAGATCGGACGCCCGATCCGCTTGGGCACGAAGTAGTACATGATGGCCAGGAAGCCGGCGGTGAGGAAGAAGCCCACTGCGTTGTGGCCGTACCACCATTGCGTCAGGGCGCTCTGCACACCGCCGAACAGCGGAACGCTGCTGTGGTTCAGAAGGCCGACCGGCACGGCGAGGTTGTTGACGATGTGCAGCAGGGCGACCGTCACGATCATGGCCAGGTAGAACCAGTTCGCCACGTAGATGTGCGGTTCCTTGCGCTTCCAGATCGTGCCCAGGAAGGTGAACAGGTAGCCGACCCAGACGACCGTCAGCCACAGGTCAACAATCCATTCGGGCTCGGCGTATTCCTTGCCCTGCGTGATGCCGGCGAGGTAGCCGACCGCCGCCAGGACGATGAACAGCTGGTAGCCCCAGAAGACGAACCAGGGCAGCACGCCGCCGAAGAGGCGGGCGCGGCAGGTCCGCTGGACCACATAGAAAGAGGTGCAGATCAGGGCGTTGCCGCCAAAGGCGAAAACGACCGCTGACGTATGCAGCGGACGAAGGCGGCCGAAGTTGAGCCAGCCGAAGTCGGAGAAATAGAAGATGTCCGGCCAGGTCAGCTGCGAGGCGACGACCACCCCGACCAGCATCCCGACCGCGCCCCAGAACATGGTGGCGATCACGCCGGCCCGAACGACCCCGTCCATGTACTTCGACGCGTCGTTGTTCAGCAGGCCGCCGCTCATCGCCGCGTTCAGGGAGAACCCGCCGATAACCGCCGCCGCGACGAAGATGTAGGCCTGGAGTTGGAACAGCGGGTCGTCGGACATCGCCGCCCCCACCGCGAACAACAGTCCGATGAAAACGGTGCTGATCAGAAGGATCGGCCCGTCGAGCGATCCTCCGCCCGGCTTCGCTACCTGTGTCATGTCTTAGCCCCAAGCTGTCTTGGCGTTCAGCTAGGGCCCGGGCGGTGGAGTCGCGTTGATCTGTATCAAGGCCCCGGACGCGCGCGCGGGGAAAAGAAAGCGGTGCAACATCGGGAGTCGAAGATGTCCGTCCGCGCCCTGGCCAATTCCGCCCAGCTCGAGCTGGTCACACTGCATGCAACCATCGGAGCCCTTGTGCTCTGGATGGGCGTTCTGGTCCGCGAGTGGCCTCAGCTGGTCACCTATGGCCGCCTGTGCGGCGAGCCGCAGAGCCTGTTCGGGCACTGCCCGATGTGCTGGCCGGCGGCCGCGCTGACCGTGGTGTCAGTGGCGGGGCTCTCCTTGCTGGCCGCCCGCAACGGTCGGCGCGCCTAGAGCGTGGCGCGCACCAGTGTGCAGCGTGCGCTATCGCGCCCCCGGCTCATGGCCTGGAGCAGCGCAGTGTCGCCGGTATCGATCTGCACGGTGAGGCCGCGGCAGCCGAGCGCACGCGCCACCTCCCGGAGACTTTCCGCCAGCGCCCGGACGACCGGACGACCGTCAAGCAGGGCGAAGGACGCCACCTTCTCGACCCACAGGCTTCGGCCGCCCTGCAGGTTGGTGCGCACCGCGAACGGCGCCAGTCCGATGAGCCGCCCGGCGGCGTCCCGGGCCAGCAGCGCGCCGGCCGCCCCGGTCGGGTGCGCCGTCCAGCGCCGGGCCGTAGCCCGCCAGCGCGCCGGCGTCAGGTCGGGAAACGTCAGCCGCGCAAGCCAGAACGCCTCGTCGATCTCACCCGGTGAGAGACGTGTGACGATAACCTTGTCCAGACGCGTGTTCATTCTGGAGATGAGGCTCGCAGCCTCGACGCCCAGGATCGTTGATCTGCGTCAAGCCTTTGATTTTGCCCGGAGTCCGCGCCCATGATCGCCCTCGTCGAGGCCTGTCCCAATGACGGCCGGATCAATCCCTGCAGCCAGTGCAGCGCCCGTCGGCTCAGTGTCTGTGGCGTTCTCGCTGACGAAGGCCTGCAGCGACTGTCGGCCATTTCAGAGAACGACACCTTCGACGCCGGCGAGATTCTCGTGCGCGAGGGCGACCCGGCCACCAACCTGTTCAACATCACGGCCGGCGCTGTGCGGGTCTACAAGCTGTTGCCGGACGGTCGGCGCCAGATCGTCGGATTTCTGTTCGCCGGCGATTTCCTCGGCCTCGCGACCGGTGACCGCTACGCGTTCTCGGCGGAAGCCCTGTCGGCCGGCGCGGCCTGCCGCTTTCACAAGAAGGCCTACCGCAAGCTCCTGGCGACACTGCCGGATCTCGAGACGGCCCTGCTCGACCGTGCGTCCCATGAGCTGCAGGCGGCGCACAACCAGATGCTGCTGCTGGGGCGGAAGACGGCCGTCGAGCGGCTCGCGTCCTTCCTGATGGATCTCTCCGACCGGGACCGCCGGGCGGGTGGCGCGGGTCGTATCATCCAGCTGCCGATGACACGCGCCGAGATCGCCGACTATCTCGGCCTGACGACCGAAACGGTCAGCCGGGTTACCTCGCGACTGAAGGTGCGCGGGGTGATCCGGCTGTTGACGTTGCATAGCCTCAGCATCGAGAAACCGGCGGAGCTTGCGGCCCTCGCCGGCCTCGATGCCGGAGACTTCCCCGCCTAGAACTTCCGTCCCAGGCCCACCGAAACCACCAGCGGATCCAGGGTCACGTCCGAGCGCAGGGCGCCGTTGTTGATCCGGGCGTCGGTGTCGAAGAACACCTTCTTCACGTCGACGTTCACCGACCAGGGGCCGGTCAAGGCGATGTCCGCGCCAGCCTGCAGCGAGTAGCCGAAGCCGTCCTCGAGATCGACCTTGAAGCCGTTCAGGTCCTCACCGCTGTAGAACAGCATGTAATTCAGGCCGGCGCCGATGTAGGGGCTGAACCGGGCCGCAGGCATCGGATGATACTGTACCGACAGGACAGGCGGCAGAACCCAGGTCTCGTGGACCGCGGTGTCGGTGGGGGCCGTCGTGGCCGAAACCGTGTGCTTGGACGTGCCCAGGATCAGCTCGACCGCGATCTTGTCCGTCAGGAAATAGGAAATCCCGAGGCTCGGAATGGTGTCGGTGTCGACCTTGACGTCGAGGCCGGTATCAACGCCGCCGGCCGTGAAGATCGCGCCGGATTCGTCCGGAGCCACAGACGTGGCGCGGAAATCGACCAGCCAGGTTCCGGCCGTCTTGGGCTGGAAGTCCTGGGCCGAAGCAACGCCGGCGGCGGACAGGACAGCGGCGATGACCGCAGTGGCGACCATGTTTTTCATCTTGGTATCCCCTAGCTCTTGGTCCGGCGCTGTTTATGTCCCGGACATGAGTTTCAATATCCGACCTGGCGGCGGGAGCCCTGACGTGGATCAATTGAGGCTTCGGCGAGACGATTTCTTTGCTTTTGTCGTCGCCAGGACGGCAGACAAAAAGAGACCCCCGCGCCGGAGGAGCCGGGGGTCTGGAGTTGGAGTTCGAGGGCAGAAGACTATTCGGCAGCCATCAGTCGAGGCGTGACCGGCAGGGGGCGTTCGAGTGTCGCCCAGTCAATCAGGCCGTCATGGATCTCGTCTTCGAACTGAAGCACGCCGAGCGCCTCGAATTTCGGCCGAACGGACTCGGTCAGCAGACCGATACGCTTCAGGTTGGGGATCATCCTGGCGAACAGGAAGTCGCGGAAAGCGCCGCCGGCCATGGCCTTGTGGTTGATCTCCCGGGCCTCTTCGAGGGTGAAGCCATACTCCTGCGGCACGTCCACGCTGAAAAGTCGCTCGCGCATGATCACGCAGGCCTCGTAGGCGAACTGGGCGCGCTCCTCGATCTCATGCTCGGGCAGGGCGCGGATCCAGTCTTCGAGATAGTTGACGCCGAACGCCACGTGCCGGCCCTCGTCGCGCTGGACCAGCTCCAGGATCTGCTTCAGCAGGGGGTCGCGGGTGCTCTGGGTCATGGCCTGGAAGGCGGCCAGGGCGAGCCCCTCGATCAGCACCTGCATGCCAATGAACTTCAGGTCCCAGCGCTCGTCGGTCAGCACCTTGTCGAGCAGCAGCTTGAGATTGGGATTGATCGGATAGACGATCTTGCACCGCTCGGTGAGATACTTGTGGAACACCTCCACATGCCGCGCCTCGTCAAACGTCTGGGACGAGGCATAGAGCTTCGCGTCGTAGGTCGGGGCGCAGCTGACCAGCTGGCTGGCGACCAGCATGGCCCCCTGCTCGCCATGCAGGAACTGCGACAGGGTCTGGGCGTGACTGCGCCAGGCGAAGTCCTGCTTTTGCTGCGGCGTCAGAGCCTCGTACTTGGGATGACCGGCGAAGGCGTTCATCGTCGGGTCGTTCGGCATCTCGCTGCGCGGAAACGGCGTATCCCAGTCGACGTCCATCTGGGCGTCCCAGTTGAACCGCTTGCCCAGTTCGTAGAGCTTGCGGATCCGGGCGTTGGCGTCCTGGTAGTCCCAGTTGTAGGAGCCGGTCAGCGGGGTGTGGAAGATCTCGCGGATCACTTCCACATCGTCGGATGTCAGCTTGTGAGTCAGTTCGTTGTCGAATTCGCGCACGTCCTGCGGCGGACCATCGACCAGCGTCACGTTCAGCATGTCCCGTCTCCCGTTGCCGGCCCGTCAAAGATGACGCCGGCGTCATTTTTTGATTGTGAAAAACGCCGGCGGGCGAACCGGCCGGCGTTGGCGCCTCAGTCCGTCAGGTTGACCCATGCCGACACGGCGCCGAGGGTGACGCCGAAGGTCACAAAGGCGGCGATAGCCATCTCAAGGTAGGCCTGATGGGCGATTGGAAGGGCTGCCAGGGTCTCAAGCATTGCGGTGCTCCGTGCGTGTTGACGGCCTATTCAGCCCGCCCGGCGCGGCCGCATCATTGACATGGATCATTTGCCCGGGGCCGCGCTTCCGGCCAGGGCGGCGTGGATCGCGGTAATGAGAGAGTCTCCGAGGAGCGGCTTTTCGAGCAGCACCGCGCCGACCGCACGAACCTGTCGCCGCACCTCGGGATTGGCGTGACTGGTGACCAGAATGGCCGGCAGCCTCACGCCGGCGGCGCGCAGATCGACGAGCAGGTCGAGTCCGCTCAGCGTGGGAAGACGGTAGTCCAGCACCAGGCAGGCGCGGGTTTTCGGCAAGGTGTACGCGACAACGGTATCAGCGGACCGGTGCGCCACGACCCTCAGGCCGTCGAGGTCGAGGGAGAAACGGAGAGCGGCCAGCAGAGCCTCGTCGTCGTCGACGACAATCACGACAGGTCTGATGTCGGCTGGCGCCGCGCGATCCGCACACATGCGTCGAAGCGTCGCCCGGCGCGAAACGGGCGACCTTGATCTGCCTCAAAGTCGGATCAGTGGCCGGCGACGAGGGCCATCCGCACCAGTTCGGACAGACTGCCGGCAGCCATCTTGGTCATCAGGTTGGCGCGATAGACCTCAACCGTCCGCGGGCTGATGCCCAGGTCATGGGCGATGATCTTGTTGGGCTTGCCGGCGACGACCCCGGCCAGCACCTCGCGCTCGCGCGGCGAGAGGGCGTCCAGCCGGGCGACGATCGCCTGTCGTTCTGGACTTGCGCTGACCAGCTCGCTGCCCTTTCGGAATGCGATACGGATCGCGCATAGCAGGGCTTCGTCGTCGAAGGGCTTTTCAATGAAATCGACAGCGCCGGCCTTCATCGACTCCACCGCCAGCGCGACATCGCCATGGCCCGTGATCACGATCACCGGATAGTCGTGGCCACCGGCCTTCAGGGCCCTGATCAGATCGAGGCCGGTCATGTCAGGCATGCGGATATCGGTCACGATGCAGCCAAGGCGTGGATCCGGAAGGGTCCGCAGGAACGCCTCCGCCGACGCGCTCGCCTCGACCTCCAGGCCGGCCGTATCCAGCAGGAAGACGAGCGAGTCCCGCATCGCCTCGTCGTCGTCGATGATGTGAACGCGCCCGTCAGTCATGATCGCCCAGGTCCTCCGGTCGAACCGCTCTCAGGGTGAAGCGGAAGGTCGCCCCGCCGCGATCATTGGACTCCACCCAGATTCGCCCGCCATGCGCCTCGACAATGGTGCGCGAGATCGACAGACCAACGCCCATCCCCTGGGACTTGGTCGTGAAGAACGGCTGGAACAGGCGCTCGATGACATCCGGGCTGATCCCCGGCCCGCTATCGGCCACCGCAATCTCGACCATGCCGTCATTCGACGGACGCGCCGAGACGGTCAGCGTGCGGTCGTCCGAGAGCTGCATCGCCTCGATGGCATTGCGCATCAGATTCACCAGCACCTGCTGGATCTGAACCTTGTCGGCCAGGACCAGGTCGACCTGCCTGTCGATCCGGTAGTGGACGCGAACGCCACGCTCAGCGGCCCCGATCAGGGCCAGCACGCCGGCTTCCTCGATTGCCTTGGGCAGGTTCTCGATCCGCGGCTCCGATTCGCCGCGCGCGACGAAGTCCCTCAGTCGGCGGATGATCTGTCCGGCGCGCAGGGTCTGGTCGGCGGCCTTTTCCATGGCGTCGCGCAGGCGCGGCAGATCGGGCGTGTCCGACTCCAGCAGTCTTCGCGACCCCTTCAGATAGTTGGCGGCGGCGGACAGCGGCTGGTTCAGCTCGTGCGCCAGGGCCGAGGCCATCTCGCCCATGGCCGTCAGCCGCGACACATGAACCAGCTCCGACTGGAGATCCTGCAGTCGCCGCTCGGTTTCCTGGCGGTCGGTCAGGTCGCGAACGAAGCCCGTAAAATAGCGCCGCCCGGTCGACTTCATCTCGCCGACGGCCAGTTCCATCGGAAAGGTCGAGCCGTCGCGACGTTCGCCGACCACCACCCGGCCAACGCCGATGATGCGACGTTCGCCGGTTTCCTGGTAGCGCGCCAGATAGCCGTCATGGGCGTCGTGGTAGGGCTGCGGCATCAGCATGCTGACGTTCTGGCCGACCGCCTCCTGCGCCGACCAGCCGAACAGCCGTTCCGCCGTCGCGCTGAACGACTGCATGACGCCGCTGCTGTCGATGACGATCATGGCGTCGGGCACGGTGTCGAGAATCGAGCGCAGATGCGCCTCGCGCTCTCGCAGTGCCTGGAGCGCTTCGTCCGGCCCTACGCCGGGATCATGCGTTTCGTTGATGTCGGTCATGTCGCCTCGCCCGACTATACCCGTCCGGGCATAGGGGTCGAGGCGCGGTGGACTGTTTCAGGCGGCGAGCCGCTCGAGGGCCTGCGGATTGCGAACCCGGAAGTGCCGCAGGGCGTCGAACTCGACGACGGCGGAGGACTGCAACTGGCTCAGCATGCGCGACACCGTTTCGATGGTCAGGCCGAGATAGTCTGCGATGTCCTGCCGGGTCATCGGCAGATCGCCCTGGCCGCCGGTGCGCTGGATCACGCCGCGCAGGAAGCTGGCCACACGTTCGCTGGCGGTCTTGCGACCCAGCATCAGGAGGTGGTCCTGGGTCCGGTCAAGCTCATGGGCGGTCGCCTCCCAGATCATCCGGTCGAGTTCGGCAGACGCCTCGCCGGAGCGCAGGGTCGCGCGCTTCACCGACAGTACGACGCTGTCGCAAAGCGCCTCGGCCGAGTAGCGGTGCTCGGGGCCTGTCTCGAGGCCGAAGACATCGCCCGGGAAATAGAATTCGCCGACCTGGCGTCGGCCGTCGCTGAGCAGGCGGGTGGTGCGGACAGCGCCGCTGACGACCCTGTAGATGCGCTCGACCGGCTCGGACTGGACATAGATCTCGGCGTCCTTCGTGACGCTCTCGCGCGTACCGAGCCGCTCGATGACCGCGAGCGCCGCGCCGTTGCCCTGACCCTGAGTAGCCGTGATCGCAATCATGTCTGTCCTCCCCGTCGTCGACAGAAGAGTTAAACGGTGGCTGCGAGGGCCGACATTCAGGGTCTGTGCGTAAGGGAAACTACGTAGGCGCCGCGTGACCTCAGGCCAGATCGCGGGGGGCGGGCCAGCCAAACGCCCGCGCCTGCCGAACGAAGGCGCCGAGGGCGGGCGAGTGCGGTCGGCCGCGCACGGTCACCAGGCTGATGGTCCGTTCGAACCCGGGATCGATCAGTTGCCGGGAGACCAGAGCCGGGTCCGTGACGCTGAATTCCGGAATAAAGCCGATGCCGAGGCCGGCCTTGATCATGCCCTGCACCCAGTCATCACGCTCGCTGGAGAACACCTTGCGCATGAGGACGCCCTGGCTGTGGAACGCCTGGCGGGCATGATCGAAATACTCGCAGCTGGCGCGGCTGACGTAGTTTTCCTCGTGCAGCTCCTGCGCCCGCACGACATTCAGGCCGGCGAAACGGTGCTCGCGCGGCACGGCGACGACGAACCGCTCCTGGAACAGCGGCAGGGCGTGGAAGCGGTCGTCGATCGGCCCCGGCAGGCCGAAGAGCCCCACATCGAGTTCGCCGGCGTCGAGCCGGTCCATCAGCACAGCGGCGGCCATGTCACTGACCCGGAGGTCGACGCCGGGGCTGGCGGCGCGGAACGCCACGAGAAGGTCGCCCACGATGGCCGGACCGACGGTGCACATGGCGCCGATGTGCAGGGTCGCCTGGCCCAGGCTCTTCATCGCCATCGCCTGGGACCGGGCCGCGTCCGCCTCGGCCTGGATGCCCTCGAAATAGGGCAACATCATCCGGCCCAGCTCCGAGAGGTGGGTCTTTCGGCCTTCGCGGTGAAACAGGGGGCCGCCCAGTTCGGCTTCCAGCTGCTGGATCGCGCGTGTCAGCGCCGGCTGGGAGACGCCGGCGCCCTCGGCGGCCCGGGTGAA
>CAIOHT010000104.1 GCA_903858185.1 uncultured Caulobacterales bacterium
CGGATGCGTTCACACATCGATGGCGGTTCCTTCGATACCGAAGGTCTCGCACGGGCGTTTCAGGTCGGCAAGGGCCCGATCAGGCGGCGACGGCGAGCGTTTCGCCGTTGGTGACGCGGTTGCGGCCGCCGCGCTTGGAGGCATAAAGCGCCTCGTCGGCGCGTTCCATGACGCAGGAACCGGTCTCGCCTTCACGGCGGGAGGCGAGCCCCGCCGAGATGGTCACGGTGCCAAGGTCCTCGTTGGTCGAGCGGCGCTTCAGCATGCGGGAGGCGACTTCCTCGCGGATCTCCTGCAGGCAGGCCTCGACCAGGCCGGCGTCTTCGCCCGGGAAGATCATCGCAAACTCCTCACCGCCATAGCGGGCCGAAAAGCGCGGCGTGGCGCCCAGGCGACCAATGACGCTGGCGACGTAGCGGATGACCTGGTCGCCGGTCTGGTGGCCCCAGGTGTCGTTGAAGCTCTTGAAGTGATCGATATCCAGAACGGCCAGTGTCAGTGTCGCGCCAGTTTCGTCGGCATCGGCGCAGGCGCGGGCCAGTTCCTCGTCGAAGGCGCGTCGGTTGGCCAGGTTTGTCAGGCCATCGGTCGTGGCGTCGCGGCGGACCTGTTCCAGGTGCTCGCGCAGGCGCTGGACCTCGCTGGTGGATTCGGCGAGGCGCTTTTCGAGCGACTTATTTTCCTTCTGCACCTTGCGGGTGGCGGTCGAGAGAGAGTCCACCATGGCGCGGACCTGGTCCACGCCCTCGGCTTCGGTCAGGCCCTTGCTGGCGCCGGCCAGCGTGTGGCCATAGGCTTCGTTGGACTTCTGCGCCGACTGAATGGCTTTGGAGACCGAGTCCAGTTCCCTGGACAGCTGATCCCCGGCGTCGCGAATCTGTTCGTTCAGCCGCGCCTTGGCGAGATAGGCGGCAGCGAGATCCTCGCTGATGCTTTCCGTCAGCGGCTCGCCCAGCGAGATCAGGCGGCCCAGTTCGACGGCGAGATCGCCGGACGGGTCGGCCACGAAGTGCGCCCACAATTCGAAATTCAGCGGCGTCGGCCAGACATGGTGTTGTTCCATGAGGTCCATGGCCTGACGGGCGACCTTGTAGGCCTCCGGGCCACGCAGCATGGTTTCGACATCGCCGGACATTCTTGTATTCCCCCTTGGCGCAGGCGGCCTTCTGGCCAACCCGGGCTGTAGATGACGCAGGGTAGGCTGAAAGGTCCGAACGACCGGTTAAAGACATAACGCCGGTCGCTTGCGGCGGAGCGCTGCGACGTCCATTCTGATCGCCGATCACTTGAGCCGGGGGCTGCCCGGCCGTCCGGAGAGACCCCCATGAACGCACACGCCAATCTCGGCGCCGAAAGCCACACGGCTGCCATGCTCGCCATTCTGGACCGTCAGAAGGCGGCTCATATTCGCGACGGCGCGCCGTCGGCCGAGACCCGCATCGAGTGGCTCGACCGCTGCATCGGCCTGCTGGTTGATCATGCCGTGGAAATCCAGGACGCGCTGAACACCGATTTCGGCAACCGCTCGCGCGAGGCCAGCCTGCTGACCGACGTCTCCGGCTCGATTGGCCCGCTGAAATTCGCGAAAGAGAATGTCCGCAAGTGGATGAAGGCGCAGAAGCGCAAGACCACACCGGCGATCCTCGGCCTGCTCGGCGCCAAGGCGGAGATCCAGTATCAGCCCAAGGGCACGGTCGGGGTGATCAGCCCCTGGAACTTCCCCGTCAACCTGACGTTTGCGCCGCTCGCCGGGATCCTTGCCGCCGGCAACAGGGCGATGATCAAGCCGTCAGAGTTCACGCCGGTCACGTCCGAACTGATGAAGACCATGTTCGCGAAAGTCTTCAGCGAGGAGGAGATCGCGGTCATCACGGGCGGACCCGAGGTCGGTCAGGCGTTCGCCGGGCTGCCGTTCGACCACATGATCTTTACCGGGGCGACCTCGATCGCGCGCCATGTGATGCGCGCCGCAGCCGAGAACCTGGTGCCGCTGACGCTGGAACTGGGTGGCAAGAGCCCCGTGATCATCTCCCAGAGCGCGGACATGGCCACTGCCGCCGCCCGGATCATGAACGGCAAGACCCTGAACGCCGGCCAGATCTGCCTCGCGCCTGACTATGTGATGGCCCCCGAAGGACGGCTCGAGGAGTTCGTCACCGAGGCGACCGGCGCGGTCACCCGCATGTTCCCGACGCTGAAGGACAACCCCGACTACACCGCCGTCGTCGCCCAGCGGCACTATGACCGGATCAAGGGTTACATCGACGACGCCCGGGCCAAAGGCGCGGACATCCGCGAGATCAACCCGGCGAACGAAGACTTCAGCCAGCAGGAGCACCGCAAGATCCCGCCGACCCTGATCCTGAACGCCACTGACGACATGACGGTGATGCAGGACGAGATCTTCGGACCGGTCCTGGCGGTCAAGACCTACAAGACCGCCAGCGAGGCGGTGGACTATGTCAACGCGCACGACCGGCCGCTCGGCCTCTACTGGTTTGGTACGGACGAGGCCGAGAAGGCCAGGGTGCTGAACCACACCACCAGTGGCGGTGTAACGATCAACGACGTGGTCATGCACGTGGCCCAGGAAGAACTGCCGTTCGGCGGCGTCGGTCCGTCGGGCATGGGCAGCTATCACGGGCACGACGGCTTCCTGGAGTTCAGCCACAAGAAGGCGATCTATACCCAGCTGAAGAAGGACATCGGCCCGCTGTTGCAGATGCGCCCGCCCTATGGACCGGCGATCCGCAAGTTCCTCGGCGCGTCGCTCAAGCGGTAGGCGAGTTCGTTCATCCGCCCGTCAGGCGGGATGTCGTATTGCAGCTTTGATGGCGGCATACGATATCCCGTCAGGGGTCATTCGACCCATTGGAGAAGACCATGCGTATGGCCGTTACCGGCCTGCTCGCTTCGCTGATGGCGGTATCCGCTGTCCAGGCGAAGCCTGATTTCCGCGCCCAGGCGCGCTGTATCGCGGCCTATGATGTCGCGGCCGGCCTGCTTGAAGCCGACGCCGACGCCGCCAGCGGCGCGGAGAAGGCGGCGATCCGCAAGCGCATTGCCAGGCTCGACGCGGGCCGCGAGAAGGTCTCGCTTGCGTTGGCCACCCGCACGGACCTGACACCCGCCGAGAGCAAGGCCAGCCAGGCGGAGCGCAAGGCGGAAGAGGCGCGACTGGACAAACTCGCGCCGGCGGCCGTCCAGCTTGCGGCTGATGCCTGCGACGTGGTGGCGGCGAGTTAAGGCCAAACCCTAACACACCGTCATCCCGGCCGCAGCGACGCGAAGAACCGGGACTCAGGTCCGGTCTGCATCCGGCCCGGGTCCCGGACAGCCGCGATGCGGCTTCCGGTAAGGCAGCTGTTCGAAACCTGAACCCTACTCGTCAGCCGTCTTGGGGCTGATCGGCGCGGCGCGGGTCATGAAGGCCGGAAGGTCCGAGCCGAAGCCGACGACGCGCGGACCATCGTCATGATCGCGGCCGCGGTGCTGATCCCGGCGCTGGTCGTCCCGACGCGGGCCGCGGTCCCGTTCGCGGCTTTCCGGACGGGCGTCGGCGCGCGGTTCGGCGCGGCGGGGTTCGCGGTCGCGACGGGGCTCTTCCTGACGCGGCGCACGCTCTTCACGCACGCGTTCCTCGCGGGCAGGGGCAGGGGCACCTGTCGACTCGGCCTCAGCCGCTTCGACGCGCGGCGCGGCGTCGCGATCCCGGCCACGGCCCCGATTGCGGGGGCGGCGCGGTTCGCGCTCGGCGCGCTCGACGGTGACTTCTTCGCCGGCCGCCGCGGGGGCGGGCGCGTCGGCGGCAACAGGTTCCGGCTGGGCGATCGGCGCGGTGTCAGCCTCGGCCTTGTGGCCGCGGGGACGACGGGCGGGCTTCCCGGTGCTTTCGGCGACCGGGGCTCCGGGGGAAATGGCCTCCATCGACACAGTGGAGGTTTCCGAGGCCGGACGGCCGCGGCTGCGGTCACGATCCCGGTCACGACCAGCAGGGCGGGCGCCGCGCTTGTCCCCGTCCCGCTTGGTGCGGGACTCGCTCTTGAGGCTGGCCCAGTCGATGCCCTCGAAAGTGGCCTCGGCCGGAACCTTGCCTGTCAGCTTGATGACCTTGTCGTAGTTCCGGTCATCGGCCGGGGTGACAATCATGAAGGTCTCGCCCGACCGTCCGGCGCGGCCGGTGCGGCCGATGCGGTGGACGTAGTCGTCGGCATGGTGCGGGACGTCGTAGTTGAACACGTGGCTGACGTCGGGAATGTCGAGGCCGCGCGCGGCGACGTCGGAGGCCACCAGCAGTTTCAGCTCACCCTTGCGGAAGCCTTCCAGGGTGCGCATCCGCGTCGCCTGATCGAGGTCGCCGTGGATCGCGGCGGCGTCATGGCCGTGCGTGCGCAGCGACTTGGCGACGATATCGACCTCACTCTTGCGGTTGCAGAAGACGATGCCGTTCTTGATCTCGCTGCGGTCGATCAGGCTTCGCAGGGCGACCCGCTTGGCCTTGGGGTCGTTGCTGGGGATACGGGCGATGAACTGGGCGATGTTCTCGCCGGTCGTCGCCGCGCGGCTGACTTCGATGCGGACCGGGTTCTTGAGGAACTGCTGCGTCAGCCGGGTGATTTCCGGCGGCATGGTCGCGCTGAAGAACAGGGTCTGACGCTTGGGCGGGGTCAGTTTGAAGATGCGCTCGATGTCCGGGATGAAACCCATGTCGAGCATCCGGTCAGCCTCATCGACGACCATCAGCTGAACGCCCGTGAGCATGATCTTGCCGCGCTCAAACAGATCGAGCAGCCGGCCCGGCGTGGCGATCAGCACGTCCACGCCCTTGTCGAGCGCGGAGACCTGGTCGCCCATCGATACGCCGCCGATCAGCAGGGCCCAGGAGAGGCGCGTGCCCTTGGCGTATTTCTCAAAGCTGCTCGCGACCTGGTCGGCCAGTTCGCGCGTCGGCGCCAGCACCAGGGCGCGGGGCATGCGGGCCCTGGCGCGTCCGGCGGCGAGCCGGTCGATCATCGGCAAGGTGAAAGCGGCGGTCTTGCCGGTTCCGGTCTGGGCGATCCCGAGGACGTCCTGTCCGGCAAGGGCTACCGGGATCGCCTGCGCCTGGATCGGGGTGGCGGTGGTGTAGCCGGTATCAGCGACGGCTTGCAGGGTTGAGGCGCTCAGCCCCAGTTGGGAAAATTCGGTCATGTCTCACTAAAGGAAGATCCAGAGCCGCCCGTGTTTGGGCGAACGGGCGGCGCGGATTCGCCAGACCTGCTCCGAACTCGCGCGGATACATACTCGCAGCCCCTGTAAAGTCAACGATTGCTGGGGTTGGAGAGGTCCAGGCGGTAGTCGCGACCCCGGTCATCCCTTGGCAAAGGGTGTTGTGTCGGTGTTGAATGCGCGGGCCAAAGAGAGACAGAAAAATGTCCGTCAGCGGAACAAGCCTCGGCCTTCTGGCCGCCACCGTGATCGCCGCTTCGGCCGCCGTACCGGCGTCGACCTCGGGCCTGGAGCCGGCGTTCGGAAACACGATCATCACCACCTATCCCAACGGCAAGTCCACCAGGACCTGGCTGCATCGGGACGGCACCTATGAAGCCCTGCGATCGAACGGGGAACGCACAGGCGGCGTCTGGAAGGTGAAGGGCGAACAACTTTGCATCACCCAGAGGCGCCCGGTCTATGTCCCCGTCGCCTTCTGCACGCCCATCGTGCCCGGCGGGGTTGGCGCGAGCTGGGCAGCGAAGGGACTGCTTGGCGAACCGGTCAGAAATGTTCTTGCGGCCGGTCGACAGGGTTAACCTGTCGCATTTTCTTGGTTAGGGTGCCCCGCTCGCCCGCGAGGCGAGCCTCGAAAACGAACAAGACGGGCGGACACAACAGATGAAATTCCTGGCGAAGGCGGCGATTGCCGCTGCGATGTTTATGGCCGCTGGCCCGGCGCTTGCGGCCGATCCGATGGCGACGGCCTACGGTAACACCGTGGTTATCACCTACGGGGACGGCACGGCCGTGAAGCTGTTCATTGATGAGGGCGGCACCTACACCGGCGAAAGCCCCATGGGTCAGAGCTCGGGCACCTGGGCTGTTTCGGGCAGCCAGACCTGCTTCACCCAGCAGTCGCCGGAAGCCACGCCGCCGTCCTGCAGCCCGACGGTCAACAAGAACGTCGGCGATACCTGGCAGGGCACCGGTCAGGGCGGCGCGCCCGTGACGGTCACCATCCAGGCGGGTCGCTAGGCGGACCAATCCCTCCCCACATCGCGGGGGGGACCATAGGAAGAATGGTGGGGGGAGTCGGTGCACCGACTCCCCTCAGTCATGCTCCGTGTTGCCGCGCCGAACGCGCAGGGCACATCGTCTGACAGTCAGATGTCGACGTCGGCCGCCGCGAACTCCGCGTTGTCCTGGATGAAGCGGAAGCGCTGCTCCGGCTTGCGACCCATCAGGTTCTCCACCAGCTCCTCCACCTGCGTTTCATCGCGGGGCAGAGTCACCCGGGCCAGCGTCCGCTTGGACGGGTCCATGGTGGTTTCCTTCAACTGGGCCGGCATCATTTCGCCAAGGCCCTTGAAGCGGCCGATCTCGGGCTTCTTGCCCTTGAACATCGTCTCCAGCAGTTCGTCCTTGTGCGCATCGTCGCGGGCGTAAACGGCCTTGCCGCCATGGCTGATGCGGTAGAGCGGTGGCAGGGCGAGATAGAGCCGGCCATTCCGGATCATCTCCGGCATCTGGCGGTAGAAGAAGGTGATCAGCAGGCTGGCGATGTGCGCGCCGTCGACGTCGGCGTCGGTCATGATGACGATCCGGTCGTAACGCAGGTCCTCGTCGCGGTATTTGCTGCCGCCCTGGACGCCGAGGGCCAGCATCAGGTCCGCCAGCTCCTTGTTGCCCATCAGCTTGTCGCCGGTGGCGCTGGCGACGTTCAGGATCTTGCCGCGCAGGGGCAGGATCGCCTGGGTCTTGCGGTCGCGCGCCTGTTTGGCCGAGCCGCCGGCGCTGTCGCCCTCGACGATGAACAGTTCGGCGCCGTCGATGGCGTTGGCGGAGCAGTCGGCCAGCTTTCCGGGCAGGCGCAGCTTGCGGGTCGCGGACGCTCTGGCGACCTCGCGGTCCTTGCGGCGCTTCAGGCGGTCCTCGGCGCGCTCGATGACGAAGTCGAGCAGGGCGCGGGCGGCCTTTGGCGAGGCCGTCAGCCAGTGGTCGAACGGATCGCGCAGGGCGGCCTCGACCAGCTTCTGGGCGTCGGACGAACTCAGCCGCTCCTTGGTCTGGCCCTGGAATTCCGGATTGCGGATGAACACGCTGATCAGGGCGCCGGCGTTGGCGATCACGTCGTCGGCGGTGATGATCCCTGCGCGCTTTTCGTTGATCATCTCCGCGTGCGCCTTGAGGCCGCGCGTCAGGGCGGCGCGGAAACCGGCCTCGTGCGTGCCGCCCTCGGGCGTGGGCACGGTGTTGCAGTAGGACTGCATGAAACCGTCGGCCTCGCCGAAGCCCTGCGGCGTCCAGGTGACGGCCCATTCAACCGCGCCGGCCTCGCCGGTCCGCTCGATGCGGCCGCTGAAGGCGGTCTCGGTGACCGTTGCGACGGACTTGATCCGCTCGGCCAGGAAGTCCGCCAGGCCGTTGGGGAAATGGAAAACCGCGTCGGCGGGCGTCTGGTCCTGGATCCGCGAGGGATCGCAGGTCCATTTGATCTGCACGCCGCGGAACAGATAGGCCTTCGACCGGGCCATCCGGTACAGGCGCGCCGGCTTGAACACCGCACCCTCGCCGAAGATGATCGGGTCGGGGATGAACCTGATCGCCGTGCCACGTTTTTTGGACGGCGCGATCTTCTCCAGCTTGCCCAGCGGCTTGCCGCGCGAGAACACCTGCCGGTGCTCGAAGCCGTCGCGCCAGACCGTGACCTCGACCCGCTCGGACAGGGCGTTGACCACCGAGACGCCGACCCCGTGCAGGCCGCCGGAGGTCTCGTAGGCCTTGCCCGAGAATTTCCCGCCCGAGTGCAGCACGGTCATGATGACCTCGAGCGCCGACATGCCGGGGTGTTTGGGGTGGGCGTCGACGGGGATGCCACGGCCGTCGTCCTTCACCGTCAGGGCGCCGTCCGCGTCGAAGATCACCTCGATCAGCTTCGCATGGCCGGCGACGGCCTCGTCCATGCTGTTGTCCAGCACCTCGGCGAACAGATGGTGCAGCGCCCGCTCGTCGGTGCCGCCGATGTACATGCCGGGCCGCTTGCGCACCGGCTCAAGGCCTTCCAGCACCTCGATGTCGCTGGCCGTGTAGCCGCCGGGTGTCGCCTTCGTGGCGGCGGGGGCCGGGGCGGGGACAGGCGCGCTGGCCTGCGCCAGCGGCGGCGCGACCGGCGGGTTCAGGGCGTCGTCGAACAGGGAGCTTTGGACGGGGGAAGCGGACATGACGCGTCAGTTTCGAACGATTCGGGAACGCTGGGGTATGCGGCGAAGGAGAGGGAGGGGCAAGGAATTCCCTCTCCCAACGGGAGAGGGAGGGGCCCGCCCGCGAGGCGGGCGGGAGGGTGAGGGGTTACGGCGTTTGCCGAAAGGCAGGACACCTTAACCCCTCATCCGTCGGGCTCCGCCCGACACCTTCTCCCTCTGGGAGAAGGAAGCGGATTTACTGATACGCCGGAGGATACCCGCTCGCGCTGGGCGTCGCGTAGCGGTCGCGCAGTTCGAAGGCGCGCGTGCTCTGGGGTTGCTCGACGCCGCCGATGAACACGGCTTTCGGCCAGGACGTGGTTTCCAGCGGATCGCCGGTCCACAGGACGACATCGGCTTCCTGGCCGACGACCAGCGATCCGACGCCGGTCATGCCCCAGATCTTCGCAACATTGGCCGTGACCGTAGCCATGGCCTGATCGCGCGGCAGGCCGTTGGCGACGGCCAGGCCGGCGTTGAAGCGCTGCTGACGCATGTTGTTCAGGTCGCGGCTGCCCATGATCGCCACGGTCACGCCGGCGGCCTGCAGGCGTGCGGCATTGTCGAGGCGGGCGGCGAGGCTTTCAAAGCTGTCTGGCAGGTCCGCCTGGCTGTCGAGGATCACCCCGACGCCGGCCGCCGCGATCTGCGGCGCCACGAGCCAGCCTTCGGCCGCACCTTCGAGGATGATCTTGATTTTCTCCTCGCGGGCCAGGCGCAGGACCTGCAGGATGTCGCTGGCGCGGTTCACCCGCACCAGGAGCGGCGTACGCCCCTCGACCACCGGAATCAGGGCTTCGAGATCGACGCGCGACAAGCCGAACTCGCGGGTCTCGCCGCGGTCATAGGCGCTGCGATTGCGGGCGAAGGCGCGGGCGTCCTCGAAGGCCGCCTTGACCAGCACCAGCGCCGCGCCGCGCGAGCCGCCGGCGTTGCGCGCGCCGGCTTCGCCGAGGTCGAGGGTCACCGCGACGCGCGCCCGAACGACCGGGTCCTGATCGCCTGCGGCCAGACCCACGATGGCCGCCTGGCCGGCGAACATCATCGGCTCGGTGTCGTCGCCGCCGCCGCCGCCGGCGAACTCTTCGGCCCCGCTGTCATCGTGCTTGTGACCATCGCCGCCGCCGCGCGAGAGCACCGGGGTGGCGACCACGCGGGTAAGGCCGGTCTGGCGGGCCAGCGGGATCATCGTGCTGTTGGGATTGACGCCGTAGCTGATGTCGAACCCGGCCGAAAGCTTGCCCGAGCGGTCATCGCGGGTGGAGGTCACCTGCTCCACTTCGGTGACGGTCAGGCTGGAGGAGGGCGCGATCAGACCGGGGGAAACCGTGCCACCCGCGGCGTCGATCACCCGCGCGCCGGCCGGAGCCGTGACCCCCGCGCCGACGGCGATGATCTTGCCGTCCTTGAGCACGATCGCGCCGCTGGGAATGGTCCCGGCCGTCGCCGCCGTCTCGAGGCGGGCGTTGATGATGGCCACCGTCTCGGCGGAGACCGGGGTCGCCAGCGCGAGCGCGGCGAGGGCGAGGAGGGCGCGTTTCATGGGTGGAAGGCCCCTTCACCGGGCTGGCCGAGTTCGAAGTCGGACTTGGGCTGGTAGCGCGGGTCGCGCCGGTCGTAGACCAGTGCGCCGTCGATGAAGACCTTGTCGGCCTGGGCGTAGACGCTGAACGGGTTGGCGCTCCAGAGCACCACGTCGGCCCGCTTCCCGGCGACCAGCGAGCCGGTCTGGCCGTCGATGCCCATGGCCTTCGCCGGGTTGATCGTGATCCAGGCGATGGCCTCGGCCTCGGTGATCTTGAGGCCGATGCGGTTGCCGGCGGCCATGGCGATGGCGACTTCCTGGTTCAGCCGCTGGGTCATGATGGCGTCATCCGAGTGGATAACGGTGCAGGCGCCGGCCCGGAAGGCGATGGCCGCATTGGCCTCGATGCCGTCGTAGGCTTCCATCTTGAAGCCCTGCCAGTCGGCCCAGGTGGCGAAGCAGATGCCCTCCTTCGCCAGCAGCGCGCCGACCTTGTAGGCCTCGGACGCGTGGTGGAACATCGTGATCCTGTAGCCGAACTCGCGCGCCACATCGATCATCACCGCCATTTCGTCGGCGCGATAGCAGTGGTTCTGGACCAGGATCTCGCCGCGCAGGACGCCGACGAGCGTGTCCAGGCCGAGATCGCGTTTCGGCGGATCGGCGCGTTCACCCTTGGCGATCTTGGCGCGATAGTCGTCCCAGCGACGGCCGTAGTCGGCGGCGTCGATCCAGGCGCGACGGTAACCGGCGACGTTGCCCATCGCCGTGGCCGGCGCGCGGCTCCGATTGCCATAGACGCGCTTGGGGTTCTCGCCGCAGGCCATCTTCAGGCCGTAGGGCGCGCCGGGGAACTTCATCCCCTGCATGGTGACCGAGGGCACGTTGCGCACCGTGACCGACCGGCCGCCGAACAGGTTGGCCGAGCCCGGGAGGATCTGCAGCGTGGTGACGCCGCCAGCGCGGGCCCGGTTGAAGCCGGGATCCTGCGGCCAGATCGAGTGTTCCGCCCAGACGTTGGCGGTGACCGGATCAATGCCCTCGTTGCCGTCTGAACGGGAAGGGACGCCGGGCGAGGGATAGACGCCCAGGTGACTGTGGGCGTCGATGATGCCGGGCGTGACCCATTTTCCGGTCCCGTCGACAAGCGTCGCGCCTTCAGGAATGACTGTTTCGGCGCCGCCGACGGCGACGATCTTGCCATCGACAAACACGATCACGCCGCGGTCGATCTGCTGACCTGTCGCCGTCAGGATCGTCGCGCCGCGGATCGCCGTCAGCCGCGACGGCAGGGGCGCATAGGTCGAGGGGAACGGATCGGGTCGCGCCGCCGGATCGAGCCCCGCCGCCACAGGTTTGGCAGGCGTCGAAGCCGTCGGCTTGGTCGGCGTCGAAGCGGACGTCCCGGATGTCGCGCAGCCGACCAGCAAGGCCGCTGTCGCCGCCGCGGCCAATGCCGCGCGTAGTCGTGATGTCATCGCCTCGCCCCAGACTCGAAGGGGGGCAGATCAGACCAAATGAGGCCGCTGATCAAGGGCGGTTGAAGCCTTCTCGACAGTCCGGCGTTGAAAGCCCAGCATTCGGGCGAGGGACCTGAACGGAGACGACGAATGAGACGCTTCATCAAGGTCAGCCTGGCGGTGAGCCTGATGATGATTCTGGGCGCGGCCTGCGGGGCGGCGGGTGGTGGTCCGGCGCCGACGCCGCCACCGGGGCGCACGCCCGTTGCCGAGGGCGGTCTGTGTGGCGGCATCGCCGGCTTCCAGTGTCAGCCCGGCCTCTACTGCAGCATGACGCCGAAGATGCAGGCGGTCGCGGACGGCTCGGGAACCTGCCGCAAGCGGCCGCAGATGTGCACGCGCGAGTACCGTCCGGTTTGCGGTGCCGACGGCAAGACCTACGGCAACGCCTGCACGGCCGCCGCGGCCGGTGTCAGCGTCGCCCGGACAGGCGAGTGCAATCCCGGCTGACTGTGACGCCAAAGCGATTGAAGGC
Source organism: uncultured Caulobacterales bacterium (assembly GCA_903858185.1). GTDB lineage: Bacteria > Pseudomonadota > Alphaproteobacteria > Caulobacterales > Caulobacteraceae > Caulobacter > Caulobacter lacus. The sequence goes on from CAIOHT010000104.1 coordinate 11,956, forward strand.
CGGCGGGCGGCAGGGCAGTCTTCGCCCATGAAGCACGTCCTGTATCCCGCTGTTCTGGCCCTTGGCCTGGCGGCCATGTCCCTGCCCGGGCCTGCCCTGGCCGGTGGTGTGAAGTCGCCCTGGCAGCTGAAGCTGCTGGAGTCCTGCAAGTCGGCCGCCTTCGTGGCGGATACGCAGAAGAAGGCTGCGGCGAAGGATATCGAGGCGATGGCCGCGCTCGGCTACCTGCATTCCGAGGCCTGCGGCGTGCCCTACGACGCCGAGGAGGCTGCGCGGCTCTGGCTCGCGGCGGCCGGTCAGGGGCAGGCCGATGCCATGGCCTCGCTCGGCTACATCTATGGCGAGGGCATCGGGGTCGAAGAGAGCGCCGAACAGGCGCTTCGCTGGACCCGCAGCGCCGCCGAGCGCGGCAACGTGCGCGGTCTGTTCAATCTGGGCGTGACCTACGACCTCGGCCTCGGCGTGCCCGTCGACAAGGCGGAGGCGACCCGCTGGTACCGGGCGGCCATCGCCCAGGGCGACACCGACGCCATGCACAATCTGGCCATCATGCTGCTGAAGGGTGACAGCGGCTCGAAGGACGAAAAGGCGGCGGCTGCGCTGTGGAAGCAGGCCGCGGATCTCGGCGACTCCGAGAGCATGGCCCAGCTCGGCGCCATGGCCTTCTGGGGCAAGGGCATGGACAAGGACCTCGTGGCCGCCATGCGCTGGTGGCGGGCGGCGGCCGCCAAGGGCGACGCAGGGTCCATGTTCTTCATCGGGCTGATGTACGAGACCGGCGAGGGCGTGCCGCTCGACGATGTCGAGGCGCTGACCTGGATTCGCAAGGCCGCCAACGACCAAGATCCCAACGCGATGGTCAACATGGGCATCCGCAGCCTCGCCGGCAAAGGCGTCGCCCGCGATCCCCGGCAGGCGAGGCGCTGGTGGGAAACGGCGGCGAGGAAGGGTCACGGCGACGCGATGTACTATCTCGGCCTGCTGCTGTCCGAAGGCGACGACGGCGTTCCCCAGGACGAGGCCGCCGCCGTCCGCTGGCTGCGCCAGGCGGCCCAGGCCGGCAGCGCCGACGCCGCCCGCGTGTTGCGCCAGAGCGGTATCGGCGTCGTGACGCCGGGAGAAGCGCTTTAGGTTTGATCGTGAGGGTCAGGGAACGCCCTGACCCTCACTGATCTGTCAGGGCAGGCGGGCGCTGAGCGTCACGCCGACCACGCGCGGCTCGTTCACAAAGCCGGTATTGTTGTTGAAGTCGATGCCGCCCTTGAGGTTGGCCTCGTTGGTGAGGTTGCGGGCGAACACCGCCAGCTCCCAGGATCCGTCCTCGCGGGCATAGCCGAGCTTCAGGCCGCCCTCGAAGTTTCCGTCACTGTTGAACTCTCTGGACTCGTAGAGGAACAGGTTGGTGGCGCCCTGGACGTTCCAGTCGGTGAAGGCAAACAGTTCGCCGCCGTCGCCGAACGGATGGCTGTAGCGGGCGGTGAAGTCGAAGATCGATTCCGGTGCGTTCGGGAACGGGTTGCCGTTGACGAAGGCGCGGCCGAGGCCGTTGACTGGATCGGTCACAGTGCACTGGGCGCAGACCGCGACGGTCAGGTTTGCGTCATCGATCTCGGTGTTGTTGTAGCTGTAACCGGCCGTCAGCACGAGGTTCGGCGTGACCACCCATTCGCCGTCGATCTCGAAGCCCCAGGCCTTGCCCTGGTTGGCGTTGAGCAACAGCGTGCCGTTCAGGGCGCCGCCGATGGCGCTGAGCTGGATGTCATCCACCGTGTAGGTGAATACCGCCGCGTTCAGGCGGACGCTGCGGTTGAACAGTTCGCTCTTGAGGCCGGCTTCCCAGGACAGGATGGTCTCGGAATCGGCCACCGACGGGGCGCCGAAGAAGGCCACGTCGCGGCCCTGGATCGACGGTCCGCGGAAGCCGCGAGCGACCTTGCCATAGACGCTCACGTCGTCGGAGACGTCGTAGAACAGGCTGACGTCCCAGCTGACCTGCTCGTCCGAAGCGCTCACCGGCGCGAACGGAATCGGCGCCGAAACATCGGTCAGGTCCTTCTCGTCGCTGGTCCAGCGCAGGCCGCCGGTCACCCGCAGGTCTTCGGAGATCTCGTAGCTCGCCTGACCGAACACCGCCCAGGAGGTGTTCTCGTGCAGCAGCGTCGTCTGGGCGACGAAGCCCGGATCGGTGAACACTTCCAGTTCCGAGTGGAAGTAGTAGGCGCCGACCTGCCAGGTCAGCGGCGAGCCGTCAGCGCTGGCGATGCGGACTTCCTGGCTGAACTGGTCCAGGTCGCGCACACCGTCAGTGGTGTCGGACGGGAAGGGAATGAAGCCCGGTCCGGTGACCATGTTGCCGCCGTCGATGTCGCCGCGGCTCTGGCCGTTGGTGGTTTCCCAGGCGGTGATCGAGGTCAGGGTGGCGCCGCCGAAGTCGTAGTCGACCTTCAGCGAGGAGCCCCAGCCGTCGTAGGTCTGCGGGTTGTTGCCGCCGCCATCGAAGAACACCGTGTCGGCCTTGTAGTTGGCGTTCAGCTTGTTGCTGCCTGGCGTCAGGATATTGGCGCGGAAGATCGCCGAGGTGCCGTCCAGGTTGCGGGTGTGGATGTTGAACAGCGCCGAGAGCTCTTCGGTCGGCGTGAACAGCAGCTGGAGCCTCGCGGCGGTCTCGTCAAAGCCGCCGAGCGCGTCGTCCTTGCCGGTGAAGGCGTTGCTGATCCAGTCCTCGCGATGCTGCCACAGCACCGAGGCGCGGGCCGACAGCTTGCCCGGAACGATCGGGCCGCCGATGCCGCCGTCGAAGGTCAGGGTGTTGTAGGTCGACAGGGAGCCGGTGGCGCGCGCGCTGAAGCTGTCGCTGGGCTTGATGCTGTCGAACTTGATGATACCGGCAGTGGTGTTGCGGCCGAAGAGCGTACCCTGCGGGCCGCGCAGAATTTCGACGCGGTCGAGATCGAACAGCGGCGAGCTCTTCAGGACGACGTTCTCCAGCACCACTTCGTCCTGGATCACCGAGACCGGCTGGGAGGCCGCGATGTCGAAATCTGTGTTGCCCAGGCCGCGAATGTAGAAGCGCGGCGCGATCCGGCCGTTCGAGGACTCGGCGTACAGCGCCGGCACCCTGGCGGCCAGGGTCAGGATATCGCCGCCGCCTGCAAAGATTGTCTCCAGCTGCTCGCCGTCGAGAGAAGCGACCGAGACCGGCACGTCCTGCAGGTTCTCGCTGCGCTTCTGGGCCGTGACGACGACCTCGCCGACCGTGGTTTCCTGCGCCAGCGCGGGCGCGGCGGTCGCCAGGGCCGCGGTCAGGGCCGCGATGCCGCAGGACAGGGCCAGCGCGTGACGCGTGACCGAGCGGGTGGAATTCATGGTGTCATCCTCATGCTGTCCGCCGCGAGAGCGGATACGCGGGCTGAAAGCCGCCCCCAGCCCTTCAGAGCGCTGGGCTCACATTTGGAGCGCACGCCGGGGGCATCTATCGCGAACAGCGTTCGATCTGTGGATAAGTCGCAGTTGCGACGGTTCTGTTGCTGTATTGCGACAGGGTGCGTGCTGCCAGGGCAGTCCCCGACAGCAAAAGGGCCGGAGATCGCTCTCCGGCCCTCTGGATATCGGGGACATGTACTGAGGGTACGTCTCCCCTAAGCCCGGTCGCTGGACTGAGGGACACGTACCTTCGGTACATGTCCCCAAGCCGCTAGCACTTGTAGTACATGTCGAATTCGACCGGGTGCGGGTGCAGCTGGAGGCGCATGACCTCTTCCATCTTTAGCTCGATGTAGCTGTCGATGAAGTCGTCATCCATGACGCCACCTTTCTTGAGGAAGGCCCGGTCCTTGTCGAGGTTCTCGAGCGCCTCGCGCAGCGAACCGCAGACTTCCGGGATCTTCTTCTGCTCGCGGGGCGGCAGATCGTAGAGGTTCTTGTCGGCAGGCGCGCCCGGATCGATGCGGTTCTCGATGCCGTCCAGGCCGGCCATCAGCAGGGCCGTGAAGGTCAGGTACGGGTTGCCCATGGGATCGGGGAACCGGCACTCGATACGCTTGCCCTTGGGGCTGTCGACGTGCGGGATGCGGATCGAGGCAGAGCGGTTGCGGCTGGAGTAGGCCAGCTTCACCGGCGCTTCGTAGCCGGGGACCAGGCGCTTGTAGCTGTTGGTCGTCGAGTTGGCGAAAGCGTTGATCGCCTTGGCGTGCTTGATGATGCCGCCGATGTACCAAAGGCACATCTGCGACAGACCCGCGTATTGGTCGCCGGCGAACAGCGGCTTGCCGTCGTTCCAGATCGACTGGTGCACGTGCATGCCCGAGCCGTTGTCGGCGAACATCGGCTTGGCCATGAAGGTGGCCGTCTTGCCATAGGCGTGGGCCACGTTGTGGATCACGTATTTGTAGAGCTGCAGGCGGTCGGCCATGACGATCATGGTGTCGAACTTCAGGCCCAGCTCATGCTGGGCGGGCGCCACTTCGTGGTGATGCTTTTCCGGCTTCATGCCCAGCTCGCCCATGACGGCCAGCATCTCGCCGCGCAGGTCCTGGGCGCTGTCGACGGGGTTCAGCGGGAAGTAGCCGCCCTTGGGGCCCGGCCGGTGGCCCATGTTGCCTTCAGGATAGGCCTTGCCGGTGTTGGCCGGCAGTTCGGTGGAGTCGTAACTGTAGCCGGTGTTGTGCGGGTCGGTGGACCACTTCACGTCGTCGAAGATGAAGAACTCGGCTTCCGGGCCGAAGTAGACGGTGTCGCCCACGCCCGAAGACTTCACATAGGCCAGGGCCGTCTTGGCCATGGAGCGCGGGTCGCGGTTGTAGGGGGTGCCCGTGTCCGGGTTCACCACGTCGCAGAACAGGCAGAGCGTGGTCTGCTGGTAGAAGGGGTCGATGTAGGCGGTCGACAGGTCCGGACGCAGCTTCATGTCCGACTCGTTGATGGCCTTCCAGCCGGCGATCGACGAGCCGTCGAACATCGTGCCGTCTTCGAGGAAATCATCGTCGACGAGGTCGATGTCGAAGGTGACGTGCTGCATCTTCCCGCGAATGTCGGTGAAGCGGACGTCGACGTATTTGACGTCCTTCTCCTTGATCATCGCCAGAATGTCTTTTGCCTTGGCCATGTGCCCTATCCCCTGAGCTTGATGGTGCGAAACGGTATGGTTGGTCGTGTGCAGAACTAGACGGCGGCCGCGCCGGCCTCGCCGGTGCGGATGCGGATGACGTCGGTGACTTCGGAGACGAAGATCTTGCCGTCACCGATGCGACCCGTGCGGGCGGCGGTCTGGATCGCCTCGAGCGCGCCCTCCAGCTGGTCGTCAGAGACCACCACCTCGACCTTGATCTTGGGCAGGAAGTCCACGACGTACTCGGCGCCGCGGTAGAGCTCGGTGTGGCCCTTCTGGCGACCATAGCCCTTGGCCTCAAGCACGGTCATGCCCTGGACCCCGAGGTCCTGGAGCGCTTCCTTCACTTCATCCAGCTTGAACGGCTTGATGATCGCTTCAATCTTCTTCATGCGGCCCTCTGTGGCGCGGTTGGCGCGACGGAGCACGGGGCCTCGCAGCGGTTCAAGGCCCGTAGCCCCGGACGTGCGTTGCAGCGCAGCGTAAAAGGATGGGGCGCCCATCAAACAGGCGCCGGGCGCCTAACACAAGGGCGCCGCGCCAAAGGCCTTGGTTGCCGCCGGGGCAGGACGATACCGAGGCGGAAATGCTGTCTGAAGGGAGTGGAACGATGCGCGACGACACACCGGTGATCATCGGAGCGGGTCAATTCACGTATCGGGGCCCGGCGAACACCTCGCCGTCTCCGCTGGAGTTGCTCAAGATCGCGGCGGATCGCGCTGTCGCCGACGCCGGCCTGGGGAGCGAGGCCCTGGCCCAGCTCGACGGGGTCGCCGTGGTCGGCTTCACGATCGACGCGCCGGGCGCGCTGTCGCAGTTGCCGTTTCCGAGGATGAAGAATCCGCCGTCGTCGTTCGCGAAGTCGGTCGGGGCTGACACGACCTTTGAAGTCTACACCCACATGGGCGGCAACAGCCCCCAGCAGGTGATCAACACCCTCTGCGAGCGGATCGCGCGGGGTGAGAACGAGCTGACCATCGCCGTCGGCGCCGAGTTCCTCGGCTCGCTGATGAAGCGGCTCAAGGGCGGCGCGGGCTTCGCCGGCTGGGAAGATCCCTACGCTATCGAGGATGAGCCGAAGCGGATGGGTGATCCGCGTCCCGGCACCACGCCGCAGGAGAACGCCCACGGCCTGAACCGGCCGATCAACGTCTATCCGATGTTCGAGAACGCCCTGCGGGCCCGTGACGGCCGGTCGATCGACGATCACCAGAAGCGCCTGGGCAAACTGTTCGCGCCGTTCAGCAAGGTCGCCTCGACCAATCCGCATGCTTGGTTCCCGACCGAGCGCAGCGAAGAGGAAGTCGTCACGGTCACCGACCAGAACCGGATGATCAGCTTCCCCTATCCGAAATACCTCAACGCGATCATGGAGGTGGACCAGTCCGCCGGCGTGATCATCGCCAGCGTGCGCAAGGCGCGCGAGCTGGGCGTGCCGGAGGACAAATGGGTGTTCCTGCACGGCTGCGCCGACGCAAGCGACCTCTGGTACCCCTCGGACCGTCAGGACTTCCACTCCAGTCCGGCGATGCGCCTGACCGGCAAGCGGGCCCTCGAGATGGCCCGCATCGGTCTCGAAGACCTCGACTTTATCGACCTCTATTCCTGTTTCCCGATCGCCGTTGAGGTCGGGGCGGAAGAACTGGGCCTGTCGCTGGACGACCCGCGCGGCCTGACCGTCACCGGCGGGCTGCCCTACATGGGCGGGCCGGGCAACAACTACGCCATGCACTCCATCGCCACGATGATGGGCAAGCTGCGCGACCGTCCGCAGAGCTGGGGCCTGTGCACGGCCAATGGCTGGTATCTGACCAAACAGTCGGTCGGCATCTATTCGACACGGCCGGTCGAAGGCGTCTGGGAGCGCGAGGACCCGGCGGTGATCCAGCGCCAGATCGACGCCCTGGCGCATCCGGCGCTGGTCGAGCACCCGGAAGGCCCGGCGACCATCGAGGCATACACCGTTGTGCACACCCGCGACGGCTATCACATGGGCATCGTCTTCGGCCGCGACAGTCACGACCGCCGCTTCATCGCCGTGACCCCGGACGACGAGGCGACCCTGCGCGATCTCGAGGGCCGCGAAGGCGTCGGCCGGTCAGGGACCGTCGGCCGGCATCCGGACGGCAAGCGGAACCTGTTCACGCCGGACTAAACCACCCTAGACTGTCATCCCGGCCGAAACGCAGTGGAGAGCCGGGACCCAGATTCGGCCTGGATTTGGTCTGGGTCCCGGATCGGCCTTCGGCCGTCCGGGATGACAGTAGTTTTGGCTTTGGAGGCCAGATGTCTCGCACCTACATGATCCGGCACGGCAAGCCTTCGGCCACCTGGGGCGACCAGGATGATGATCCCGGCCTGGACGAGACCGGTCAGGCCCAGGCGCGGGGGGTGGCTGAAATCCTGCTGGCCCTGCCTGCGAAGGCGCGGCCGACGCGTGTGGTCAGCTCACCCCTGCGCCGTTGTCGCGAGACGGCCCAGCCGTTTGCCGACGCGCTCGGCGTGGACCTGATCATCGATCCCCGCGTCGGGGAAATCCCTACCCCGAAAGCGGTCAGCCACGAGGATCGCGGCGCATGGCTGCGCGAGGCGTTCGGCGGGCGCTGGAGCGAGATCAAGGGCGATCTGGACTACAACGCCTGGCGTCGCGATGTGGCCCAGGCCGTGGCCGACCATGCCGGCGCGGCGATTTTCAGCCACTTCGTCGCGATCAACGGCGCGGTGAGCCTCGTCGGCGGAGGGGATCTCGTGATGGGGTTCCGACCCGATCACTGCTCGATGCAGGTGTTCGAGGTTACCGATGATGCCTTGATCCTGATCGCAAAGGGGCGCGAAGCTTCAACCCAGGTCCTCTGAAGGAGACGCCGTGGGCGCCGCGCCGGATATCCTGACGGTCGAACAGATGACGGTGGCTGACCAGGCCGCCATCGTGGCCGGGACGCCGGGGTCGGTCCTGATGGACCGGGCGGGCAGCGCCGTCGCCGATGCGATCCGCGCGCGCTTCCAGCCCTGCCGCGTCGCCGTGCTGTGTGGACCCGGCAACAACGGCGGCGACGGCTATGTTGTCGCGCGGCTGCTGAAGCGCCGGGGTTGGTCAGTCTGGGTCGAGACCCTGGCCCCGCCGACGACGCCTGACGCCCGCGCCGCCGCCTCCCGCTGGCGCGGCGAGACCCTGCCGCTCTCCGCCGCCGTAAGGTCCGCCGATCTCGTCGTCGACGCGCTGTTCGGGGCCGGCCTCAGTCGGCCGCTGGACGGGGCTGCCCTGAGCCGGGCCCAGGCCTCGCACCGCACGGCGACTCCGGTCGTGGCCATCGACGTGCCGAGCGGCCTCGACGGTGACAGCGGCAAGGTCCGGGGCGAGGCGGCGTTCAAGGCGGCCCTGACCGTAACCTTCCATCGTCGCAAGATCGCCCATGCCCTCGAACCCGGACGCTCGGCCTGCGGCGAGATCGTCGTCGCTGACATCGGCCTTGGCCCGACGCCTTCGACCCTTGTCGAGAACCGCCCGGACGTCTGGCTGAAACACTTCCCATGGCCCGGCGCGGCCTCGCACAAACATGCGCGCGGGCGGCTGACCGTGGTCAGTGGTGATGCGCTCAACACCGGCGCCGCGCGGCTGTCGGCGCGGGGAGGTCTGAGGATCGGTGCCGGCGTGGTGACCGTACTCGCCTCGCCCGCTGCGGCCGCTGTGAACGCCGCGCATCTCGAAGCGATCATGGTCCGCGCGTTCGAAACCGAACAGACCCTGACCGAGGCCGCCGACCGCGCTGACGCCGTGATCATCGGCCCGGCGGCCGGGGTGACGCCCGCTACGCGCGCTCACCTGTTCGCCCTGGCCCGCACGGGCGCGGCGCTGGTGGTCGATGCCGATGCGCTGACGGTGTTCCGCGACAAGCCGTCCGA
>CAIOHT010000105.1 GCA_903858185.1 uncultured Caulobacterales bacterium
GCAGAAGCGCGGCATCGCCGACTACTTCGCGCCGGCGAGCGTGTCCGAGACCACCAGCGGGTCCGGTGGCATTCTTGGCGGGACGTCCCTTGGCGAAGACGGCGCCAAATCGTCCGGCTCTTCGGCGATCATCGAACAGACCTCGCCAGAGTCGCCGACTGACCCGCAGGATCCGGGCAAGACCGCGGACACGACCGGCGCCGGCGCGCTGCAGGCCGCGTCCGAAGAGGCGCTGCGCAAGGAAATCCAGGCTCGCGAGGACGCAGCCTTCACCTCGGCCGCCCAATCGCTGAAGCAGGCGCTGCAGGACATGCCTGAGTTGGCTGAGTTGTCGAAGCAGATCCTGATCGACCAGACCCCTGAAGGCCTGCGCATCCAGCTGGTCGATCAGGAGGGGCGCTCGATGTTCAAGGATGGCGCGGCCATGCCGAATGACCGGGCGCGCACCCTGCTGCGGGCGATCTCGCGGATCATCAACCAGCTGCCCAATCGTATCACCATCAGCGGCCATACGAGCATCAGTCCCAATGGCCGCACCCAGTCCAGCGACTGGGCCCTGTCTTCGGCGCGCGCCGATGTCGCCCGTCAGTTGCTCCAGGGGTTCGGGGTCACGCCAGACCGGGTCTACCAGGTGGCCGGAAAGGCGAACTCAGACCCTCTGTTCCCGGACGATCCCATGCTGGCGGGCAACCGGCGCATCTCGATTGTGCTTCTGCGCGAGGCGCCTGTCCTCCCGCCGGATCGTTGAACAATGATCAGCCAAACCCCGCTTGCGCGGAAGCGCGTCCTGCCTCCTAATCGTTGCGGGGCAGAGGAGAGCCGGAAGGCGTAGGGGCAGGTGACGCATCATTTCACATCGAGACGGATGCGTTTCTTCCTGACCGCGCCCTCCCCCTGTCCCTATCTGCCGGGTCGGGAGGAGCGGAAGGTCTTCGCCCATCTGCCGGCCTCGGACGGCGCTTCGGTCAACGATGGTCTCACGCAGGCGGGCTTCCGTCGCTCGCAGCACATCGCCTACCGGCCTGCCTGTGAGGCCTGTTCCGCCTGCACCTCGGCGCGGCTCCCGGTCATGGACTACGTCTTCTCCCGCTCCGAAAGGAAGACGCTCGCCCGCAACGGAGACCTTCGGCGGCACCTGGTCGAGTCCGAAGCGACGATGGAACAGTTCGACCTGCTGCGTCGCTACCTCGTCGCCCGGCACGCCGACGGCGGCATGGCCGAGATGACCTGGCCGGACTACGTCGCGATGGTCGAGGACACGGCCGTCCGGTCCCACATCATCGAATACCGGCTTCCCTCGCCTGATGACGGCCCGGGCGACCTGATCGCCTGCGTCCTCATCGATGTGATGAGCGACGGCCTTTCGATGGTCTACAGCTTCTACGATCCGCGGGCGGTGAAGCGCAGCCTCGGCACCTTCATCATCCTCGATCACGTCGTCCAGGCCAGCCTCAACGGGCTGGCCTACGTCTATCTGGGCTACTGGGTCCCGGGCAGCGAGAAGATGGCCTACAAGGCTCGCTTCTCGCCCCTGGAGGTGCTGCGGCCCCAGGGCTGGATGCTGATGTCGTCCCGCGACCGCGCCGAGGCCGAGGAAAGCCTCGCCCGCGAACGCCGTTTGCGCGGGCCGGTGGTGGCCAGGCTGGGCAGCAAGGCGCCCTAGCCGTGTTGACGATCCGCCCGGCTGACCTCGCTGCCGAAGACGTTCGTCAGCTCCTGGCGATCCACCTGGCCGGCATGCAGGCCAACACCCCTGCCGGACATGTGTTCGCCCTGGACCTGTCGGGACTGCAGACCCCGGATGTCACCGTCTGGACCGTGCGGGTTGACGGTCTCCTGGCGGGTATCGGCGCGCTGAAAGCGCTGGACGCCGACAGCGGCGAAGTGAAGTCGATGCGCACGCACCCGGATCACCTCCGCAAGGGCGTCGCCGCCGCGCTGCTCGACCACATCCTCGACGAGGCGGCGACACGCGGATACCACCGCGTTAGCCTCGAAACAGGCATCGGCGAGAGCTTTGAACCTGCGCTGGCCCTGTATCGCAAGCGTGGCTTCACCAATGGCGCTGCGTTCGGCGACTACGCCGCCAGCCCGTTCAACCAGTTCCTGCATCTGGCGTTCTAGGTCGTCGGTTCCCAGGGACCTGGCGGCGGGGAGTCCAGGGGCCCGGTGAGTACGACAGGCGCATCACGTCCGCCGGCGAACCTTACCAGCGCCTCGACGCGTTTGCTGATCGGCGGATGGGTGGCGAACAGGCTGGCAAAGCCCTTCTCGTGGTTCTCGATGAACATACCCTGGACCGACTCCGGGGCCGGCAGGGCGCTGTGGCCCTCGATCTTGCGCAAGGCGCTGATCATGGCGTCGGGGTTCTTCGTCAGCTCCACCGCACCGGCGTCGGCGACGAACTCACGGCTGCGCGACAGGGCCATGCGAATGACGGCCGCCAGCAGCCAGCCGATGGCCGCGGCGACAAAGGCGATCAGGATGAAGACCCCTGCCCCCTTGTTGTTCCCGCTCCGCCGCCCGCCGAGCGCCCCGAACCGCACCGACCGAAACAGCATCTCGGCGATCAGGGTGATGATGCCGGCGAAGACCGAGGCGATGATCATGGTCCGCACATCGCGGTTGATCACATGGGTCAGTTCGTGGCCCAGCACCGCCTCGAGCTCGGCCGTGTCGAGCGCGGTCATGAGGCCCCGCGTGACGGTAATGCTGTACTGCTTCTCGTTCAGGCCGGTGGCGAAGGCGTTCAGCGCGTCGGTCTCGATGATCCGCAGGCTTGGCGCGGTCAGGCCGCGAGAGATGCAGAGGTTTTCCAGCAGATTGTAGAGCTCGGGTTCGTCGGTGCGTGTCACCGGCCGCGCGCCGGTGGCGAGGTCGATGATCACCTGGTTGCCGAAATAGGCGACCGCGAACCACACGGCCGTAACGATCAGCGCCAGCGGCGCGCCCGCCAGCATGAACATGCCGGCCTGGCCAAGGTCGCCACCGACCGAACCCGTCGACGGCAGCATGCCCGACCCGATCATGCCGAGGGTCAGCGCATAGACAATTCCCAGCAGCAGAACGGGAAACCCCGCCAGCAGCAGGGCCGAGCGCAGATTGTTGCTCTGGATGTGGCTGAAGAGGCCGACGGCCCCCATGACGCGGATCCTAGAACTTGACCTCGGGCGCAACATCGAGCGCCGCCCGCTGCTCGCCGAGGTCGAACAGGGCGCGGGGATTGAAGCCGAACATGCCGGCGAACACCACGGCCGGGAACGACAGCCGCGCGGCGTTGAACTCGGCCACGGCGTTGTTGAAGAACCGGCGGGCGGCGGCCAGCTTGTTCTCGATGTCGGACAGCTCGCCCTGCAGGCCGAGGAAGTTGCTGTTGGCCTTGAGGTCCGGATAGGCCTCGGCGACGGCGAACATCTGGCGCAGGGCGCCGGTCAGCATGTTCTCGGCCTGGACCTTGTCGGCGACGGACCCCGCGCTCGTGGCGGCGTTGCGTGCGGCGATCACCGCCTCAAGCGTGCCCTTCTCGTGGGTGGCGTAGCCCTTCACGGTCTCGACCAGATTGGGGATCAGGTCGTGGCGTTGCTTGAGCTGGACATCGATGTCGGCGAAGGCCTGGTCGGACCGCGTATTGAGCGCGACCAGCCGGTTGTAGACGCCGACCACGACCAGGCCGAGCACCAGGATGATGACGAGAATGATGATCAGGGTCACAGGGTCTCTCCGGGCGAGTCCCCCTGACGCTATCCCTACTTCGAGGGATCGACCAGCGCCTGGTAGACCAGCGCCTGCGACAGCTCATCGAGCCGCGCCGCGCTGCCGCCGAGCACCTGGATCATGCCGAGGAAAATGACGTCGTTCTCGGGATCGATCCAGAACCAGGTGCCGGCTGCGCCGCCCCAGCTGTAGGTTCCCTTGCCCGCCAGCGTGCCGGCCTTAACCGGATCCATCACCACCGCGACATCGAGGCCGAAGCCAACGCCATCGCCCAGCGGCGCCTTCGCCAGCTGCAGGTCAGTCAGGTGGTTGCTGGCCATCAGCTTCACCGTGCCCGGCGCCAGGATGCGCACACCGTCCAGCTCGCCGCCGTTCAGCAGCATCTGGGCGAACCGGGTGTAGTCGCGCAGGGTCGAGACCAGGCCGCCGCCGCCGTTGGCCGCCTCCGGCAGCTTGTCGACCGGCAGGACCATGAAGCCCTCGGCGGGGACGATCTTCCGCTCACGCGGACTGAACATGTAGAGCGACGCCATCCGGCCGCGCTTGGCTTCCGGGGTCCAGAAGTCGGTGTCGTTCATCTGCAGCGGCGCGAAGATGCGGCTGCGCATGAAGTCCGGCAGGGTCTGACCCGACAGCTTCTCGACAATATAGCCCTGAATATCGACGGCGACGCTGTATATCCACTGCTCGCCCGGCTGACTGGCCAGCGGCAGGGTGGTCAGGATGCCCATGCCCTCCTTCAGCGACGGCTGCCGGAACAGCGCGGATTCCTGGTAGGCCTTGTCGACATAGTTGTCGGCGACCAGTCCGTAGGCGAAGCCCGCCGTGTGCGTCATCAGCTCGCGCATGGTGGCCGCGCGCGCGATCGGTTCGAGGATCGGCTTGCCGTCCGCGTCGACCCCCTTGAACACCTTGAGGCCGGCGAACTCGGGGATGTATTTCGTGACCGGCTCATCCAGCCGCCAGCGCCCCTCCTCGTAAAGGATCATCATCGCGACGCCAGTGACCGGCTTGGTCTGGCTGTACATGCGGAAGATGGTGTCTTCGGTGATCGGCGCGCCAGTGGCGACGTCCTTCACGCCGTGGGCGTTGACCGCGATGATCTTGCCGTGCCGCGCCAGCAGGGTCAGGACGCCCGGCATCCGGCCGGAGTCGACGATCCCGTTCAGGGTCGCGTCCAGCTTCGCCAGGCGCTCGGACGAGAAGCCGACGGACTCAGGCGTGGCGCGGGGCAGCCCCAGCGGCGAGACGGCCGGCGCCCTGGGCTTGCCAGGCCACGCCTGCGCCGCCGGCCCCGAGAAGGCCAGCACCGCGACGGCAGCCGCCAACACCGAATTACGCCAGATTGTCATGTGATTTCCCCACGCAACGGGTCACCGGTCACTGCGCAGAGCCTTGCGCCCGTTGCCGGTGCGGCAAGCAAGAGGCGCGCTACTTCGGGCGGAACCGCTTGCTGGTGGGAAAGCCCTTGGGCGCCAGTTTGCCGGCGGCGCTACGGCGGCCTTCCCAGTCCTTCCACTCTGGCCAGTCACGGGTGCGGCCGGCGGCGTCGGTCCAGGCCGCGCCGGCGCCGGCCGTGAACACCAGCGCATCCCGCAGGCCGCCCTCGCGGTAGGTCTGCAACTTGACGCCCTTGCCGCGCGGCATCTCCGGCAGTTCCTCGAGCGCGAAGACCAGGATTTTCCCGTTATCACCAACCACGGCCACGCGATCCCCGGTGGCCTCAAGCGAAATCAGCGCCTCGCCGTTCAGCACCTGTTTGCCGGCCTTGCGGAAGGCCAGCGCCTCCTCCTCGGGCAGAATGAAGCCGTAGCCGGCTTTCGACGCCAGCAGACGTTTGCGACCAGGTTTGTGCGGGAAGACGTCGAGGATCTTCACCCGGTCGTCGATGTCGACCATCAAGCGCAGGGGCTCGCCATGGCCGCGCGCGCTCGGAAGCTTGCTGCAGTCGAGCGTGAAGAAACGGCCGTCAGACGCGAAGATCAGCAGCTTGTCCGTCGTTTCGGCCGGCACGATGAAGCCGAGCTTGTCGCCTTCCTTGAACTTCAGTTCGGACGGATCCTCGACACGGCCCTTCGCGGCGCGGATCCAGCCCTTCTCGGACAGGATCACCGTGATCGGCTCACGGACGACGAAGGCTTCGACCGAGGCTTCAATCGAGACGCTCGGGGCGTCGGCGAAGACCGAGCGGCGCTTCCCGACGGCGGTATCGGGCCCGAGGATCTTGCGAACATCCTTGAGCCCCTCGCCAACCAGTTTCCACTGCAGCCTGTCGTCGGCCAGCATGGCGACGATACCGTCGCGCTCTTCGGCAAGGTCGGCATGCTCGCGGCGAAGTTCCATCTCCTCCAGCTTCGCCAGCTGGCGAAGGCGGGTGTTGAGGATGGCGTCGGCCTGGATATCGGTCAGGGCGAACGCCGCGATCAGCTTCTGCTTCGGCTCGTCCTCGTAACGGACGATGCGGATTACCTCGTCGAGGTTCAGGAAGGCGATCAGCAGGCCATCGAGGATGTGCAGCCGGGCCTCGATCTTGCCCAGCCGGAACCGCGCCCGGCGAACCAGCACCTCGCGGCGGTGGGCCAGGAAGGCCAGCAGGGCCTGTTTGAGGCCCATGACACCAGGGGTTCCGCGGGCGTCGAGAACATTCATGTTAACAGGAAAGCGGGTCTCCAGATCGGACAGCCGGAACAGGCTCTCCATCAGGACTTCCGGCTCGACGTTGCGGCTCTTCGGCTCCAGCACCAGCCGGACGTCTTCGGCGCTCTCGTCGCGCACGTCGCCCAGCAGCGGGGCTTTCTTGCTCTCGATCAGGTCGGCCAGCTGTTCGACCAGCTCGGCCTTCTTCACCTGGTAGGGGATCTCGGTGATGACGATCTGCCAGCCGCCGCGCGGCTGCTCTTCCTTCGTCCAGAGGGCGCGCACCCGCACGCCGCCGCGACCGCTCTCGTACATGTCGAGCATCGAGCCGGCCGGCTCGACGATCACGCCGCCGGTCGGGAAGTCCGGACCGCGGACGTGCTCCATCAGGTCGGCGGTGCTCGCCTCGGGCCGCTTGAGCAGCAGCAGGCAGGCGTCGATCAGTTCGGCGGCGTTATGCGGCGGGATCGAGGTGGCCATACCGACCGCAATGCCCGAACTGCCGTTGGCCAGCAGATTGGGAAAGCCCGAAGGCAGCACGACCGGCTCTTCGTCCTGGCCATCGTAGGTCGGGCGGAAGTCGACAGCGTCCTCGTCGATGCCGTCCAGCAGCAGCATTGCCGCAGGCGTCATCTTGCACTCGGTGTAGCGCATGGCCGCGGCGTTATCGCCGTCGATGTTGCCGAAGTTGCCCTGGCCGTCGATCAGCCGGTAGCGCTGGGCGAAGTCCTGCGCCAGGCGGACCAGCGCGTCATAGATCGACTGGTCGCCGTGCGGGTGGAAGTTACCCATCACCTCCCCGACCACCTTGGCGCATTTGCGCGCCGCAGCCTCGGGGCTGAGCCGCATGTTGCTCATGGCGTACATCAGCCGGCGGTGCACGGGCTTGAGCCCGTCCCGCACGTCAGGCAGCGCCCGCGAGCTGATGGTCGACAGGGCATAGGCCAGATAGCGCCGCGACAGCGCTTCGGTCAGCGGCTCTTCAAGAATGCGATCGCCGTCACCCGGCGGGGGAGTGTGGAGGGTCATGCTCGAATCGGAAACTCAGGTGCTGCCGGTGTTTAGCGCGAGCGGGCGGGGGTGTCCCTGCGTCCTTCGAGACGCGATCCCGAGGGATCGCTCCTCAGGATGACAAAGATTGGTGGGCTGCGCGTCTAATCGTCATGGTGAGGAGCGAGCCTCAAGCGAGCGTCTCGAACCACGCACCTACAGCACGTCCGCCTTCAGCCCCGGAAACACCTTCCCGACCTTGCCGAGCAGATAGTCGCCGTACGGCCCGGTGATAGCCCCGAGATCGGCCTCATCCCAGCGGGCCTCGCGCCTGACCTCGGCCGTGAGCGGCAGCGGCTCGACGACGGTGTCGAAGGCCGGGTCGAAGAACAGCGGCCAGCTGAGGCGATCGCGGCCGCTGGTGTTGGCCACCCGATGCGGGGCGGAGCGATAGAGGCCCTGGGTCAGGCGGTCGAGCATGTCGCCGATGTTGACCACCAGCGCGCCGGGGATCGGCGGGGCATCGAACCAGACCCCGTCCCGGCCCTTGATCTGCAATCCGCCGTTGCTGTCCTGGGCCAGCAGGGTCAGCAGCCCGTAGTCGGTGTGCTCGCCCACGCCCCAACCGTAGTCCGCGCCATCCGCCGGCGGCGTCGCCGGGTAGTGGAAGATGCGGAACAGGATGGTCGGGTCGGCGGTGTAGCGGTCGTGGAAGTAGCGGTCCGGCAGGCCGAGACTCAGCGCGACGCCTTCCATCAGGGCGTGTCCCGCGCGTGTCATGGCGTCCATCCAGGCGGTCACGACCGGTCGAAGCGTCGGCTGGGAGGGCGGCCACTGATTGGCGCCGTGCATCGGCCAGCCGGCGGCGACGCGACGATCGTCCTGGCCCAGCTCCTCGCCGAAATAGAGCCCCTGTTTCAGGTCAGGCCGGCCAGAGGTCAGCTCGCCACCGACCGGAAAGAAGCCGCGCCAGGCCGGGCCGCCATTGGCCATGGCGATCGCCATGCGCTCTTCGAGCGGAAGTCCGAAGAACCGCTCGCTTTCGTCCTGCAGGTCGGCGAACAGCCCCTCTCCGCCGTGACCGGTGACATAGAAGAAGCCGTCCGCGCGACAGGCTGCGCCGATCTGCGCCGCAGCGGCCGCCCGACCTTTGGCGTTATCACCAAATAGCACCCCCAGATCGATGACGGGCAGGCTCACGACTCGAACGCGCCCAGATCCCCGAACGGGTCATCGAGGCTGAACTGCGGGTTGGTGAACCACTTCGGCCCCGACGAAGTCATGTGGAAGTGATCCTCCAGTCGCACGCCGAACACGCCCGGCACGACGATCATCGGCTCGTTGGAGAAGCACATCCCGACCTCGAGCGGCGTGGAGTCACCGCGGACCAGATTGGGCGACTCGTGGACGTCCAGGCCGATGCCGTGACCGGTGCGGTGCGGCGTACCCGGCAACTGGTAGCCGGGCCCCAGGCCATGGCGGACCAGCACAGTGCGGGCGGCGTCATCGACGCTCTCGCAGGGTTTGCCGAGCGCGGCGGCGGCGAAGGCGGCGGCCTGTGCTTCCTTTTCGATGTCCCAGATGCGCCGGACGCGCGGCGTCGCCTCGCCAAAGACGTACGACCGGGTGATGTCGCTGTTGTAGCCGTCGAGCGTGGTGCCGGTGTCGATCAGCACCATGTCGCCCTCGGTCAGGGCGCGGTCGGTCTCGCCGCCGTGCGGCAGCGCGGTGTCCTCAGCGAACGAGACGATGCAGAAGCTGGACCCTGTCCCGCCATTGAGCAGCCGGTGTTGTTCGTCGATGAAGCGGGTGACCTCCGAGGTCAGGACGCCAGGGGTCAGGCTCTGCCAGGCGCGGCGATGCACCTCGATGGTGATCGCCTTGGCGCGGGTCATCAGCGCGATCTCCGCAGGCGACTTGCAGCGTCGCAGACGATTGATCATCGGTCCCGCGTCCGTCAGCCGCTCATCGCCCAGTGCCCGGCGCAAGCCGAGGAACATGAACAGCGCGATCTGGTCGTCGACCGCCAGGCGTCCCGCCGGGCCCATCCGGTCGGCGACCAGGGCGTAGGGGTTCTCGTGCTCTTCCCAGGTGACGATCTCACCGGGCACGCCGACGATGCCTGCGACCTTCTCCAGCTCGAACCTTGGGCAAACGTACTCGAGTCGCCCGTCGGCATGGACAATGACCCCGCACAGCCGCTCGGAGGGATGCCAGACTAGGCCGGTGAAATAGCGCAGGCTCGATGTCGCCCCCAGCAGCACCGCCCGGACCCCTGCCGCGTCCATCTGCGTGCGCAGGGCGGCCAGGCGGCTCAGTCGTTCGGCGAGGGTGATGGCGGGCGGGTTGGTCATGGCGAGACTCCTTGCCGGAGCACTCTAACCTAAAGCCGCCCAGCGTCAGCCAGCCGCTCCAGCAGCCAGACCCTGGCGGGCGGCAGCGGCCGGTTCAGCGGGCCGAAGACGAACTGCTCCAGAAAGTGTCCGGTCAGGTCGAAGCCCTTGCGGATGTCGCCCTCAACCAGCCCGCCCTGCGAGCCAAGCAGAAAGCCCGGCAACGGCAACAACCGGTCGGCGAACGGCTCGCCTGCTACGCGGCTGACGGCGCGGCCGGTGCGAGGGCTGACCCAGACGAGGTCGTCCGTCGCCCCGGTCGAGGCGCATTTGCTGAGGTCGAGCCCGAAGCCCAGTTCCTGCAGCAGACCGGCCTCGAAGCGCACGAAGATCGCCGGCCAGATGTCGGTCAGGCTGAAGGCGTTGCTGAGCGAGTCAAAGGCGTAGTAGGCGCCGGGATGCGGCTCACGCTCCGGCAGGGCGCCGGCGGCCACGGCGGCGGCGGCGGCCAGACCCGCCAGGGCCAGGGGATCATCGAACAGCGCGGAGGGCCCTTCGCCGACCGGCTCCAGCTGCGCAGAACCCAGCTGGTCCGACATCCGCGCCCGGTAGCCGGCGCGCACACGCGCCCCGGCCTGCAGATACGGCTTCATCTTGCGCGAGCCGCCGCCGGCGACGTGGGCCGCGAACCGGCCGTGCGCCTCGGTCAGCAGATCGACGATCGCCCCCGACTCGCCATGCGAGCGGGCGGAGAGCACGAAGGCGTCGTCTTCCCATTCCATGGCGTTGAGATAGCGGGTTGAGGCGACAGGCGCGAGGGGCGCGGCGCACCTCCCTTCCCCCTCGATCGGGGAAGGATTCAAGGCGGGCTACTTTGCCTTCGCCTCGAAGGCCTTGATCTTCGCCGTGATGTCCTTGGCCAGGTCGTTGGGGATCGGGAAGGTCAGGGCGTACTGAGAGACCTTCCAGCCGTCCGGCGTCAGCACCAGCGTGCCGGTGCCCCGGCTGGTCCCATAGCTCTTGCTGTCGAGCAGTTCGTCGAACCAGGCCACGCAGCGGCAGTCGACCGGCGCGAGGGTGATGTGCCGTTCGCGCGGAACGTAGGTCCAGCCCTGCCCCTTCGAGAAGTAGGGCATCGCGTAGCCCTTGAACTCATCGAGGCTCCAGCGCTCGGCGGCGTCGGTGCCGAGGTAGGTGGCGTCCGGGGTGTAGAGGGCGAAATAGGCCGGGCCGTCCGCTTTTGCCGCAGCCACGTGCAGGGCGTCGAGGACCGCGGCGATGTCCTGTTCGGGAGTCGCGGCGCGGGCGGGTTGGGCGACCACGGTCATCAACAGCGTGAGGGTCAGGGCAAGCGTGCGCATGTCTTTTCTCCGCTCATCCCGGCGAAGGCCGGGACCCAGGTGTTTTTGAAACAGCCGCTCATCCGTCCGGCAAGCCTGGGCTTTAGCTGAACCGCGAGCCGAAGCTCTGAAAAAGCCTAGGTCCCGGCCTTCGCCGGGATGAGCGGAATTGGTGGGAGCGGCGAGCCAGTCCCCTAGACGTCGAAATCCAGACCCATTCCCTGGTAGATGTCCCGCTCGTCGGCCCAGTTCTCGCGCACCTTCACGTGCAGGAACAGGTGGACCTTGCGGTCGAGCAGTTCGGACAGCTCCTCGCGGGAGGCCGAGCCGATCCATTTCAGGGTCTGGCCGTTCTCGCCGATGATGATCGCCCGCTGGCCGTCGCGCTCGACGAAGATGGTCTGTTCGATGCGCACCGAGCCGTCGCGGCGCTCCTCGAAGGCGGTGGTTTCGACCGTCGCCGCGTAGGGCAGCTCCTCGTGGACGCGCAGATAGAGCTTCTCGCGGGTCAGCTCGGCTGCCAGCAGGCGCACCGGCAGGTCGGCGGTCTGGTCTTCCGGATAGAGCCAGGGGCCCTCCGGCATCAGCCCGGCCAGCTTGTCGCGCAGGTCCTCGACCCCGGCGCCGGTGGCGGCCGAGATCATGAACACCTCCGAATAGACCCCCGTGTCGAACAGCGTCTGGGCCACGGCCAGCATGCGGTCGCGCTTGACGCCATCGATCTTGTTCAGCGCCAGGATGGCCTGGCGTTTGGCGCCCTTGAGGCCCTCGATGATGGTGTGGACGTCCTGGACGGCCTTCTTGTCGGCCCCTTCCGCCTTGCCCTCGCCGCTCACGGCGAGCTGGGCCTGGACGTCGACCAGGTGAACGACGGCGTCGGCATCCTCGGCACCCGACCAGGCGGAACGGACCATGGCCCGGTCCAGCCGGCGGCGCGGCGTGAAGATGCCGGGGGTGTCGACCAGCACGATCTGTGACGAACCGGCCATGGCAACACCGCGCACGGGAAAGCGGGTCGTCTGGACCTTGCGGGTGACGATGGAGACCTTGGCGCCGACAAGGCGGTTGGTCAGGGTCGACTTGCCGGCGTTGGGGGCGCCGATGATCGCGGCGAAACCCGCGCGTGTGGGGGATGAAGAAGTCATTGCGGCGGCCTGTAGCACAGTTGGCCGTCGGGGACATGTACCGCGGGGACATGTACCAAAGGTACGTGTCCCCCAACCGGGCGGCTCCGGGATTAGGGGACACGTACCTTTGGTACATGTCCCCGACTAGTCGGCCCGGCCCTCGCGGCGAAGGAGCATGGCCAGGGCGGCGGACTTTTCGGCTTCCTGGCGGGAACGGCCCTCGCCCTGTTCCGGGTCGTGGCCCTGGACGGTCACCTCGACGGTGAACACAGGGGCATGGTCCGGCCCCTTTCGCGCAATGACGCTGTATCCCGGCAGCGGCAGGCCAAGGCTCTGGGCCCATTCCTGCAGCCGGGTCTTGGGGTCGTGGCCGCGGGTGTTCGACGGCGCGTCGAACTCCTCCTGCCAGGCCGCGTTGAAGAAGTTGCGCGCCGCGTCCAGCCCGCCGTCGATGTAGAGCGCCGCAATCAGGGCCTCGCAGGCGTCGCCCAGCACGCCGTCGGACTCCCGGGCGCCGATCTTCGTCGCCGATCCGGAGAGACGCAGCGCGGGCGCCAGGCCGATGTGCCGCGCCACACGGGCGCAGGCCTTGCCGTTGACCAGCGCCGCGAGGCGGGGCGACAGCACGCCTTCCCTGGCGTCGACATCGAGCGCCAGAAGCCGTTCGGCCGCCAGCAGGTTCAGGACCCGGTCGCCGAGAAACTCCAGCCGCTCGTTGTGACGGACCTTGCGCGCGCCGTCGCCGACGCTGGAATGCGTCAGCGCCCGCTCGAGCAGCTCACGGTCCGCGAAGACGTGGCCGATGCGCCGTTCGAGGGCCGTTACCGCCTCGAGTCTGGCGTTCATTTCAGGACGTTGAAGAACCGGCTCGGACGGGCGTCGAGGAACCAGGTCCAGGGCTTGAACAGCGAGGCCTTGCCGTTCCACGACAGCAGGATGATCCGCGCATGGCCCACAAGGTTCTCCTGCGGCACAAAGCCCACGCCGCTGGCTTCCGGCGCGACGCGGCTGTCCAGCGAGTTGTCGCGGTTATCGCCCATGAAGAAGTAGTGGCCCTCGGGCACGATATAGACGCCGGTGTCGTCCACGTCGCCGCGCGGACCGCAGTCATAGGTCTGGTAGGGGCGGCTATCCATGTTGGTTTCGCGGAAGCGCTGGACGGTCGAGCCGTTCCAGCAGGTCCCGGGATCGCCAGGTCCGTCATAAACGCGGGCGTTGGCCTTGCCGTTCACGTACACGACGCCGGCCTTCACCTGGATCCGGTCGCCGGGCAGACCCATCAGGCGCTTGATGTAGTCGGTCTGATTGTCCGACGGCAGCTTGAAGACGATGATGTCGCCGCGCTCGGGCGCATTGAAGAAGACCCTGCCCTTGAACAGCGGCGGGCTGAACGGGATCGAGTGCTTGCTGTAGCCGTAGCTGAACTTCGAGACGATTATGTAGTCGCCCTTCAGCAGGTTCGGCTCCATCGAGGCCGACGGAATGGTGAACGGCTGAAACAGGAAAATCCGCAGCACCAGCGCGATCAGCAGGGCGTAGACCACCGTCTTGACGATCTCGATCGTCTCGCTGACAGCGTCGACGCCGGCCGGGGGCGGCGTCTCGTCGTGGTGCGTATCGAGCGCCAGCGGCTTCGAATCGGCGATGGTCTCGGCCTGCGGTTCGGCGGCGTCAGTCATAGTGCGCGCGCGGCTCTCTTCTCGATGAAGCGGGAAACACCCCCGCGAGTCTGGTTAGTCCGCCTATACGACAGCGGCAAGCCTGACGCCCGCTACTTCGCGTTCATGGCGTATTGGCGGCGGATCAGGCGGGCGCCTGCGACTTCATGGAGTGGAAGAACCGGTTCCAGCGCAGGTTCAGCACCCAGGTCCAGGGCTTGAAGAGCGACGCGCCCTCCTTCCACGAGGCCAGCACCGTCTCCGCCTTGCCGACGAGGTTCTCCGCAGGGACATAGCCCACGCCACCGGCCTCCGGCGCGACCCGACTGTCCAGCGAGTTGTCGCGGTTGTCGCCCATGAAGAAATACTGGCCTTCGGGCACGAGATAGACTGGCGTGGTGTCCAGCGGACCCAGGCCGCAGTCGTAGGTGATGTACTGCCGACCGTCGGGGTTGGTTTCCAGATAGCGCGCCGGCGTGGCCCGGTTGGGACAGGCGCTGTTGTCGCCGTCGGCCAGTCCGGCCGCCTCGCGCGGCAGCGCCACACCGTTCACCGAAAGAACGCCGTTGGTCATCTGGATGGTGTCGCCCGGAAGACCGACCAGGCGCTTGATGAGGTCCTTGTGCCCCTCGGCGGGGGTCTTGAAGACGATGACATCGCCGCGCTTCGGCGTCGCCGCGAACAGCCGTCCGCTGAACAGTGGCGGGCTGAAAGGGATGGAGTGCCGGCTGAAGCCGTAGCTGAACTTGGATACCACGACGTAGTCGCCGATCAGCAGGTTCGGCCGCATCGACGACGAGGGGATGGTGAAGGGCTGGAAGATGAAGATCCGCAGGACCAGCGCGATCAGCAGCGCGTAGACGATGGTCTTGGCCATCTCGACCAGCTCGCCCGGCGCTTCGGCGGCCGGCGCATCCACATCCTGGGTGGCGACGACGTCGTCGACGGGGTCCTGGGCTGGCGTGTTGGCGGCGTCGCTCATGCGCACGGTCTCTGTCGGCTGGGCGACCCCGCCCCGGTTCTGGAACCCTAGGCTAGTCCGTTTCGGCGCGCCCGTTAACTCGTCGTCATGCCGGCCCCGGCAAGGCCTCGATGATGACGAAGGCCTGGGCGTAGGGATGGTCGTCGGTCAGGGACAGGTGGATCACGGGCACCATACCCTCGGGCATGAGCTCGGCCAGCCGCTCGGCCGCGCCGCCGGTCAGGGCCATGGTCGGCTTTCCGCTCCGCAGGTTGACCACACCCATGTCTTTCCAGTGGACGCCCCGCCGGGGCACGCCCGTGCCGAGCGCCTTGGCGCAGGCCTCCTTGGCGGCGAAGCGCTTGGCGTAGCTGGCCGCGCGACCGCCCTGGGCGTTGACCTTGCGCTCGGACCGCTCGCGCTCGACGTCGGTGAACGTGCGATTGATGAACCGGTCGCCGAAGCGATTGAGGGTCTTTTCGACACGGCGGATGTCGCTGAGATCCGAGCCGATGCCGATGATCATGCGGCCAGCTCGGCTCGCGCTGCGTCCATGAGCACCCGCATGCGCTGTATGGCCGGGGCGAGGCCGGTGAAAATGGCCTCGCCGATCAGGAAGTGGCCGATGTTCAGCTCCATCAGCTCGGGAATGGCGGCAACCGGCTTGACCGTCGCGAAGTCGATGCCGTGGCCGGCGTGGACTTCCAGACCCAGCTCGAACGCCTGCCGGGCGCCGCCCCTGAGTCGCTGCAGGATCATGTCCGCCCGGTCGTGGTCTCCCGAGCGCAGGGCGTCGCAATAGGCACCGGTGTGCAGCTCGACGACGTGGGCGCCGATGTCGGCGGAGGTGCGGATCTGGGCGGGATCGGCCTCGATGAAAAGCGACACCCGGCAGCCGGCTTCGCGCAGACGCTGGACAGCGGGCGCGATGCGGTTGTGGCCGCCGACGACGTCCAGGCCGCCTTCGGTGGTCACCTCCTCGCGCCGCTCAGGCACGAGGCAGGCGGCATGCGGGCGATGGGCGACGGCGATACCGAGCATCTCCTCGGTGACCGCCATCTCCAGGTTCAACGGCTTGCCGCGCTTGAGGCAGAGGTCGGAAAGCTCGTCGATGTCGCGGTCCGAGATATGCCGCCGGTCCTCGCGCAGGTGGGCGGTGATGCCGTCCGCGCCGGCCGCAAGCGCCAGATCGGCCGCACGCAGCGGCTCGGGATAGCTGGCGCCCCGGGCGTTCCGGATGGTCGCCACATGGTCGATGTTCACGCCGAGGCGGAGCGGGTTCATCGCGATCCTATCCCTTCAGCCGCCGGCTTCCCGGGTCCTGCACCGGGATGGCGGCCAGTTCGGGCGGCAGCTTGTCGGCCTCGTAGGCGGGCACATCGAGGGTCGCCAGCGCAATCAGCGGCACGCCCACGTCAGCCCGTCCGCCGGACCGGTCGACGATACAGGCGGCGGCGATGACCTCACCCCCGGCCTCGCGGATCGCGGCGATGCATTCGCGGGACGACAGACCCGTGGTGACGATGTCCTCGACCATGACCACCTTCGCGCCCGGCTCGATCGAGAAGCCGCGGCGCAGCTTGAAGGCGCCGCCCTCGCGCTCGACATACAGCGACCTGACGTTCAGGTGCCGCGCTGTCTCGTAGCCGGGGATGATGCCGCCGACGGCCGGGCTGATCGCCACATCTGGCTGGCCAACCTGTGCGATGATCTTGGCCGCCAGCGCCTTGCACAGGCGCGCGCAGCGGTCCGGCTCGGCGAACACCAGGTTCTTCTGCAGGAACACCGGACTATGCAGCCCGCTGGACAGGACAAAGTGGCCTTCTCGCAGCGCGTCGGCGCCGCGGAACTCGTTGAGGACGTCTTCCTGGGTCATTCAGGTTAGATAGCGGCGGGAACCGAGTCCGACCAGCCTCCCAAAACGCGCCATCCTCTCCCGCGAGGGAGAGGGGGACCACCCGGAGGGTGGTGGAGAGGGATGCGCTGGCGTCGTCAGGCAGGATCGCTCCCAATCCCTCTACCGCCGCGCACCCCTCTCCCCCTCGCGGGGGAGGAACGGTAAGAGGCTTCATGACCTCCCCTCACCCCGTCCCCCGAGTCGGCTGCGGCGCCGCGATCATCCGCGATGGCCGCCTCCTGCTGGTCCAGCGACTGCGTGAACCGGAAGCCAACCACTGGGGCCTGCCGGGCGGCAAGACCGACTGGGGCGAGACGACGCGCGAGACCTGCGCCCGCGAGATCGCCGAGGAACTGGGCCTGACCATCACGCCGGGGCGGCTACTGTGCATCGCCGACACCATCGACCTCGGCGACGGTCAGCACTGGGTCGCGCCGGTCTATCTGGTGGAGGACAGCGTCGGGGAGCCTGTCGTGCTGGAGCCGGACAAGCTGGGCGGCTGCGGCTGGTTTCCGCTGAACGCCCTGCCCTCGCCGCTGACCAGCGCGACGGTGGCGGCGGTCACCGCCTTGAACCG
Source organism: uncultured Caulobacterales bacterium (assembly GCA_903858185.1). Taxonomy (GTDB): domain Bacteria; phylum Pseudomonadota; class Alphaproteobacteria; order Caulobacterales; family Caulobacteraceae; genus Caulobacter; species Caulobacter lacus. Next base: position 17,235 of record CAIOHT010000105.1, read on the forward strand.
CTAAGCCACGATCGTCTTGGTCGGGCGTGTCCGGGCCATGACGGAGGCTGGGTCCTAGCCCTTCGCCCGGTCCACCGTCTCGATGGAAGGATTGGCTCGCAACGCAGCGACGATGTTGGTCGCGTGGCGGGCGTCCTTAACGTCGAGGTCGAAGTCGACGTCGAAATGGTCGTCGCCCCGGTAGTGCATGTTCAGATTGACGATGTTGCCGCCGACCTCGCCGATGATCGTGCACGCCTCCCCCAGCACGCCGGGGGCGTTGCGGATCGTGGCCCGCAGGCGCGTGCGGGACACGGTGTGGCGCTCGGCTTCGGCGGTCCAGTGCAGGTCCCGCCACAGGTCCTGGCGGTCATCAAACTGTTCCAGCGTCGGGCAATCGATGGCGTGAACCTCGATGGCCTTCTCCACCGCGATCCCGACGATGCGGTCGCCTGGCACCGGCCGGCAGCAGGTGGCGAAGCGGATCATCGAGCCGGTGCGAACCTTGTCGCCAACCACGAAGACATGGGCCTCGCGGCCATCCTCGATCCGGCGTCTGGCGCTGACCGCGGCCTTTTCCGAGTCCTTGAGACCCGGGAAGATGACTTCGAGCACATCAGCCGGGGAAAAGCGGCCGCGCCCGACCGCGTCGAACAGCTCGTCCTCGCTGGCGACGGCGAACCGGTCGAGGGCCGGGCGGAAAGTCACGCCGGAGCGGGTCTTGCCGACGCGGCCGAAGGCCTGGTCCATGGCCGCCACGCCGAGGCGCAGGAACTCTTCCTTCTCGGTCTGGCGGATATGCCGGCGGATCGCCGAGCGCGCCTTGCCCGTCACGGCCAGCGAGCGCCAGTCCGGTAGCACCGCAGGCTTGGGCCCGCGGACGATCTCGACCACGTCGCCGTTCTGAAGTTCTGTCCGCAATGGCTTGAGTTCGCCGTTGATTTTCGCTCCGACGGTAGTGTCGCCGACGTTGGTGTGGACGCCGTAGGCGAAGTCCAGCGGCATCGAGCCGCGTGGCAGGGTGATCAGCTTGCCCTTGGGTGTGAAGACAAACACCTGGTCGAGGAACAGCTCCATCTTGGCGTGTTCGACCAGTTCCTCGGAGTCGCCGCCGTGCTCCAGCACCTGGACCAGCTGACGCAGGCTGGCCAGGGGGTCACGGCCACCCTCCGCCTCCATCGCCTCGCGGTCGAAGCCGTAGGACTTGTTCTTGTAGCGCCAGTGCGCAGCCACGCCGTCCTCGGCGACCCGGTCCATCACCTCGGTGCGGATCTGCATCTCGACGCGCATGCCGCGCGGCCCGATCACCGTGGTGTGCAGGGACCGGTAGTTGTTGCGCTTGGGTGTGGAGATGAAGTCCTTGAACCGCTCGGGAACGCAGGGCCACTGGCGGTGGATCAGGCCCAGCGCCCGGTAGCAGTCATCCTCGCTGTCGACGATCACGCGGAAGGCGTAGATGTCGCTCATCTGCGAGAAGCCGATCGATTTGCGCTGCAGCTTCCGCCAGATCGAGAACGGGTGCTTCTCGCGGCCAAAGACCCGCGCCGGGATGGCCTCGGCGTCAAGGATGCGGCTTATGTCACCGCTGACCTGCTGCACGGCCTTGCCCTGGTCGACCCGCATGGCCTCCAGCCGGCGCAGGATGGCGTTCCGTGCGACCGGATTGAGGTGCTCGAACGCCAGCTCCTCGAGTTCGGTGCAGATCCGGTGGCAGCCGATGTTGCGCGCGAGCGGGGCGTAGATGTCGAGGGTCTCGCGGGCGATCCGCTCGCGCTTGGCCGGCTTGGCGATGTAGCCCAGCGTGCGCATGTTGTGCAGGCGGTCAGCCAGCTTGACCATCAGGACGCGCACGTCCTTGGAGATGGCCAGGATGAACTTGCGCAGGTTCTCGGCCTGGCGGGCGTGTTCGGCCGCAAGTTCCAGCGTGGAAAGCTTGGTGACGCCCTCGACCAGTTCGGCGACCTCGGCCCCGAACAGCTCCTCAATATCCTGGCGGGTGACCGAGGTGTCCTCGATCACGTCATGCAGCAGGGCGGTGACGATCGAGGCCGTGTCGAGCCGGTATTCGGTCAGGATCCCGGCCACCTCGATCGGATGGGCGAAATAGGGGTCTCCCGACGCCCGGGTCTGCGAGCCGTGCATCCGCACGGCGTAGACATAGGCCCGGTTCAGGAGCCCCTCGTCGGCGGTCGGGTCATAGGCCCGGACCCGCTCGATCAGTTCGTACTGGCGCAGGAACTTGGGGCCCGCAGCCTTGGCGCGGGCAGCCGTATGCGACGCCGGGGCGGGCGTTTCAGGAGTCGTGTTCGGGGGATAGGGGGCGGCGGCCGGCGCCGCCTCCAGGGTGGTCTCTAGCGGATCTGTGCCGTCAGGGCTCAGTACCGCTCCTCCTGACCGCCGTCGCGGTCACTCTGCAGGGCGCGGATCAGTTCCTGTTCGCTCATCTGCATGTGGGTCGGATCCGACAGCAGGGCGATGGTTTCCGCCTCTTCCTCGGCTTCCGTGCGCTCGTCGACGCGCTGCAGCGTGCCGATCAGGCTTTCCTTCAGGCCGTCATTGTCGACCACGTCGTCGGCGATTTCGCGCAGGGCAACGACCGGGTTCTTGTCGTTGTCGCGGTCGACCATCAGCGCCGAACCGGCCGAGATGGCGCGGGCGCGGTGGGCGGCGACGAGGACCAGACCAAAGCGGTTGGGGATCTTCTCGACGCAATCTTCGACGGTGACGCGGGCCATATTGGATTCTCTGGTTCCGGTGGGACCGGGGTACATAGAGTTTTGCGCGTCATTGTGCAACGCCGCAAGCGCGATCAGGCCGGTGTGGCGTCACGCCCCACGCGCGCCACCGCAGCCAGTCGCGCTGCCGTCTCGCCGCTGACCGGATGCGCCCAGCCCGGCGCGATCTCCGCCAGCGGCCCCATGACGAACAACCGCTCATGCGCCCGGGGGTGCGGCAGGTCCAGGCCGGGCTCGTCGATGAGTCGGCGGCCGAACGCGATCAGGTCCAGATCGAGGGTGCGGGCGGCGTTGATCTCTCCCCGCTCCCGCCCGAACTCGCGTTCGATGGCATGCAGCGCGTCCAGCGTCTCGCGGGGCGTCAGGGCCGTCTCGACCAGCGCCACGCCGTTGAAGTACGCCGGCGCCGTCGGGTCGGGCCAGGCTGCGGAGCGCCACCAGCCGGACCGGGCCGTGACGATCAGTCCATGCGCAGGGAAACGGGCCAGCGCCGCCTCCAGCAGGGCTTCGCAGGAGGCATGCCCTCCCGCTAGATTGCTCCCCAGGGCGATGACGACGGATTCGTCCGATATTGATTGAGATATTGCGTTCAAGGATTTGAAAGTATGACGTTTTATCCGACCGACAGGCTCGCCCTGTTCATCGACGGGGCCAACCTCTATTCCCAGGCCAAGGCGCTGGGCTTCGACATTGACTACCGCAAGCTGCTGGACGAGTTCCGCAAGCGCGGGGTGCTGATCCGGGCCTACTACTACACCGCCCTGGCCGAGAGCGGCGATGACTTTTCCCCGCTGCGGCCGCTCGTCGACTGGCTCGACTACAACGGCTTTACCGTGGTGACCAAGCCGGCGCGGGAATACACCGACGCCAACGGCCGCAAGCGCTGGCGCGGCGACATGGACGTCGAGATCGCCGTCGACATGATGGATATCGCCGGCAAGGCCGATCACGTGGTGCTGTTCAGCGGCGACGGCGACTTCCGGGCGCTGGTCGAGGGCGTCCAGCGCAAGGGCGTGCGGGTGACCGTGGTCTCGACCGTGAAATCCCAGCCGCCGATGGTCAGCGACGACCTTCGCCGCCAGTGCGACGCCTTCGTCGACCTGGCTGACCTCGGCGACATCATCGGCCGGCCGGCCCGGGCGCCGACCCCGCGCTTCCTGCAGGACCCCCCTGCCCGCACCCGCGCCGAGGTGGAGGCGGACGATGAGGTCTGAGCGGCATGAGACAATGAGCATCCTCTCCGAACCCTCGCGCGACTGCCCGCTCTGCCCGCGCCTGGTCGAGTACCGGCGCGAGAACCAGCGCCAGAACCCCGACTGGTGGAACGGCCCTGCCCCCTCGTTTGGCGACCCCGCCGCGCGCCTGCTGATCGCAGGTCTGGCGCCCGGTCGCACCGGGGCCAACCGCACGGGACGGCCGTTCACCGGCGACCATGCCGGCTGGCTGCTCTATGAGACCCTGAAGAAGACCGGCTTCGCCACCGGGACCTATGACCCGGATGGCGACGATGATCTGGCCCTGAGCGGCGTGATGATCACCAACGTCGTCCGTTGCGCCCCGCCCCTGAACAAGCCCGAGACCAGTGAGGAAAAGACCTGCAGCCCGTTCTTCGCGGCGAAGCTGTCGGAGCTGACCGAGTTGAAGGTGATCGTCACCCTGGGCGACGTGGCCCGGCGCAGCGTGCTGCGGGCGATGGGGCTGAAGGCCTCACTGGGCGAGCCCGGCCACGGCTCGCAGTTCACGGCCGGCCCCTACACCGTGATCAACAGCTACCATTGCTCCCGGCTGAACACGAACACCGGACGGCTGACGCCGGCGATGTTCGAGGAGATCTTCCTGCGCGTGCGCGGGCTGCTGGACGCATAACCAACAAGCTCCGTCATGGCCCGACTTGTTCGGGCCACCCAGGAACACGATCCTCCAAATGCGGGCTCATCGGCTTCAACCCGCCTGATCAGGCTCGCTTGGTGTGCCTGGGCGGCCCGCACAAGTCGGGCGATGACGGGTTTGAGTTTGAGTGGTCGTGAAACCCTCGCTCTACGCCCACCCTATTCCTTCCCGGGCACCAGCCCCCAAGCCCCCTGGCCGATAATGCAGGTGTCGGTTCCCGGCGGGCAGAGTCCCTGGGATTTTTCGGCGTAGATCTGCTGGATGATCTCGGGATTGGCGCGAAGGGCCTCGCCGCGCAGGCGGGTGCTTTCGGCGATGCCGCGGGCCGTTTCGATGGCCGCCTCGGCGTTGGCGCGGGCTTCGGCGGCCTTCTGCTGGGCGGCCAGGGTGCGTTGCTCGGTCTGGGTCCGCGCCTCGACTGCGGCGGTGACGCTCGGCGGATAGCGGATGGTGCCGACCCATTCCATCTGGCTGATCTCGACGCCCTCGGCGGCCCATTTGGTCCGCACCCGCTGGAAAGCGCGCTGGATCACCTGCTGGCGCCCTGCCCCCATCAGCGAGCCGGTGCAGGCCGCCGCCGCGATCGGTGCGCTGCCGACAGCGGCGCCGGGCGTGGTGTTCAGGTTGCAGGACACCGGCACCTGCTCGGTCTCCTTTGCGATGGCGGAGCGCACGTCGTTGCGGATCTGGCCGTCCAGCAGATCGTCGAACGGCTGTCGCCAGCGGGCGTAGAGTTCGGCGGCCCGGTCGTCGCGCACCCGGATGGTCAGGTTGACGTCCGCGGTCATCGGCAGGCCGGTCTGGTCGGCGAAGGCGATTTCCTCGTTCTCCTTGCCGTCCGAATTGGCCTCGCGGGTGTAGCTGTAGGTCCGCTGCCGGGTCGGATAGATGATGATCTCCTCGCCGATGCCCTTCCAGTGCCAGCCGGGCCGCAGTTCGATCGGCTGGACGCCGGGGTTGGCGCCGAACCGGGTCGTCTTGATGCCGGCCTCGCCGCTCTCGACCGTCGTGCTGCAGGCGGTGACGGTGCAACCGCCGCCGACCAGCAACACCGTCAGGAGCGCCACCGTCAGCCCGACCCGGGCGACCCGTGGTCCCTGCGACATCCGCGTGATCTTGTTGTCCGAGGCGCTCATTCCGGATCTCCCTGACGGCGATCCGGTGACTGTGCGGCGATTCGGCTCCGGCGACCGGGGCCTCAGCCCATCCGGTCGCCCTTCATCAGCCGCGCCTTGTCGCGCTGCCAGTCGCGTTCGGCGGAAGTCTCGCGCTTGTCGTGGAGCTTCTTGCCCTTGGCCAGGCCGATCTCGAGCTTGGCCAGGCCCTTTTCGTTCCAGTAGAGCTTGAGCGGGATGATCGTCCGGCCCTCGCGCTGGACCGCGCCGATCAGCTTGCCGATCTGCTTGCGGTGCAGCAGCAGCTTCCGGTGCCGTCGGGGCTCATGGTTGAAGCGATTGCCGCCGCTGTAGGGCGGGATGTCGGCGTTGATCAGCACGATCTCGCTGCCTTCGACCGCGGCATAGGATTCGGCGATGTTGGCCCGGCCGTTGCGCAGGCTCTTCACCTCCGTGCCGGTCAGCATGATGCCGGCCTCGACGACGTCCTCGACGAAGTAGTCGAAGCGGGCGCGACGGTTCTCGGCGATCGTCTTGCCGACCTGGGTCACTGGTCCACCCCGACGTCCCGCATGGCTTCGAGGATCGCCGGCTTCACCGCGTCCGCGCAGGCCGTGATCGGCAGCCGGCAGCCCTCGTCGCAGAGGCCGAGATGCGCGAGCGCGAACTTGGTCGGCGCCGGCGAGGCATCAAGGAACAACGCCTTGTGAAGCCGGACCAGGCGGTCCTGCCAGTCGCGCGCGGACTCCCAGTCCCCTGCCATGCAGGCGTTGAAAAAGGCCGAGCACGCGTCGGGCGCGACATTCGCGGTGACCGAGATGCAGCCGTGACCGCCGTGAGCCATGTAGCCGAGTGCGGTGGGATCATCCCCCGACAGCATCACCCATTCAGGTCCGCACATCAGCCGCTGCAGACTGACCCGGGTCAGGTCGGCGGTCGCGTCCTTGATCCCGATGATATTGGGCAGTTCGGAGAGGCGCGCGAGCGTCTCGTTGCTGATGTCTCCGGCCGTGCGGCCCGGGACATTGTAGACGAAGACCGGCAGCTGAACCGCGTCGTTTATGGCCCGGTAGTGGGCGTAGAGCCCCTCCTGGCTCGGACGGTTGTAGTAGGGTGTGACGCACAGCGCGGCGTCGGCGCCGACCGCCTTGGCGTGCCGGACCAGCTCGATGGCTTCGGCCGTGGAATTGCTGCCCGCCCCGGCGATGACCGGAACGCGGCCCTTCGCCGTGGCGATGCACAGCTCCACCACGCGCCGGTGCTCGTCATGGCTCAGGGTGGCGGTCTCGCCGGTCGTGCCCACCGGCACCAGGCCGTGAACGCCGCCGGCGATCTGCCGCTCGACGAGGGCGACAAAGGCTGCCTCGTCGACCGCGCCATCGCGAAAGGGAGTCACAAGGGCGGGGAGAACGCCCTTGAAGGGAAACTGGACCATGACTTGCAAAAAGCCGTGAGATCGCCGCTTTCATTTGCGGCTGTGTGTCGGAGGCGGACAATATGTCCCCCCACGGGACGTTCGCAACCGCCAGCGGCCCGGTTTGACGGTTTGGAGACACGGGTTTGACGGCATTTGCATGGAAGTTGGCGGTTGGCGCGGTCCTGACGGCGATTCTCGGCGGTGCAGCGGTTGCGCAGTCCGGGTCGATGCAGGCCGATGGCGCTCCGCAGCTCGTCACCACGCCGCAGATCGCCTACCGCCCTTCCTTGTCTGATTCCGACAGCGCGAATCTGAGCGCCGCCCTGACCGCCGGCCGCGCCGGCGATGGCGGTCGCGCCCGCCTCGCGATGGATTCCATCCAGGATCCGGTTGCGAAGAAGATCGCCCAATGGGCTCTGATCGATGGCGCCCCGGATTCGCTGAGCTTCTTCGAGGCCGACGCGGCGCGCCGTGACCTCAACGGCTGGCCACGCGGGGCGAAGCGGCAGGCGACCGCGGAAAAACTGATCGAGACCTCCGGTATGCCGGCCGATCGGGTCATCGCCTGGTTTGGCGGAACCGAGCCGGAAACCGTGCAGGGCGCCATGGCCCTGGCCGGCGCCTATCGCGCCGCCGGTCGTGATGAAGAAGCCCGGACGCTGATCCGCCGCTGGTGGCGCGAGGAGCTGTTCGACTCCGCGCCCCAGGCCTCCATGCGCGCGCGGTTCAGCGCCTACCTGACGCAGGATGACAACCTCGCGCGGGCCGACATGCTGCTCTACGGCCCGCAAGGTCCGGCGGCGCGCGAGATGGTCGCCAGCCTGCCGGAATCCTATCGCGCCATCGCCGACGCGCGGATCGCCCTGCGATCCAACTCGGCCAGCGGCAACGAGATGATCGCCTCGATGTCGCACGAGCAGCGGCAGAACCCCGGGCTGATCTTCGAACAGGCCTCCTACTTCCAGCGCCGCGGCATGACGGTCATGGCGCTGCAACTGGCCCGTGGGTTCAAGGCGGCGCCCAGTCAGGATGTCGCCGCGCGCGCCTGGACGACCAGGGATGGCGGCAGACGCCAGATGGTCGGCGCGGCGATCGCCGCCGGAGACTACGCCGGCGCTTACGGCGCGGCCGCCAACACCGGCCTTACGATCGGACCGGACGCCGCCGAGGCCGAGTTCTATGCAGGCTGGCTCGCGCTCTCAAAGCTCAAGAATCCAATGATGGCGGCCGATCATTTCGCCCGCCTCGCGGCGGCCGGCACTTCGCCGATCACCCAGGGCCGCGCGCTCTACTGGCAGGGCCGAGCGGCCGAGGCGATGGGCGACACGGCCGGGGCCCAGGCCTTCTATCGCCAGGGCGCGCAATACATCACCGTGTTCTATGGCCAGCTGGCCGCCGAGAAGGCCGGCATCAGGGACCTCGTTCTGCCCCAGGACCCGGTGATCACCCAGGCCGACCGGGCGCGGTTCGAGGGCCGGGAACTGGTTCGCGCCCTGCGACTGCTCTACGAGACCGGCAACCGGGACACCTTCAAGGTGTTCGCCCTGCACGTGGACGACACCCTGCCGACGGCGGCCGAATGTGCGCTGCTGGTCGACCTGACCCGCAGCTACGGCGATCAGGACACGGCGATGCGCGCGGTTCGCACGGCCGCCCAGCGCGGCATGGTCCTGCCCGAGCGCGGTTACCCGATTATGATTCTACCGCAGGTCTCGGGCGGCGCGGAGCCTGCCTTCGTGCACAGCATCTCACGCCAGGAAAGCAATTTCGATCCGCGCGCCAAATCAGCGCCGGGCGCGCGCGGCATGATGCAGCTGATGCCGACAACCGGGGCGATGGTGGCCCGGCAGCTGGCCGAACCCTACTCGGTCGACCGGCTGTTCGACCCGCAGTTCAACATGCGTCTGGGGTCGCGGTACCTCGGCGACATGATCAGCACCTTCAACGGTTCCTACATCATGGCGGCGGCGGCCTATAACGCCGGCCCCGGCCGGCCGGCGGCCTGGGTGAACCTGTGCGGCGATCCTCGCGGTGGAACGACCGACCCGCTCGACTTCATCGAGTGCATCCCGTTCTCCGAGACCCGCAACTACGTCATGCGGACCGTCGAGACGATGCTGGTCTATCGGGCGAGACTGAATGGCGGCTCCACCCCGCTGACGCTGTCCAGTGACATCCGGCGCGGCGGCTGGTCGCCGGTGCAGCCGGGACCAGACCCGCGCGCGCCCTACCTCCCTGCCGCCGGACGCTGAGCCACACGACGCGCCGCCAGGACCGTCTCGCCGCCCGCCTCGATCAGCGCGCCCTCAAGGCCAAATACGGTCCGCAGGTTGTCTGGCGACAGGGCCTGCGCCGGCGGCCCATCCGCCTCGACGCGCCCCTGTGACAGCACGACCAGCCGGTCGCAGAACCGCGCGGCCAGCGTCAGATCGTGCAGGGTGACGACCACAGCGGCCCCGCGCGCAGCCTCGGCGCGCAACAGCTCAAGGGTCAGGAGCTGGGCATCGGGATCAAGGCCCGCCGCCGGCTCGTCAGCGACCAGTAGCGGCGCGCGGGTGGCCAGGAGCCTGGCGAGCAGCACCCTCGCCCGTTCCCCGCCGGACATTTCCAGCACGCCCCGGTCCTCGAAACCGGCGAGGCCGACCCGCTGCAGGCAGTCGGCGGCGATACCGCTGGCGACGGCCGGCGGCTGGTCAGGCGCGCCGAGTGCGACCAGGGCCAATGACGCCAGATTCCAGCCGACCCGGCGTTCCTGCGGCAGATAGCCGACCAGACGCGCCCGTTCGATCTCGGAAAGCGCGTTCACCGGCCGCCCGGACAGGCATGCGGTTCCTGCCCCGCACCGAAGCAGGCCAAGACCCGCGCGCAGCAGGGTGGTCTTGCCCGAGCCGTTGGGCCCGAGCACGCCGACCATCTCCCCGGGCGCAACGGACAGGCCGGCGCCGTCCAGCGCGAGGCGGCTGCCGAGGCGCACGACCAGCCCTTCGAGCGACCATGACGGCGTCATGACCGCCAGCTCCTCGCCGCCCGCCAGGCCACCAGCGCGAACAGGGGCGCGCCGAACAGGGCGGTCACTACGCCGAGCTTGAGCTCCTGTTCGGTCGGAATGATGCGCGCGGCCAGATCCGCAAGGACCAGCAGGATCGCTCCGGCCAGCGCCGACGGCAGCAGGGTTTTCCCCGGATCGTCGCCGCTGAAGCGTCGAACCAGATGGGGCGCCGCCAGGCCGACAAAGCCGATGATTCCCGCCGCTGCGACCGAGGCTCCGGCCAGCAACGCCGCTCCGCCGACGGCCGCCGCTCGCAACCTGGCCATCGGCAGACCGGACAGGGCCGCAGTCTCCTCGCCGAGCGTCAGCATGGTCAGACCGCGCGCGGACCATGCGACCAGCGCAGCGCCCAGCGCCGCGGGGATCGCCGTGGTGAGCAGGTCCGGCCAGTCGCGATTGGCGACCGAGCCGAGCATCCAGGACAGCACCTCTGCGGTGGTCACGGGTGATGGCGACAGGTTGTAGACCAGCGAACTCAGCGCGCCAGCGAAGGCGGAGATCGATACGCCCAGCAGGATCAGGGTCTCTGGCTCCCGGAAACGGGCGGCCAGCGCCACGACGAGGGCGCCGGCGACGAGCGCGCCGAGGAGCGCCGACGCTTCGATCGCGCCAGGGATCGCCGCAAGCCCCAGCGCGATGGCGAGGCCCGCGCCCAGTCCCGCACTCGCCGACACCCCCAGCACCCCCGGATCGGCCAGCGGATTGCGCAGCAGCCCCTGCAGCGCCGCCCCCGAAAGTCCCAGCGCCGCGCCGATCAGCGCCGCCATCGCCGCTCGCGGCGCCCGGATGGTCCAGAGGATCTCGCCGGACGCCGATCCGGGCGTGGTCAGCGCCGTCAGGTAGTCCGCCGCCCGCAGCGGCGTCTCACCGACGAGAACGGCGATACAGACCGAAGCCAGCAACAGGGCCGCCAACAGCACCAGACCCCGACGCCGGCTCATCGGCCCTTCGCCCTGGCCAGAAGCTCGGGGCCGTCAGCGGCGAACCAGGCCGGGCAGCCGAGGATCGACGACGGCAGCGATGCGACGGTCCGCCCCGCAAGTCGGCGCCGGAGCGTCTGGTGCCGCCCCGGTCCCCAGCGCTGCATTGCGACGGCGAAGGTGTCGAAGAAGCCGAGCACGAAGGCCCTCGGCGGATCGGTCACAAGCTGCTCGAGCGGGATCGGCTTCCAGGTCGAGCCGACGGCCAGGTTGGTCATGCCGGCCGCACGCAGCATGGCATCGACCAGACTCCCGGGTCCGGTCGTGAAGCCACTGGGCGTGAAATAGAGCGCCGGCGAACCGCTCCAGGCCCCCCGGGCGCGCGACAGCTTCGCGTCCATCCGCGCGATCATCGCCGCGCCGGCCGCCGGCTGGCCAAGGGCGGCGGATATCTCCCGGACATTGGCCCGGACGCCGTCGAAGTCGCTCGCCTCCCTGATCCGCACCACCCGGACGCCCCGTCGCTCAAGCGCACCCTCCAGCCGGGTGTCGCCGCCCCAGTAGCGCACGACGATATCGGGCCTGACCGCCAGCACAGCTTCTGTGGTCGCCCGTCGGACCGGCAGCCTCCGGGCTGCGGCGCGCATATAGCTGTCGCGGTCATCTGCACGCGCAGAGAGGCCGACGATCGAGGCGCGGGGGCTGAGCGCCAGCACATACTGGTCTGCGCAGCTGTCCAGCGACATCACCGTGGGAGTCGCCAGAGCCGGACCGGCGAACGCCAGCGCCGCCAATACGGCGGTCAGGGCTGGCGTCAGGGTCACGGTGTCAGTCCGTCACGAGACCGTGGAGCAGTCCATCCAGCATCACGCCGCGGAGCTCCTCGGTCGGCGCCCAGGGGAAACTCGGCTTGGTCAGCAGCAGCGCGACCAGCCCATGGCAGGCGGCCCACATCGACTGGGCGGCGCTGTCGACAGTGCCGGTCCGCAACCGGCCATTCGCGCTGATCTCGTGAACAGTGCTGAGGAAGACATCGTAGCAGCTGTCGCCTAGCGCCTCGGTGGCTTCCTGCTTGTCTTCGGAAACCAGCCCGCTCTGGCCACAGAAGACCAGCTGGTAGGCGTTCGGGTTCTCGAGCGCGAAGGTGATGTAGGCGTCGAGCATCAGCCGGACCCTGGCCACGGCGTCGATCGGACGGGCCGAAATCTCGCTGTTGGACCGAAGAAGCTTGGCGATCGCGCCGTCGCATATCTCCAGCAGGATTTCGTCCTTGTCACGGAAGTGCATGTAGAGCGCCGTTGAAGAAACCCCCACTTCGTCGGCGATTTTTCGGATCGTGGCGCCCTGGTAACCCTCGGCCAGAAAGATACGCTCCGCAGCCTGCAGGATCTCGCCCCGGCGCATGTGGCCGTCGCCCTTGGGCTTACGCGCCGACCGTTGCGGCTTCTTCAAGGTGGTCGTCACGCGACTCAGCCTTTCCCCAAAACGTTTCCCCGAGTGTCACTAAACGGCAATCACCCAACGCCCGCAAGGCGCCTGTGGGGTCAGACTACCCCTTGGGTTGCATCTCAAATATTGCCCTCTTGACGAGACTTTGCCGTTAGGTCTGATTCGGCAAGGGCGGAGGGCGCACAATGGCGCAGGAATTCAGCGAGCTGCGCAGTCGCCGACCTGGTGGCCTGCTGCCGGGGAGCCTGCTCAGACCACGGCCTCGCCTCGCTGACCCGGCTGATGAAGCCCGGGTCCGCGGTGCGGCCCTGCCGCCGACGGGCGCTCAACTGGCCGGAGCCGGGCTGGTCGTCATCCTGCTCCTGGCGGCAGTGATCGGCGCCCCGGTCGTCGTTCACCATCTGGCCTTCCTCCTGTTCCTCGCAGCGGCCGTGACGCGGCTGATCGCCGCCGTGACGCCCGTTCACAATCCGGGATTCGAGCCCCTGCCGGACCCTGCCCTGCCGGCCTACACCATCATCGCGCCGCTCTACCGGGAGGCCGAGATCGCGGCGCAACTGGTCGAGGGACTGTCCGCGCTCGACTATCCACATGACCGGCTGCAGATCATTCTGGTGCTGGAGAGCGATGATCAGGAGACCCGGGAGGCCCTGACGACGCTGGCGCTGCCGAGCAGCTTCCAGGTGCTGGCCGCCCCGCCCGGCGCTCCCCGCACCAAGCCACGCGCCTGCAACGTCGCGCTGGAACAGGCGACCGGCGACCTGGTGACCATCTACGACGCCGAGGACCGCCCGGACACGGGACAGCTTCGCGAAGCCGCGGCGCGGTTCGCGGTGGCTCCGGCGCGACTGGCATGCCTGCAGGCGCCGCTGCGCATCGATCCCGACAGGCGCATCCTGCCGGCGCAGTTCGCGCTGGAATACGCGACCCAGTTCGAGGTCCTCTTGCCGGCCCTGGCGCGGCTGGGCGCGCCCTTCCCCCTGGGTGGGACCAGCAATCATTTTCGCCTGTCCGCCCTGCGCGCCGTGGGCGGCTGGGATGCCTGGAACGTCACCGAGGATGCGGATCTCGGTTTCCGGCTCGCGGCCGAGGGCTACACGATGGGCGTCCTGTCCCGGCCAACATGGGAGCCGGCGCCCGAAACGCTCCACGACTGGATCCCGCAGCGCGCCCGCTGGGTGAAGGGCTATATGCAGACCTTCGGCGTCCACTCCCGCACACCGCCTCACTGGCGCACCGGCGTCGCGGCGGCGTTTGCAGCCACCCTGGGATCAGCCATTGCCGCAGCCTTCCTGCATGGACCGCTCACGGCCTGGGTGCTGATGGCGAGTGTGATCGGCCTGGCCCATGACGGCGTGCCATGGGTCAGTGTGCCGGATGCCGCACTGCTGGTGTTCGGCTGGCTCTGCGCGGCGGTTGCCGGCGCGGTCGGGCTGCGCCGCGCAGGCCTGCCGGTCAGGCTCCGAGACCTGCTGGTTCTGCCGTTGTACTGGCCACTGCATTCGCTCGCCGCCGCCCATGCGCTGTTCCAGTTGCTCGTCCAGCCGTTCCACTGGGACAAGACCCCGCATACGCCGCGCACTGGACAGGCTGGCGCCTGAACCGGTATCGCCCGGAGATGACCGGCCCCCACATCGCCGAAACCCCCGCCCTGATGCGCACCACCGGCTGGGCCGACTACGCACTGGTCGACAGCGGCGGCGGCCGCAAGCTCGAGCGCTATGGACCCTACCACGTGGTCAGGCCCGAGCCGCAGTGCCTGTGGACGCCGCGCCTGCCCGCCGCCCGGTGGGACAATGCCGACGCGGTGTTCGACCCGACCGACGAGGACGAGGCCGGCCGCTGGCGCTTCAAGGGCGCGCCCGTCGACAGCTGGGAGCTTGGCTGGGGCGAGGTGAAGTTCCACGGCCGGTTCACCAATTTCCGCCACCTGGCGTTCTTCCCCGAGCAGGCGGCGAACTGGGAATGGCTCGATGCCCGCCAGCGCGCCGCCGGCCGTCCGCTGAAGATCCTCAACCTGTTCGGCTACACCGGCGTCGCCAGCCTGGTCGCCGCCGCCGCCGGCTCCCAGGTGACCCATGTGGATGCTTCGAAGCAGTCGGTCAGCCGGGCCCGCGAGAACGCGACCCTGTCCGGCATCGACAATGTCCGCTGGATCGTCGAGGACGCTCGCCGCTTCGTGCAACGCGAGGACCGGCGCGGCAGCCGCTATGACGGCATCATCCTCGACCCGCCGAAATTCGGCCGCGGCCCCGACGGTGAGGTCTGGCGGCTGTTCGAGGATCTGCCGGAGATGGTCAAGCTGTGCGCCGGCCTGTTGTCGGACGACGCCTCCTTCCTGATCCTCAACGCCTACGCGGCCCGGATTTCTGGCGCCTCGATGGCCGGCCTTGTGGCCGAGGCGACAGCCAGCCGCGCAGGCCGCATCGACTGGGGCGAACTGGCGCTGGTCGAGGAGTCCGGCGACCGGCAGGTCGGCCTCTCCTTCTTTGCGCGGTGGTCGTCTTGAGCCGCGTTGTCACTTCGCACAGCAATGCGACGGTCAAGGCCGTCAAGGCGCTGCACATGCGCAAGACCCGCGAGGAGACCGGCCAGTTCCTCGCCGAGGGGCTGAAGATCGTTACGGAAGCTATCGAGCTCGGCTTTACCCCGAAGATCCTGATGTTCGGCCAGGACGGCGGCGACCACCCGCTGCTGGTCAAGGCCATCGGTGCGACCGGCATGGCCGGCGGCGACGTCATCGAGGTCAATCGCGAGATCCTCGAGAAGGTCGCTCGACGCGACAATCCACAGTCGGTGCTGGCGGTGTTCGACCAGGTCTTCACGCCGGCCGAAGCGCTGGCGCCGGGCAGCGCGAAGGTCTGGGTGGCGCTGCACAAGGTCCGCGATCCGGGCAACCTGGGCACCATCATCCGCACGGCCGACGCGGCCGGTTGCGGCGGGGTGATCCTGGTCGGTGACTGCTGCGACCCCTATTCGGTCGAGGCCGTGCGGGCGACCATGGGCTCGATCTTCGCGGTGCCGATCGTAAAGCTGACCGAGGCCGAGTTCATCGCCTGGCGGGCCGGCTGGCCGGGGTCAGTCGTCGGCACCCTGCTGACTGCAACGGTCGATCACCGCTCCGCTGACTACCAGCGGCCGACCCTGGTCCTGATGGGCAACGAGCAGGCCGGCCTGACACCCGAGCTGGCCGCCCTGTGCGACGTGAACGTCAAGATCCCCATGCGCGGCCGGGCCGACAGCCTGAACCTGTCGGTGGCCACAGGGATCATGATCTACGCGGCGGGTGGCTGAGGCCTCAGGCCGCAAAAACCCGGCGGCCGCCGACCCAGGTTTCCAGCACCTGCACCGCCCCGACCTCTTCTGACGGAACCGACAGCGGATCGCGGTCCAGAACAACGAAATCGGCGAACTTGCCGACCTCCAGCGTGCCGATCTCGTGCTCCGAGTGGCACTGCCAGGCCGCGTCGCGGGTCAGGGCGATGATCGCCTGTTCGACGCTGACACGCTCGGCCGGATTCAGCACGCCGCCCGGTTCACGCCACAGGGTCCGGTTCACCGCATTGTCGATCAGCCGCATCGGGCCCATCTCGGTGACCGTGTCGTCGGAATGGACCGTCCAGCGGATGCCGGCCTTGCCACAGGAACCCGCGCGGCACAGCAGGTTGGCCTTCTCCGGCCCGAAGATCTCGTCGCGGAACGCCTTGCCCCAGTAGTGGACGTGGCCGATCAGGAAGCTGGGGCTGACGCCGAGCGCCGCGATCCGGGCGATCTGTTCATCGTGCAGCACCGAGCAGTGTTCGATACGGAACCGCAGCTCGCGCGAAGCCCCGGCGGCGTAGGCGGCCTCGAAGGCGTCCAGCGCCCGGTCGATGGCCAGGTCGCCATTGGCGTGGACCGTCACCTGCCAGCCCTGCAGGGCGCGTTTGACCACGATCTCGCGCAGGGCCTCAGGCTCGACATAAGCGATACCTGTCCCGCCGACGCCGTCGAAATAGGGCTCGCGCTGCAGGCCCGTGCGACCCTGGTTGGAGCCATCAGAGACGATTTTCCAGCCCGTGGCGCGGGCCATGGCGTCGCCGTCGCCCGGCTTCAGCCCTTCCTTGTCCCAGGTCGCGTGGCCGGCCTGGATCAGCGAATAGCGCAGGCGCGCGGTCATGTGGCCCGACGCGGCGAAGGCGTGGAAGGCAGCCATCTCCCGTCGCCCCTGGAAGCCGCCCGAGGCCTGGTCGCAGAAGGTCGTGACGCCGACCCGGTTGGCCTTCTCACAGACCCGCCGGCTGGCCTCGGGGACGTCGTCGAGCGCCATCGCCGTGAGGTTGTGGCCGAGCACCGCGAAGATCGGCGTCTGACCCTGCAGCACGCCGTTCGGACGACCGTCCAGATCGCGGCCATAGGCAGCGCCGGGCGGATCGGGGGTCTCGGCGGTGACGCCGGCGATCTCCAGCGCTCGGCTGTTGCAGTAGCCGATATGCAGGGAGGCGTTGAACAGGAACACCGGCCGGTCCGGCGCAACCTGGTCGAGCGAATGGCGCGTGATGCGATCCGCGCCGGGCTGCAGGGACGGATCGAACTGCCGGGCGACGATCCAGTCGCCCGGAGGCGCCACGGCCGACAGGGCGCCGATCCGCTCGATCACCGCGTCGGCGTCGGCGCAGGCCGTCGGGCCGACATCCGCATATCGCCCGAGGATGGCGATCGGGAAGAAGTGCATATGGGGTTCGATGAACCCCGGAAGCACTGTCCGGCCGCCGCAATCGACGATCGCAGCGTCCTCTCCGGCCTGGGCCATGACGTCCGCGCGCGTCCCGACGGCGACGATCCGGCCATCGCGATGGGCCAGGGCCTCGGCGAAGGAGAAGGCCGCGTCAACGGTCAGGATCCGCGCGTTGACGAGCACCCGGGTTCCAACGGGCGCTGCGGGCGCCGGACCAAGCCGCTTCCATGCCGGCTCGCCTCCGGCGGCGGCCATATAGGGCAGCGACAGCTGGGCCAGATCCTTCAGGACGGGCGCGCAGCAGGGGCAGCCGTGCAGTCGCGGGTCCCGTGGCTGAAAGACGCGCTTCGAAAGCCTGCCCTGACCTTGCGGCCGGTCGATGATGCTGGCGGTCAATGATCCCTCCCGATCGAACCGGCGCACCATGACCATGGCCCGCCGCCGGCGCCAGCGACTGTTACCCCCAGATCAGGTTCCGCGCGGCTTGGCCCGCGTCACCGGAGCGGCGGCGGCGGGATCCTCCGGCCAGACATGTTTGGGATAGCGGCCGCGCATGTCCTTGCGCACATCGGCCCAGGAACCCTTCCAGAAGCCGGGGATGTCCTTCGTCGTCTGGATCGGTTTGTGGCCCGGTGACAGGAGGCTGAAGGTCAGCGGCGTTCCGGCGACGGTCGGGTGAACCGACAGACCGTAGAGCTCGCCGACGCGGACCTCGACCTTCGGCCCGCCGTCAGCGGCGTAGTCGATGGCAAAGCTGTTGCCGGTCGGAGCGGTGAAGCGCAGCGGCGTCTCGGCGTCGAGCCGGCGCTGGATGTCCCATGGGACCAGTCCCCGGATGCCGTCGGCAATCTGGACTTCGGCCAGCTGGGCCAGGCTGCTCTTGCCCCTGAGCAGTGGCGCGAGCCAGTCATCAAGCCGCTGCAACAGGGTCTCGTCCGTCAACGGCTCGCCCAGAAAGGCCAGCCGGGCGCGCAACGGCCCCGCTGCGTCCATGGGCAGGGCGAGCAGCCCCCTGCGGCGGACGTCGCCGAGCAGCGCCGCCGCGATCATCGCGGGATCAGGCCGGTCAATCCGGCGGTCCTCGACGACCAGCCGGTCCAGTTTAAGCAGGCGACGGCCGCGCACCTTTCCGTCCGCCTCGACTTCAAGCCGGTCTTCGATAAGCAGCCGGTCAGCGAACGCCTCCCGCAGAGCCAGTTCGTCGAGTGGCGCAGCCAGCGAGATACGATCACGCGTCGCCCCGCCGCCGAGGTCGCCGATGGCGATCCATTTTTCCCGGGCCAGCACGTCGGTCGGCTCGACATGAGCGCCGCGCCCGGTCGCCAACTGGAACTCGCCCGTCGATCCCCGCGCCTTCGCGATCCGCTCCGGGAAGGCCTCGGCCAGCAGCAGGGCCTCGTCGAGCGGCGGCTGCTTTGGCGGAGACCCTGCCGCGCGGGCCCAACGCTCGGCCAGCTGGCGCGCGTCCTTCGCCCGCTGGCCACGGTCGCGGTCGAAGGCTTCCAGCCTGTGTGAGAGATGGGTTTCGCGACCGCCCAGTCCCCGCTCGGTCAGCAGCGCCGCGATCTTCGCCGCCAGCATCGCCTGGCCGCCGGCCGCCCCGCGCACGACCATATGCGCCAGCCTCGGCGCCAGGGGCATGGCGGCCAGCAGTTTGCCGTGGGCCGTCAGTCCGCCCTGCCCGTCCAGCGCCTGAAGCCGTTCCAGCAGCGCCCGCGCCTCGGCGAAGGCCGCACCCGGCGGTGGATCGAGGAAGGCCAGACTCGACGCATCGCGAGCCCCCCAGCGCGCGAGGTCCAGCGCGAGACCCGACAGGTCGGTCTCGAGGATCTCCGGCCGGGCGAACGGGACGAGCGCCCGGGTCTCGGCCTCGTCCCACAGCCGGTAGCAGATGCCGGGCTCGGTGCGCCCTGCCCTTCCCCGGCGCTGGTCGGCGGCCGCGCGCGAGACCCGGACAGTCTCGAGGCGGGTCAGGCCGCTCGCCGGGTCGAACCGCGGCACGCGCGCCTGGCCCGCGTCGATGACAACCCGCACGCCTTCGATGGTCAGGCTGGTCTCGGCGATTGAGGTGGCCAGCACCACCTTGCGACGCCCCGGCGGGGACGGGCTGATGGCGCGATCCTGATCGGCCGGGTCCATGGCGCCATAGAGCGGAGCGAGATCCACGTCGGTCCGCCGCATCCGCTCGGCCAGCAGGGCGCGGGTGCGAAGGATCTCGCCCTGCCCCGGCAGAAAGACGAGCAGGCTGCCGGATTCCTCCGCCAGCGCCTTCTCGACGGCGCGCGCGGCCTGTTCGTCCAGCCGTTTCGCCGGGTCACGCCCCAGGTAGCGGGTCTCGACCGGAAAGGCCCGCCCCTGGCTCTCGATCACCGGCGCATCGCCCAGCAGCCGCGCCACAGCCGCGCCGTCGAGCGTCGCAGACATGACCAGGAGGCGCAGGTCCTCGCGCAGCAGCGACTGACTGTCCCGAGCCAGCGCCAGACCGAGGTCGGCGTCCAGGCTGCGCTCGTGAAACTCGTCGAACAGCACGGCCGCAACACCGTCGAGGCCAGGGTCGTCCTGGATCATCCGCGTGAACACGCCCTCGGTGACCACCTCGATGCGGGTTCGCGCCGAAACCTTCGACTGCAGACGCACGCGGAAGCCGACCGTCTCACCGACCGGCTCGCCGAGCGTGGCCGCCATCCGCGTTGCCGCCGCCCGGGCCGCAAGCCGGCGCGGCTCCAGGACAATCAGTTTGCCGCCCGCAGCCCAAGGCTGATCCTTGAGGAACAAGGGGACCCGCGTGGTCTTGCCGGCGCCCGGCGGCGCGACGAGCACGGCGCAACGCTCCCCGGCCAGAACATCCCCCAGACGGGGCAGGATTTCCTCAATCGGCAGCATGACGGGGCAGTCCTAGTGCGTCGGAACGCTCCCGTCACCGTAAGCCGTTGCGCGGGGCGGCTTTGCTGCTAACGTCCCGGACCTGTTAACTGCGCCGACGGGGGTCGTCGGCCATTGGGGGAGCGAGACGAATGTCCGCAGATACCGCGAAACGCGGGAACCGGTTCTTTTTGAAGAAGTCCATCGCGAGCATCCAGAAGGAAGCCGCCAAGAGCGAACTCAAACGCACCCTGGGACCGATCAACCTCGTCAGCCTCGGCGTCGGGGCGATCATCGGCGCCGGCATCTTCGTGCTGACCGGTCAGGTGGCGTCGGCGAACGCCGGCCCTGCCATCATGCTGTCGTTCGTGGTCGCCGGCATCGCCTGCGCCCTCGCCGGCCTGTGCTACGCCGAGCTCGCCTCGACCATGCCGGTCTCCGGTTCGGCCTACACCTACGCCTACGGCACGCTTGGCGAGGTCTTCGCCTGGATCATGGGCTGGCTGCTGGTGCTGGAGTACGGCATCGCCGCCTCCACCGTGGCCGTCGGCTGGTCCGGCTATGTCGTCAGCATGCTGCACGACTTCGGGATAGCATTACCGATGATAACCGTCGGCGGTCAGGATGTGCCCCAATGGGGCACGCCGCTGATCCAGGCGGTCGCGGACGAGGCGGGCAAGGTCAGCTTCCAGATGACCGGCGGCCTCAACATCATTGCCGCCATAGGCATCGCAATGGTGAGCATCCTTCTGGTGCTCGGTGTCAGCGAATCCGCCAACGTCAACAACGTCATCGTGCTGATCAAGCTGATCGTGCTGTTCACCTTCATCGCGGTGGGCGTCAGCTACATCAACCCGGCCAACTGGCACCCCTTCATCCCGGAAGCGACCGGCCAGCCCGGCGAGTTCGGCGTCGGCGGCATCTTCCGCGGGGCGGCGATCATCTTCTTCGCCTATGTCGGCTTTGAAGCGGTTTCGACGGCGGCGGCGGAAGCCAAGAACCCCAGCAAGGACGTGCCGATCGGCATCCTTGGCGCGCTCATCCTCTGCACCCTCATCTACATGGCCGTGGCTGCGGTCATGACCGGCGTGGTCCCCTACAAGGAACTTGCCAGCCCCGCGCCGATCGCGGTCGCGATCGACCGGATGGCCCTGACATGGGCTGACGTTCCGTTCGCCGGCGTCGAAGGCGGCAAGCTCAACCTGATCAGCATGATGATCAAGGTCGGGGCGATCACCGGCCTCAGCTCGGTGATGCTGGTTCTGGTCTACGGCCAGACCCGGATCTTCTACACCATGGCGCGAGACGGCCTTCTCCCGAAGGTGTTCGCGGCCATCCACCCGAAGTACCGCACGCCCTGGATGGGCACCATCCTGCTGGGCGTGCTGATCGCGGTGGCGGCCTCGTTCCTGCCGATCAGCCTGCTGGGCGACCTTGTCTCGCTGGGGACTGCGGTGGCCTTCTCGATCGTCTGCCTCTCGGTGATCTACCTGCGGGTCAAGCACCCTGACCTGCCCCGGCCGTTCAAGGTGCCGGGCGGCATCGCCACGGCCGTGGCGGGCATTTTCGCCTGTCTTTTCCTGGCCTGGCAGAACTTCAAGCCGATGATCCAGCATGCGATGGACGACAACCCCCTGCCGCTGATGCTGCTCGGCGGGTATGCCGTGATCGGCGCGATCATCTACATCGCCTACGGCTTCTGGAACTCGAAGCTGGCCAAGGGCATCGACATCACCGAGGACACCGGTCTGGAGTCTGTCGCGGACGCGTTCGGCCGCGGGGTGGATGACGTCAAGCACTGACCTTCAGCGCTCTGAACGACGGAAGGGCCCGGGAGCAATCCCGGGCCTTTTTCGTTCGCCGCCCCTTTATTCCGGTCGCCTGAACGCCGATCATGGCAGCGAGCCGACCGCAGGAGCCTTTGTGACCACATCCCCGATCAAGGCGATCATCGCCCCGGTGACGCCGCTGCAGCAGAACTGCACGGTCGTCTGGTGCGACAAGACGAAAAAGGCCGCCGTCATCGATCCGGGTGGCGAGATCACGCGCCTGATGGCCGCCATCGCCCAGCAAGGCCTGACCGTCGAGAAGATCTGGATCACCCACGGGCATATGGATCACGCCGGCGGGACAGCGGAACTGAAGGCTCTGACGGGCGCGCCCATCGAGGGGCCCCATCCCGATGACCAGTTCTGGATCGACCAGATCCCCGAGTCCGGCGCCCGATACGGCATCCCCGGCGCCGAGGCCTTCAC
>CAIOHT010000106.1 GCA_903858185.1 uncultured Caulobacterales bacterium
GGCGCCAGATTGTGCGCGTTGGTCGCGGTCGGCAGCACGGTATCGACGGTCGAGACCTCGGCCCGCAGCTGCCGCAGCGCGCGGATCGGCCGCGGCGTGGTGGTCACGACCAGCCGGGGTTCCTCGCCCAGCCGCAGTCCGAACCGCAACATGGCCAGCACCTCGCCCGGACGACGCCAGGCGCAGAACTCGTCGGCCCAGGCCCCGTGAAACTGCGGCCCGCGCAGACTGTCCGGGTCCTCGGCGGAAAAGACGTGCGCCTCCGCCCCGGTGTTCCACACCACCCGCCGACGAGACTTTTCGTACCGGAACGCCAGCGACTTCGGGCTTTGCGCTCTCAGCCCTGAGGGGCCCTCGATCATCACCTCCTGCACATCGTGCAGGCTGGGTCCCAGCAGCGCGAAGCGACCGCCCCGAAGGGCCTGTTCAACCAGCCAGCCGGCCCCGACCCAGGTCTTCCCCGATCCCCGGCCGCCAAGGAGCAGCCACGTCCGCCACGGGCTCCTCGGCGGCTGCTGCGCCTCGTTCGCCCACGTCCGCCAGTTGGCGTCCACAACGTTCAGATCCTCCGGCGGAATCCGCGTCCGAACGTGCCCCGAGCCCGGCTCGGCGAGCGTATCGATCGAGTCTGTTCTGTAGTTCCACGTACTTCCGCTCAAGGGCGTCAGGGTCGTCGGGTTGGTCATCCATATCGGCCTCATCCTGATCCTGCGGCGCGCAGGGAACATCCTCCTGGGCCTGCAGCTTGTGGATCGACAGGGCGGTGCGGGCGATCACGCCACGCAGCCGCACCCGGCGTTCCAGGGCGATGTCTGTCTCGGGTTTGGGGAGGGCGGCGAGGTACTCAAGGTCCTCGAGCAATCCTGCGGCCAGCCGCTCGGCCAGTCCCGCAAGCCGCCCCGCCGCTCCATCCGGTTTTCCGCTCATGCCCCAAAGATACGGGACCACCGGGCGCGGTCGGACAGACAGTACGGGAAGCGTGCAAGTATTTGAAATAAGACGCGTTTACCGCGAACACTCCGCGAGCGCACGCGACAAACTCCCACAGTCTCGCCGATCCTCCCCGGCTCCGCTGGGGAGGGGGACCATGCCAAGCAGGGTGGAGGGGCGTCGCCGCCGCACCCGACCCTAGTACGGGATCGGCTCTCCCGCCGGCAGTTGCGGCGTTGCGGCTTTGCCCGGCTCGGCGGGACCGGTCAGCACCTCGGGCTCGGCCGGCGGCTCCAGCGAGTCGGCAGCACGAGCGAACTCGCCGGCAAGGTCGCTGTAGAACGGATTGCGCGGATCAGCCTCTTCCAGTGGAACCGGATCGGGCAGCAGCCAGTCGAAGTCCCGCACCGGCAGACCTTCATGGGCGATGATCATGAACCGCCGCCAGATCCCCGCCGGCAGCGTCCCGCCGGCGACCTTGTTCATCGGCCGGTCGTCGTCGTTGCCGATCCAGACGCCTGCGGTCATGTCGGGCGTGAAGCCGATGAACCAGGCGTCGCGCCAGTTCTGGCTGGTGCCGGTCTTGCCGGCGGCCGGCCGGCCGAAGGCCGCGCGAGTCCCGGTGCCGCGCTCCAGCACGCCCTTCATCATGTTGACCATCATCGAGGCCTTGGCGATGTCGTAGACCGGGATCCCGGCTCCGCCGGCCTGGTGCTGGTAGACGGGCTCGCCGCTGACGGTGGTGATGCTCTCGATGATGTAGGGCGTGCGCCGCTGGCCTCCCTGCTGGAAGACCTGGAAGGCGGCGACCAGCTGGACCAGCGTCACCTCATACGACCCCAGCGAGACGGACAGGTCGGGGTTGGTGGGAATGGAGCTCAGGCCGAACCGGCGGGCCAGTTCGCCCATCGCCGAACCCCCGACCTCCTGGCCCAGCTTCACCGCGATGGTGTTGATGGACTTGGCGAGCGCGGTCTCGATGGTCACCGGCCCGGCATAGCCTCCACCATAGTTTTCCGGCGCCCAGTCGCCGAACTTGACTGGCCCGTCGACCCGCTCGTCGGTCGGCAGGACGCCCTTTTCGAGCGCCGCGGCATAGACGAACGGCTTGAAGGTCGACCCGGGCTGGCGCCGCGCCTGGACGGCCCGGTTGAACGGGGTCTCGTCAAAGTCGGTGCCCCCGACCATGGCGCGGATCGCGCCGTCGTTGCCGAGCGCCAGCAGCGCCGCCTGGGTCGCCCCGGACCTGGCGCCGTCGGTGCTCATGACCTCACGGACGATCTTCGATCCGGCCGCCTGCAGCCGGCTGTCGATGGTCAGCCGCACGATGAGGTCAGGGGAGTTCTGGCCGGCGATCTTCACGGCCTCGACGGTGGCGTAGTCGAGCACATAGCCGAGGTCGCCCTCGTCCTGCACGGCGCCCGGCGCCAGCCTGGGCGTATCGGCCAGCGCGGCCTGGTACTGCTCCTCGGTGATCCACTTTTCGCGGAGCATGTTGGCCAGGATCAGCCGCTGGCGCTGCAGCGCCCCGGCCATGTTCTTGGTCAGCGCCAGCCGCGACGGCGCCTTGGGCAGACTGGCCAGCAGCGCCGCCTCCGAGATGCTCATCTGCGCGGCCGGCTTGCCGAAATAGGCCCGCGACGCCCCGTCGATGCCATAGGTGTTGGCCCCGAAGAAGATCCGGTTGAGGTAGAGCTCCAGGATCTCGTCGCGGCTCAGCATCCTGTACAGCCGGCGGGCCATGACCGCCTCCTGCAGCTTGCGCTTGGCGGTCTGGTCAGGGGTCAGGAACAGCCCCTTGGCGATCTGCTGGGTGATGGTCGAGCCGCCCTGGACGATCCGTCCGGCCCGCCAGTTGACCCAGGCTGCCCGGGCGATGCCCTGCAGGTCCAGCGCCCCGTGCTTGTAGAACCGCCGGTCCTCGGCGGCGAGGAAGGCCTGGGGCACATAGCCGGGCAGCTGGTCGAGCGTCACCCGCTCGCCATAGCGCGGCCCGCGCACGGCGATCTGCACGCCGCGCGTATCCTGGAACCGGATCCCCGGCGCCCGGTTGATGGCGAACAGGGCTTCCCGCGCCGGCATCGGGGGGACGTCGGTCAGATACTTCTGCCAGATGTAGATGCTCACGCCCCCGGCCGCGATCAGACCGGTCAGGAACAGCGACAGAAGGCTGATCCAGACCCAGCGCAGACGTGGCGACGCAAGCCAGGCGACAAACGCGTTGCCGTCAAGGAACGGCTGGCGCTCGCCCCTCGGCGGTTTCGGAGGTTTGGGCGGCTTCGGCGGTTTGGCGGCCTTCGGCGCCTTGCCCTTCCTCGCCGTCCTGACGGGCTCGGGCGCGGGTTCAGGCTCCGGCCGCTTCTCGGGCGGCGGATCGAAACTGTACGGCGGAAGGGACCAGTCGTCGCTCAAAGGGATGCCGTCGCGCTTGGGTTACTGCCTTTAGGGGTTTAGGACGCAAGCATGATGCCGCGCAAACCCTTCTGGGAGATCAAGTCTCTCACCGAGATGAACCCCGGTGAATGGGAGAGCCTATGCGACGGCTGTGGACTTTGCTGCCTGGTTCGCTTCGAGGATGAAGATAGCGGCGAAGTCATCCCGACACGTGTGCACTGCAAGCTGTTCGATTCCGACCTCTGCCGCTGCACGGACTACGAAAACCGCAAACAGCACGTGCCCGACTGCATCAAGCTGACCCCGGGCAACATCCAGGAACTGCAATGGATGCCGCCCAGCTGCGCCTATCGTCGACTGGACGAGGGCAAGCCCCTGCCCGCCTGGCATCCGCTGATCACCGGCGACCCCGAAAGCGTCCACAAGGCCGGCGTCTCGATCCGCGGCCAGACCTTCAACGAGAACGAGCTCGCCGAGCCCGAAGACGCCCTTGAATACGCCGCCTGGGACCTCGACGAGGACCGAGGGGACGAGCCTTATGAGGCATAGATCCTTCTCCCGAGGGGAGAAGGTGGCCTGCGGAGCAGGTCGGATGAGGGATTACGGGGTTTGTCGGCGCAAGCGTAACCCCTCACACTCCCGCCGGGAGTGGGGCGAACACGGCTTCCCCGGCAAGCGAAAACAGGAGATAGACCCCCTCCTTCTTTTCAGAACTCGACACCCCCCATGGCCGCCCCGATCCTTGCCCTGAAAGACGTCCGTCTCGCTGACGGGGCGACCATGCTGTTCGACGGCGTGGACCTGGCGATCGAGCCGGGCGTGCGGGCCTCCCTGGTCGGGCGCAACGGGGCGGGCAAGTCGACGCTGCTGCGGATGCTGGCCGGCCAGATCCAGCCGGA
>CAIOHT010000107.1 GCA_903858185.1 uncultured Caulobacterales bacterium
CTGGCGCGGGGCGCCCCTGTTTCTCCAGGTTCTGGGCCTGGTCATCGTCTGTGTCGTGGCCGTGCCGGCCATCTCGACGGCAGTGCTCCTGAACCTGCCTCCGCCGCCGCCCGAAATCTATCGCCTCTCCGACATTGCCCGGGCCCTGCGGAGCCCGGGCGTCACACCGGTTGCCGACGCCCGGCCGCTTGTCGTCAGGCGGCGGGCGGCGGCGCCGCGCGAGCAATCCCTGCTGCCTCGGGGCATTCGCTGGCGCGAGGACGTGCGGCGAAGTCTCGCCGAGAGCCTGCAGATCGAACCCGCGCAGATCGTCATCGAGACGGACGGCCCGCGTCGAATGTTCCTGCGCTCGCGACAGGTCGAGAGCACCTTCGAGGTTCGGGTGCACCGGGGGCCGCCGATGACGCGTGGCGTCGGGGATCGTCGACCGCCGCCCGGTGGCCCGCGAGCGTTTGCGGGTCCCGGCGGGCCTGGCGGCTTCGGCGGCTTGCCCCGGCTTGAAGAACGGGTCGTCTTCGCTCCGTTCAGGATCGGCGTGCAGCAGAGCGATGGGCAGTGGCTGGTCGTCCGCCCGCAGCCGTCGTTCCAGGCGAGCTCATGGCAGGGACACATCCTGATCACCCTGCTGATCTCGATCGTCGCGATTGCGCCCCTGGCCTGGTTGTTCGCCCGCCGGCTGGCCGCCCCGATCGCCGCCTTCGCCACCGCCGCCGAGCGGCTCGGACGCGACCCACGGGCGCCCCCGCTTGAGCTTGGCGGATCCAGCGAGGTGCACGCCGCGGCCGAGGCGTTCAACCGGATGCAGGAACGCCTGCGCCGCTATGTCGAGGATCGCACGGCGATGGTCGGCGCCATCGCGCACGATCTGCGCACCCCGCTGACCCGTCTGAGGTTCCGCATCGAGGCGACGCCGGACGATATCCGGGCGAAGCTCGCCGCCGACATCGACCAGATGGACGCGATGATCTCCGCCACGCTGGGCTTCGTCCGCGACGCGACCCTCGCCGGACCGCGCGAGAAGCTCGAACTCTCCTCGCTCGTCGAGAGCGTCCTTGTAGAGGCCGCCGAGACCGGCGCCGAGGCCACCGCCCTGCCCTCCGACAGGATCGTCATCCACGGCGACCCGGTGGCGCTGCGCAGGCTCACCGCCAATCTGGTGGGGAACGCGTTGAAGTACGGCCTCCGCGCCCGTGGCCGGGTGTTCATCGAGGGCGCCGAAGCGGTGATCGAGATCGAGGACGACGGGCCCGGAATCCCGGTCGAGGAGATCGAGCGTGTTTTCGAACCCTTCTATCGCGGCGAACCCTCCCGCAGCCGGGAAACCGGCGGCGCCGGGCTCGGACTGGCGGTCGTGCGCTCGATTGCCAGGGCTCACGGCGGCGACGTCGCCCTGACAACGCGGTCCGGCGGCGGTCTGACCGCCCGCGTTACGCTGCCGCTCTGAGGCGGCAAGTGTTGCGATGACGCAAACCAGAGGCCCTACTGACGACACCGGCGTGCGTGACCCTGACTCGCATCGCCTCCCGGAGTCCCTGATGCTTGTCCGCGCCGCCAGCCTGCTGCTGTTCCTGCTCGCCACGCCCGCGCTGGCGCAGGACCTTCCCACGCCGGAATACACCGGCCCGATCAGCATTCCGGGCGCCGGGGCGCGCGAAGCGCCCGGGCCGCAAGGGCCTCCGCCTCTGCAACTGTTCATCAGCCCGGCCGGAGAGCCCTTCCGGGCCGAACCGGGCGAGCCCTATCCCCTCGCCCGGTGGTTCAGCCGCGCCGACACGGACCGTGACGGCATGCTCACCCGGGCCGAGTTCGTCGCCGACTCGCTCGCCTTCTTCGCCACCCTGGACAAGGACGGGGATCGGGTCGTCGATGGTTTCGAGAACGCCGACTACGAGCGCGACATCGCGCCGGAAATCACGGGCGTCATGCCGCTGCCAGACCGGAGGAGC
>CAIOHT010000108.1 GCA_903858185.1 uncultured Caulobacterales bacterium
ATTATGGATGCTGCCCGAGGGGCCTTCCTTGTGCCCGGCTTTCAGGGGCATTGGGTGGGGGTGTTGCTGTTCGCCGCGACCATGGTCGGCGCCACGATGCTGTGGACCTGCCTGCCGATGGCGCTGAGCGTTCTGGGCGGCGGCGAAACCGGGGCGGCCGATGACCGGACGGCGGCGACGTTCCTGGTGCTCTATGCGGCGATGGCGGTCGGGCCGATCGGCGGCTGGATCCTGTGGGGCCTGCGACGCCGGTGGGCGGCTGTCGCCGCGCTGGCGATCTTCGCCGCCTGCGTTGTCTGGTTAAGTCCGGCAGCCGTCCGGTAGATCAGCCGGCGAGGGCTTCGCGCTTCTCCTCCAGCGCCAGCCATTCGTCCTCGGCGGCGGCGAGATCGGCGCGGGCCTTTTCCGAGCTCTTCATGATCCGGTCGAAGCCAGCCGGGTCGCGGCTGTAGAGGTTCGGGTCGGCAAGGGCCGCTTCAAGCTTCGCTATCTCGCCGGGCAGTTTGTGGATCAGGGCGTCCAGCTCTTCCAGGCGGCGCTGGTCCTTGTAGGTCAGCTTGGCGGCGGCCTTCTTCGGCTCCACCTTCGGGGCCTGGATGGCCCTGGCGCCGCCGGGATTGCGATCCTCGAAGAAGCCGGGGTTCTGGGCGAGGAAGTCGGTCCAGCCACCGGGGGTCTCGACCACCCGCCCGCGGCCATCCAGCGCGATGGTCGAACTGGCCAGGCGGTCGATGAAGTCGCGGTCGTGGCTGACCAGGATCAGGGTGCCGTCGAAGTCGGCCAGCAGGTCCTCGAGCAGGTCGAGGGTTTCCATGTCCAGGTCGTTGGTCGGCTCGTCCAGCACCAGCAGGTTGGCCGGCCTGGCCAGCGCCCGGGCCAGCAGAAGGCGGTTGCGCTCGCCGCCGGAAAGGCTCGAGACCGGTTGCCGTAACTGTTTGTCCTGGAACAGGAATTCCTTGGCGTAGCCGGCGACGTGACGAGGGGCGCCGCGGACCATGATCTGGTCGCCGCCGCCGTCGGTCAGCACATCCCAGAGGGTCTGGCCCTCCTTCAGCTCGCCGCGCGCCTGGTCGATGTAGGCGATCTGCAGGCCGGTCCCGAGCCTGATGTCGCCCTCGTCGGCCGGCAGGTCGCCGAGCAGCAGCTTGACCAGGGTGGTCTTGCCGGCGCCGTTCGGCCCGACGATGGCGACCCGGTCGCCGCGCTGGATACGGGTTGAAAAGCCCTTGACGATGACCCGTTCGCCGAAGGTCTTGGACAGGCCCTTCGCTTCGGCCACCCGCTTGCCCGAGGTGTCGCCGGCGGCCAGGCCCATGCTGATCTGGCCGCGGGATTCCCGCAGGATGGTCGCCTTCTGCTGGCGCATGTCCATCAGGCGGCGGCGGCGGCCTTCGTTGCGGGCGCGGCGGCCGGTGACGCCGCGTTCCAGCCAGTGCTGTTCGCGCTCCAGCGCCTTGTTCAGGCGGCGGAACTCGTCGGCCTCGGTCTGGAGGATCTGTTCGGACCACTCCTCAAAGGCCGCGAAGCCCTTGTCCAGCCGGCGGACCTTGCGGCTTTCCAGCCAGAAGCAGCGGCGGGTGACGCGCTCCAGGAAGGCGCGGTCGTGGCTGATGATCAGCGCCGCGCAGCGCAGGGTCGCCAGGCGATCCTCCAGCGTCTGGATCGCGAAGATGTCCATGTGGTTGGTCGGCTCGTCCAGCAGCAGGACGTCCGGCTGTTCCGCGAAGCCCCGTGACAGGGCGGCGCGCCGGATCTCGCCGCCCGACAGGCCCTGGGTTCCTTTCGCCGGGTCGAGGCCGAAGGCCATCAGCTCGGTCTCGGCCTCGTGCGGCGCCGCGCCGCCGGCCGTGACGTAGTCCAGCAGGGTGGCGCCGGTGATCACCGGTTCCTGCGGGACGAACACCATCCGGGCGCCGGGACTGGCGAACCGGTCGCCGCCGTCCGGCTGGATCTGGCCGGCCAGCATCCGCAGCAGCGTCGACTTGCCCGCCCCGTTGCGCCCGACCAGGGAGGCCCGCACGCCCGGCTCGATCGCCAGGTCCACGCCGTCGAACAGCATGGTCGCCCCGTCAGCGAGACGG
>CAIOHT010000109.1 GCA_903858185.1 uncultured Caulobacterales bacterium
GAGCTCCGGGACCACGCCGCGGCGCTCAACTGCGGCCGCTGGGACTATATCTTCAGCTACATCAAGACGCTGCGCCGGCATGGCGACCGGCTGCTGCCGGACCGGACCTCGGTGACGATGGACAAGCCGTTTCTCGACGCCTACTCGCGCCTCCTGATCCGCACCTGCCACCGCCGCGGCGCCCTGGCGATGGGCGGCATGAGCGCGTTCATCCCGCGCAAGGATCCGGACGAGAACGCCCGGGTGCTGGAGCGCGTGCGGGACGACAAGGCGCGCGAGGCGGCCAACGGCCACGACGGCAGCTGGATTGCCCACCCGGGCCTGTCGGACGTGGTCAATGAGGTCTACGGCGCGGCCTTCGCCCCTGGCCAGACCAACCAGCTGGAGGTCAGCCGGACGGACGACGCGAAGGTGACGGAAGCGGACCTCCTCGCCGCCCCGCCCGGACCGCTGACCGAAGCTGGTCTGCGCCACAACCAGCGGGTCGCGGTGCAGTACATCGAGGCCTGGCTGGGCGGCTCGGGCGCGGTTGCGATCTACGGCCTGATGGAAGACGCGGCGACGGCGGAAATCTCCCGCGCCTCGATCTGGCAGTGGCTGAAGAACGGCGTGACGCTCGACGACGGCACGCCGGTGACCCCCGAGCTGTTCGAGCGAACCTTCACCGAGGAACTCGCCGTGGTCCGCACCGAGGTCGGCGAGGACCGCTGGGCCTCGGGCCGCTGGACCGAAGCGGCGGACCTGATGCGCGACCTCTGCCTGCAGGACGAGTTTGCGGAGTTCCTGACGCTGAGCGCGTACGAAAGGCTGTAGCGGTCATCCCGGGGGACCGTCGGGACGACCTCGGACCCGGATTCGGCCCCTGTCAAAGCCTTGCGGGATTTGACAGGGGTCCTCGAACGGGGCGCGCGGCGAAACGTCGGGCCTACTGAACCTGCAGGCCGGCGATCTTGCCTTCAGCGTTGAACGACAGCATCCAGTTCAGCACCGCGCCGTTCTCGAATGTCACGGTGTAAAGGAACGGGTCGGTCTCGCTGTTCGCGGTGATCGCCGTCACCGGACCGAGCGCCGCCAGCTGGGCCGAGGCGTTCGGCGCCTTCTTGATGGCGTCAACCAGCTCCGGAACCATGATGTCGAAGTTCGGCGCGCCGGACTGGATCGCGGCGATGGTCGTGCGCAGCGTCGCTTCGGCCTGGGCCGGCGTTTCGGCGAAGGCCGGGCTGGCGGCGCCGAGTACAGCGGCGAGGGCGAGGGCGGCGAGGATCTTCATGGCGGGGTCCTTTTCAGAGATCAGCGGGCTTTGCCGACGGCGTCGAGACCGTTGATCCGGCCGGCGGCGTCGAACGAAATGGTCCAGTTCATCACCACGCCGCTTTCGAACGTGACGATGAAGGTGAAGGGATCGGTCGTCTTGACCGGCACCAGAGCGCGCGCCGGACCGAGCGCCGCCAGTTGCTGGCCGGTGTCGGGGCTGGCGCGCACCGCTTCGGCGATCGGCGGGGTCATCTTGCTGAAGTCCGGATTGCCGGCCTGCAGATCGGCGATGATTCCGCTGAGCGCGGCCTCCGCCTGCTGCGGTGAGACGGCAAGGGCGGGGCTGGCCGAAACGAGGGCGGTGATGAACGCCAGCACGGGGAGAGTCTTCACGGTGCAGCTCCTGAACAGCGCCGGTTCCCTAACCCGGTCCGCCCTCGCGGGCAGCTTAAGGATTGGTCATGCGGCGGCGGGTCGTTGTCCCTGACGTGCGATGAAGGCGATTCCCTCGTCCAGACCCTTCAACCCTGAGAGGTCGGCCATGAGGAAAGGTCGCGCGCCACGCTGGGTGCGGGCGTCCGATTCCATGACGGCGAGGTCGGCGCCTGTCTTTTGGGTAGCAGCCGGGAGTCGACAGACCGCCGCAACCTGTGCAGGGCTGGCCTTCGCATGACGCACGACGACTCCCCGACCACCGGCACGCTGGCCACGGCCCTCACCCACGCCGCCGGCCTGCTGAGCCAGGACCCGTCTCTGGCCGAGGACCAGGCGCGCGAGATCCTGCGCGTCATGCCCGGTCACCCGGAGGCGGCGTTGATTCTCGCCATCGCCCTGCGTCGTCAGGGCGGGGCGGAGGCGGCCCTGACCGTGCTGGAGCCGGTGATCCGCGCCCAGCCCAACTGGCCGCCCGTCCATCAGGAAGCCGGTCTGGCCCTCGCGGAGCTTGGCCTGGGCCGCGCCGCCGTCGTCGCGCTCAGCCGCGCGGTGGCGCTCGACCCGCGCATGACGGTCGCCTGGGGCGCCCTGGCCGATCAGTTGGCCCTCGCCGGCGACGAGGCCGGCGCCGACAAGGCCCGGGCCCAGCAGATCCGCGCCTCGACCGGTGATCCGGCCCTCCTCGAGGCGGCTGTCGCCCTGTGCGACAACCAGCTGGCCGTCGCCGAGCGGTTGCTGAAGCCCTATCTCGCCGCCCACCCGACCAACGCCGCCGCGATCCGCATGCTGGCCGAGGTCGCCGCCCGTCTGGGCCGCAACGAGGACGCCGAGACCCTGCTGGCGCGCGCCGTCGAGCTGGCCCCGGGGTTCGCCGAGGCCCGGCACAACCATGCGACCATCCTCTACCGACTGAACCGCTCCGAGGAGGCGCTGGCCCAGCTGGACTGGCTGCTGGCCCGCAATCCCCAGCATCCCGGCTATCGCAACCTCAAGGCCGCCGCGCTCGGCCGGGTCGGTGACTACGAGGGCGCCATCGCGCTCTATGACGACCTGCTCAGGGCCTATCCTGACCAGCCCAAGGCCTGGATGAGCTACGGCCATTCGCTGAAGACGGTCGGCCGTCAGGCGGACTGCATCGAGGCCTACCGCCGCAGCATCGCCCTGACGCCGCAGCTGGGCGAGGCCTGGTGGAGCCTGGCGAACCTCAAGACCTTCCGGTTCTCGGACGAGGATGTCGCGACGATGGAGGCGCAGCTGGCCCGCGCCGATATCGCGGGCGAGGATCGCTTCCACCTGCAGTTCGCCCTCGGCAAGGCGCTGGAGGATGCAGGGCAGTTCGAGCGCTCGTTCGGCTTCTACCAGGACGGCGCCGCCCTGCGCCGGGCGATGATCGACTATGACGCCGACAACACCAGCGCCCATGCTGCGCGGTCAAAGGCGATCCTGACCCGCGACTTCTTCGAGGCGCGGCAGGGCTGGGGCGACGATGCGCCTGATCCCGTCTTTATCGTCGGCCTGCCCCGGTCAGGCTCGACCCTGATCGAGCAGATCCTGTCCAGCCATTCGGCGGTCGAGGGCACGATGGAACTGCCCGACATCATCTCCATTGCCCGCCGCCTCGGCGGGCGGCAGCGGCGTGACCAGCCGTCGGCCTATCCGGACGTGCTGGCAACGCTCGACGCCGACGCCTGCCGGGCGCTCGGCGCGGAGTTCCTCGACCGCACCCGTATCCAGCGGAAGCTCGGCCGGCCGTTCTTCATCGACAAGATGCCGAACAATTTCGCCCACGTGGGCCTGATCCACCTGATCCTGCCGCGGGCGAAGATCATCGACGCGCGCCGCCATCCGCTCGGTTGCTGCTTCTCGGCCTTCAAGCAGCATTTCGCGCGCGGCCAGACCTTCTCGTACGACCTGACCGAACTGGGCCGCTACTACGCCGACTATGTGGACCTGATGGCGCACTTCGATGCTGTGCTGCCTGGCGCCGTGCACCGGGTGATCTACGAGGAGATGGTCGCGGATCCCGAAGGTCAGGTCCGGCGGCTGCTGGACTATTGCGGCCTGCCGTTCGAACCGGCCTGCCTGAAGTTCTACGAGAACGACCGCGCCGTCCGCACGGCCAGTTCCGAGCAGGTGCGCCGGCCGATCTTCACCGACGGCGTCGACCAGTGGCGATCCTACGAACCCTGGCTCGGGCCGCTGAAGACGGCGCTGGGGCCCTCGCTCGAGACCTGGAACAGGCCGGCCTGAGACATTGTCGCCACAGACGGCGGCATCAATGCCTCCAGATACTGATTTCCCGGCGCATCGCTTGACAGCCGGGGCGGCGCGGACTGACCTCCGTGAACGGGGTTTTTCTACGGGGCGGTTTTTCTCATGATGCGGATGATTTCAGGCGCGGCTGCGCGCAAGGCGACGGTGCTGTCGTCGGTGTTGCTGGCCAGCACGATGCTGACGGGGGTCACGTCGGTCCTGGCGCAGGACACGACGGTGGGCGAGGTGATCGTCACCGCCCAGAAGCGCTCCGAAGACCTGCAGGACGTGCCGGTCAGCATCCAGGCGATCGGCGGGGAGCGGCTTGAGGCCCTCGTGGTCTCGGACTTCAATGACTATGTGAAGTACCTGCCCAGCGTGTCGTTCCAGTCGACGGCGCCGGGCTTCTCCAGCGTCTACATGCGCGGCGTCGCCAGCGGCGGTGACGGCAACCACTCCGGCTCCCTGCCCAGCGTCGGCATCTATCTCGACGAACAGCCGATCACGACCATCCAGGGCGCGCTCGACGTCCATGTCTATGACATGGAGCGGGTCGAGGCCCTGGCCGGCCCGCAAGGCACCCTCTACGGCGCCAGTTCCCAGGCCGGCACGATCCGCCTGATCACCCGCAAGCCCGAGCTCGGCGAATTCAGCGCTGCCATCGACACCGAGGTCAACAGCGTCTCCGAGGGTGACATCGGCTACGGCGTAGAGGGCTTCGTCAACATCCCGCTCAGCGAGTCGGCGGCCGTGCGGGTCGTCGGCTGGTACCAGCACGACGCCGGCTACGTGGACAACGTCGCGGGCACGCGGACCTACCCGACCTGGGGCGGGACCATCAACAACAACACCCTCGTCGAGGAAGACTACAACGACGTCACCACCGTCGGCGGTCGCCTGGCGCTGAAGATCGACCTCAACGAGAACTGGACGGTCACGCCGTCGCTGATGGCCCAGAGCGAGGAGAGCAACGGCAACTTCTCGTTCGATCCGACGAATGGCGACCTGCAGATCAGCCGCTACCGGCCCGAGGGCGCGAAGGACGAGTGGTACCAGGCCGCGATGACGATCGAGGGCAAGCTCGGCAGCCTCGATTTCGTCTACGCC
Source organism: uncultured Caulobacterales bacterium (assembly GCA_903858185.1). Lineage (GTDB taxonomy): Bacteria > Pseudomonadota > Alphaproteobacteria > Caulobacterales > Caulobacteraceae > Caulobacter > Caulobacter lacus. The sequence goes on from CAIOHT010000109.1 coordinate 5,050, forward strand.
GGCTCCTACATGAAGCGTGATGTGGACTCGCAGTCGGACTACTCCGACTACTCGTTCTTCTACGACACCCTGTTCGGTTACGGCGCCTATTGGGTCGACAACCTGAGCAATCCGGTCGATCCGACCCAGTACATCCAGGCGCGCGACCGCTACACCAAGGAAAGCCACGAAATCCGGCTCTCGACGCCGTCCGATCTGCCGCTCCGGGTGGTCGGCGGCTACTTCATGCAGAACCAGACCCACGGCATCGAACAGCGCTACATGATCGATGGCATCGGGACCGGGATCGAGGTGCCGGGCTGGCCGGACACCATCTGGCTGACGCAGCAATTCCGCACCGACAAGGACTACGCCCTGTTCGGCGAGGTCTCCTGGGACTTCAAGCCGGGTTGGACCCTGACCGGCGGGATGCGCTACTTCCTCACCGAGAACGGCCTCAAGGGCTTCTTCGGGTATGGCGCGGGCTACAGCGGCTCGACGGGCGAGGCGGCCTGCTTCGGACCGCCGCAGGTCGACGGCAGCCCCTGCACCAATCTCAACAAGACCACCGAGGAATCGGGCTTCACCCACAAGGTCAACCTGACCTGGGCGGTTGATGACGACCGCATGGTCTACGGCACCTGGTCGACCGGCTACCGTCCGGGCGGGATCAACCGTCGCGGCACCCTGCCGCCCTACGGCTCGGACTTCCTGACCAACATGGAGCTGGGCTGGAAGACCATGTGGTTCAACAAGTCGGTCCGCTGGAACGGCGCCATCTACCAGGAGCGCTGGGACGACTTCCAGTTCTCGATCCTTGGCGCCAACGGCCTGACAGAAATCAAGAACGCCGCCCAGGCCCGCATCCGCGGCATTGAAACCGACGTCGCCTGGCGCGTGACGGAAGGCCTGACCCTGACCGCCGGCGCGGCCTGGACCGACGCCGAGCTGACCGCCAACTACTGCGGCTTCACCACGCCGGGCGGTGTTCCGGTGACCCAGTGCGCGACGCCGCAGGCCCCGAAGGGTACCCAGCTGCCGGTCACGCCGCGGTTCAAGGCCAACCTGGTCGCCCGCTACGAGTTTACCCTCGGCGAGTACGACGCCCACATCCAGGGCGCCATGGTCACCCAGACCAGCAGCTGGACCGATCTGCGCCTGGTCGAACGGGCGATCATCGGCAAGCAGGACGGCTGGAGCGCGTTTGACTTCGTCGCCGGAGTCGAGCGGGACGCCTGGAGCGCGGAGTTCTTCGTCCAGAACCTCACGGACGAACGGGCGAGCCTCTATCGCTATGCCCAGTGCGCGGAGGCCGTCTGTGGCGGGGCGGTCTACACCGTGCCGAACCAGCCCCGCACCCTGGGTCTGCGCCTCGGCCGGAAGTTCTAGGCTCCTTGGGAGTCGGGCACCCCGGGACGCCCCGCGACAGCGGGGTGCCCAGGGCGCCTGAACCCTACTTTTTCGCCCGCGCCGCAAAGGCCGCGATGCGGTCTCGCATGTCCGGGCCGACGCCTTCGCCGTGATAGACCTCATGGGCCAGGCCGGCGGCGATCGGCAGGCCGTCCGTCTCGCAGACCAGCCGCTTGTTCGCAGCATGGCTGAAGGACGAGTTGGCGGCGATCTCGGCCGCCCAGGCGTCGATGGCCGCGTCGAAGCCGTCATCCGGCACACAGGCGTTGGCCAGCCCCATGGCTTCGGCTTCCCGGCCTGAATAGGTCCGGCAGGTGAACATCATCTCCCGCGCCTTGTAGGTCCCCACCCGGCGAGGCAGTCGCTGGCTCAGGCCCCAGACCGGCGTCAGCGCCCAGCGGGCGTGGGTGTCGGCGAACTTCGCGCTCTCGGCGGCCAGGATGATGTCGCCGGCCAGCGCCAGCTCCAGCGCGCCGGTGTAGCAGTGGCCATGCACGGCGCTGATCACCGGCATCGGCAGGTTCGCGAGCCGCTCGATCACATGCGACTGGTAGTTCGGCCGCGGCAGCTTTTCGCCGACCGCGATGTCGCCAAGGTCATGGCCGGCGGAGAAGCAGCGACCCGCGCCGCGCACCACCACCACCGCCGCGCTGCCGGGATCGTCCTCGAGCGCCGCGACGTGGCCCTCGAGCGCCTCGAACACCGGCACGTTCAGCGAGTTCAGCTTGTCAGGCCGGTTCAGGATCAGGATCGCGGCGGCGCCGCGATCCTCGCGCAGGACCAGGTCGCTCATCAGGCGGCCGCCTTCTTCAGGAACACCGTCTGGGTGTTGGTGTATTCGAGCAGGCCTTCCAGCGCGCCCTCGACGCCGAGACCGGACTGCTTCTGGCCGCCGAACGCCGCCAGGGGAGACAGATGCTGGCTCTCGTTGATCCACACCGTGCCCGTCGCCAGCCGCTCGGCCAGCTCCAGCGCCTTGTCCTCGTCCGACGACCAGATCGAACCGCCGAGGCCGTACTCGGTGGCGTTGGCCTTGCCGATGACGTCCTCCAGATTGTCCCACTTCAGCAGCGGCAGGACAGGGCCGAACTGCTCTTCCTGCACGATGCGCGAGTTTTCCGGCGGGTTGTCGATGATCGTCACCGGCACGAAGTAGCCCGGCGCCTCCGACGTCTCTCCGCCGATCAGGAACTTGTAGCCGTTGGCCTTGGCGTCGGCGATCAGGTCCAGCACGCGCTGGTACTGCAGCCTGTTCTGGATCGGGCCCATCTGCGTGCCCTGTTCGGCGCCGTCGCCCATCTTCACGGTCTTCGCATAGGCGACCAGCGCGTCCTTCAGCGGCTCGTAGACGTCCTTGTGGACGTACATCCGCTTGGTCGCGATGCAGATCTGGCCGGTGTTCTTGAACGCGGCCCAGAACAGCTGCTCGGCGACCTTCTCGACATCGACGTCGGGCATGACGATGGCCGCGTCGTTGCCGCCGAGTTCCAGCGTGATCCGCTTCAGGGTCGCCGCGGCCGACTGCATCACCTTGCGGCCGGTCTGGGTCGAGCCGGTGAAGCTGACCTTGTCGATGCCCGGATGGCTGGTGATCCAGGGGCCGAGGTCGTCGCCGCCGGTGACGATGTTCAGCACGCCGTCCGGCAGCACGCCGCGCAGCAGTTCGCCGAGCTTCAGCGTCGTCAGGGGCGTGAACGGTGACGGCTTCAGGATCACCGTATTGCCGGCCAGCAGGGCCGGGGCGACCTTGAACATCGCCAGGATGATCGGGAAGTTCCACGGCGCGATGGCGCCGACGACGCCGATCGGCACATGGCGCGTCTCGCCGCGCCGCTCGGCGCTGTCCTCGACGACCGTCACCGGCAGATCGAGGCTGGAGGTCGCCTGGCACCAGTAGGCCCCGCCGAGCACATCGCCCATCGCATCGGCGTGCGGCTTGCCCTGTTCGGCGGTCAGCAGGCGCTTCAGCTCCTCGACATTGCCGGCCAGCACCCCGGCGATGGCCAGCAGGGCCTCGCGACGTTTGGCGATCGGCGTCGCCCGCCAGGCGGGGAAGGCGGCGCGGGCCGCGGCCACGGCCTGGTCCAGCTGCTCGCGCGAGCAGTCCGGCGCCTGGCCGATGACCGTCTCGTTGGCCGGGTTCAGCACATCGAAACTGCCGGCGCCGGCGACGCCCTTGCCGCCGATGGTCATGGTGTAGGTGGTTGTCTCGCTGGACATGGCTCGCTCCCTGTTCGTTGGCGCCAGATTGCGCCCATGACGCGCGGTCAGCCAAGAGCGGCGCACGCTTGATCAAATGACACGGTGCATGCAGAAAGTTGCGCAACGCACGGGGGATCGGCCATGACCTACAGACTCTACGGCACGCCGGGGTCGCTCTACACGGCCAAGGCCCGCAGCTGGCTGATCAAGAACGGCGTCCCGTTCGAAAACCGCGCTGCGGGCGAGCCCTGCTTTCGCGGGGAGATCGTGCCGAAGATCGGCCGCTGGATCATTCCCGTGCTGGAATCCGGCGATGGCGAGCTGATCCAGGACGGGTCGGCAATCATCGAGCGGCTTGAGGCTGATGGCCTGGCCCGCTGGCCGACGTTTCCGCAGACGCCGCGCCACCGCCTGATCGGCCAGATCTTCGAACTGTTCGGCGGGGAGGGCATGCTGCGGCCGGCGATGCACTATCGCTGGAACTTCGACGCGGTGAACCAGCCGTTCGTCGGGCTCGACTTCGCCGCCGGTCTGGCGACGCCGGGCGCGGACCCGTCCGAAGGCGCAGCGGTGTTCCAGTTCGCCGCCCAGCGCATGCGCAAGGCGATGAGCAGCTTCGGCGTGTCCGAGGCGTCGATTCCGCTCGTTGAGGCGTCCTACGAGCAGTTCCTCGCCCTGTTCGACGCCCATCTGGCCCATTCGCCCTATCTGCTGGGTGGACGGCCGACGATCGGCGACTACGGCCTGATCGCGCCGCTCTACGCCCATCTGGGCCGCGACCCGCATCCTGCTGACCTCATGAAGCGGAAGGCGCACCGGGTCTGGCGCTGGGTCGAACGGATGAACGCCGCTGACCTCGACAGCGGCGAGTACGGCTATCCGGCGCCTGACCTGTTCCCGGACGACGGCGTGCCGGACACGCTGAAGGCGCTGCTGCGGTTCGTGGCCGAGGACTACCTGCCCGAGGTTCGCGCCTACGTCGGCTTCACCAACGCCTGGCTGGCTGAACGGCCGGACCTTGAGCCCGGGACCAGTGGCCTGGCGCGGACGTCCGAGCGGGTCATCGGCCGCGTGGCGTTCGACTGGCGCGGCGAAACCATCGAGGTGGGCGTCATGCCCTATCGCCTGTGGCTGCTGCAGAAGGTGCAGGACGCGATCGGCGACAGCCCTGAATTAAATGCGCTGCTGTCGGAAACGGGCCTGGCTGACCTGGCGACGTTCAGGACTAACCGCCGCATCGAGCGGGTGAACCAGCTGGAAGTCTGGACCGCGCCGATCTGACCCTCACCCTTGTCTTCCCATAGGGCGCCCCTCCATCATCGGCGCAACACAGGGAGAAGACGCATGGGTACGAGTCAGGCCGGCAAGACGCTGTTCGTCGCCGGGGGATCGAGCGGCATCAATCTGGGCATCGCCCGCTGCTTCGCGCGCGAAGGGGCCAATGTCGCCCTGATCAGCCGCAGCCCCGAAAAGATCGCCATCGCCGCCGCCGAGATCGCCGAGATCAATGGCGGCCGGGCCATCGGGATCGCCGCCGACGTGCGCGACTACGCCGCCGTCGAGGCCGCGCTGAAGGCCACGCACGACAAATTCGGCGACATCGACACGGTGATCTCGGGCGCTGCCGGGAACTTCGTCGCCCCGGCGCTGGGCATGTCGGCCAACGGCTTCAAGACCGTCGTCGACATCGATCTGATCGGCACCTTCAACGTGCTGCGCGCCTCGTTCGAGTTCCTGCGCCGGCCGGGCGCCTCGTTGATCTCGATCACCGCGGGCCAGGCCACGCGGGCTTCCATGTTCCAGGCCCACGTCTGCGCCGCCAAGGCCGGCATCAACATGCTGACCCAGTGTCTGGCGCTGGAGTGGGGTCCCGCCGGCGTGCGGGTCAACGCCATCTCGCCGGGCCCGATCGCCGACACCGAAGGCATGGCCCGCCTGGCCACGACGCCGGAAGCCGAGGCCCGCGTGAAGGCCCGGGTGCCGATGCGCCGCTATGGGACCAAGGACGAGATCGGCGAGGCCGCCCTGTTCCTGAGCTCCGATGCCGCCCGCTATATCAACGGCGCCATCCTGCCGGTCGACGGCGGCTCGGGCTGCGGTGACGGCGCGGGCGACGCGCTGGGCAACTTCGCCGCCGCAGCCTTCAGCTAGATCAAAGAAAAAGCACAACAACAGGGAGAGACGCGATGTCCATCGACTTCGAGATTCCGCCGGAGGCCAAGGCCATCCGCGAGAAGGTCCGCCAGTGGGTCAATGACGAGTGCCGGCCGGCCGAGAAGGCCCTGCTCGACGGGGGCGACTACAAGACCATCCTTGGCGAGCTGCGGACCAAGGCCCGCGCCCAGGGTCTGTGGTGCCCGTTCATCCCGGTCGAGCATGGCGGCATGGGCCTCGGCCCGCTGGCCAACGCCCTGGTGCAGATGGAGCTGGGCGAGAGCTACCTCGGCGCCCTGTCGATGAACACCCAGGGGCCTGACGACGCCACCATGATGACCCTGCTGGCGCACGGCACCGAATACCAGAAGGAAAAGTTCCTCAAGCCGCTGCTGAACGGCGAGAAGCGCATCTGCTACTCGATGACTGAAAAGGCCGCCGGCGCCGACGCCACGGGCATGCAGACCACGGCCGTCAAGGACGGCAACGAGAACTACATCCTCAACGGCGAGAAGTGGTTCTCCTCGGCCGCCTCGGTTGCCGACATCGCCCTCGTGATGGCCAAGACCGATCCGGACGCCCCGCGGCACCAGCAGTTCTCGACCTTCATCGTCGAGCTGCCGAACCCCGGCTACCGCATCGTGCGCGACATCGGCACCATGGCCGCAGAGGGACCTCTGTCCCACGTTCTGGGCGGCGGCCACTCCGAGATCGAGATCAAGGACCTGGTCGTGCCGGCCGAGAACCTGCTCGGCGGCGAGGGCAACGGCTTCAACATGGGTCAGCACCGTCTGGCCTACGGCCGTCTGCGCCACGGGATGCACAACGTCTCGATGGCCCAGCGCGCGCTCGATCTGGCCGTGGCCCACGTCACCCAGCGGACGACCTTCGGCAAGCCGCTGCATGAGCGGCAGGGCGTCCAGTTCATGCTCGCTGACTGCGCGCAGGACATCTACATCGCCCGCCTGATGCTGCTGCACATCGCCTACAAGGCGGAGAAGGGCCTGGACCTGCGCCAGGAGAACGGCATCGCCAAGGTCTACCTGGCCAACATGGTCCATCGGGTGGTCGACACCGCGATCCAGCTACACGGCGCGCTCGGCTATTCGACCGATACGCCACTGGCCCGCTGGTACACGCACATCCGCAGCCAGCGGCTGGTTGACGGACCGGACGAGGTCCACCGCTGGACCACCGGCCGCAACGTCATCAAGGCCTTCCAGCAGAACGGCACCACCGCCGGCGCCTGCGGCGGGGACCTGCTCTAGCCTGATACCCCTGAACCGCTCACCCTGGCGAAGGCCGGGGCCCAGATCGAAGGTCCCTGTGACCAAACGATTGGTCTGGTGAATGTATCTGGGTCCCGGCCATCGCCGGGATGAGCGGAAGAGGGGTCAGTCAGGCTTAAGCGTGGAAACGAGCCCGGCGACCTCATCCGCCGCCTGGGCAAAGCTCTCCGCGTCCAGCCGTTCCAGCGCGATCTCCGCCATCGGCGCGCGACCGTCCTTGCGGCGGCCGCGGCGATAGGCGGGGTCGTAGTGCAGCTCCATGAGCGCCGCCGCCAGTGCGGCGTAGTCGCCCGACACGAGCCAGCCGCGCCAGCCCTCGAGCCGCTTCTGGCTCGGATGCACCGGCAGCCGCTCCAGCATCGCCTCGATCAGGTCGTGTCTGGCGGTGATGTCACTGTAGGCCCGCACCAGATAGCGCGCGCGCTCATCCCGGTCTGCCGAGATTTCGACCCTCGGCGCCACCGACATTCGCGCCCACAGCGCCGGAGGGACCATCAGATCGCCGATCCGGCTGGACTCCGCCTCGACCACGACCGGCCGCGCCGGATCGAGCGCTTCCATGGCGACGAGCAGCGCCGACTCGAAGCCCTTCTGGTTCGGCTGCGGCCGACCCGGCAGGCCGCCGAACAACGAGCCCCGATGTCCGGCCATGCCTTCGAGATCGAGGGTCTGGACGCCGCGGGCGGCGAGGGCGGTCAGGATCTCCGTCTTGCCGGTCCCCGTGTCGCCGTCCAGCAGCACCAGGTTCAACGGCCAGGTCTCGTCATAGAGCCGGGTCTGCACATGGCGACGATATGTCTTGTACCCACCAACCAGCAGACTGGTCCGCCAGCCGACCCGCGACAGGATGGTCGCCATCGACTCCGACCGCGACCCGCCCCGCCAGCAGTAGACCAACGGGGCGAAGGTCTGCGGCATGTCCGCGAGCGTCGTATCGAGGTGGCGGGCGATGTTGCGCGCCACATGGGCCGCCCCGATCCGGTTGGCCTTCAGCCGCGATTCCTGGACGTAGATCGTCCCGACCTCGGCGCGCTCGGCGTCGGTCAGCACCGGCAGATTGATCGCGCCCGGCAGATGATCGAGCGCGAACTCGCCCGGGCTGCGGACATCGATAATGGTCCCGAACGTCGCCAGGGTGGCGGAATCGGCGGTCTGGACCGGCTGGATGCGCGACATGAGTGACCTGTACCCGCCTTCTGGCCCACCGCTGTAGGGGACTTCGCCGCCATCGTTCAATATGAAGCGGCGACCCTCCCGGAGATACCACCTGTGTCCGAACCCGTCCGACTGACCTCCCTGGCCCATGGCGGCGGGTGCGGCTGCAAGCTGGCGCCGGCGGTGCTGCGCGAGATTCTGTCGAAAACGCCGGCCGCTGCGGTGTTTCCGAACCTGATGGTCGGGACCGAGACCTCCGATGACGCGGCGGTCTGGCGCCTGAACGACCAGCAGGCGCTGGTGGCGACGACGGACTTCTTCATGCCGGTGGTCGACGACCCGTTCGATTTCGGCCGTATCGCCGCGACCAACGCCCTGTCGGACGTCTACGCCATGGGCGCGACGCCGATCTTCGCCCTGGCCCTGGTCGGGATGCCGGTGGACCGGCTGCCGGTCGAGACGATCCAGCAGATCCTCGCCGGCGGCGCGTCCGTCTGCGCGGCGGCGGGTGTGCCGATCGCGGGCGGTCACTCGATCGACAGCGTCGAGCCAATCTACGGCCTGGTCGCGCTGGGTCTGGTGCACCCGGACCGGGTGCTGACCAATCGCGGCGCGAAGGCGGGCGACGTGCTCATCCTGACCAAGGCGCTCGGCGTCGGTATCCTGAGCGCCGCCTTCAAGCAGGAGAAGATGCCGGCGGGCGGCTATGAGGCGATGATCGCCTCGACAACCCGGCTCAACACCGTCGGCGCGGCGCTCAGCGAGACGCCTGGCGTCCATGCCGTCACCGACGTGACCGGCTTCGGTCTGCTGGGCCACCTGCTCGAGATGTGCCGTGGCGCGGGTCTCGCCGCCGAGATCGACGCCGGCGCTCCGGCCCTGCTGACCGGTGTCGAGGCCCTGGCCACGGGCGGGGTGCGGACGGGCGCCTCGACGCGCAACTGGGCCAGCTATGGCGAGGCAGTGTGCCTGCCTGACGGATTTCCCGACTGGCGACGCGATATCCTCTGTGATCCCCAGACCAGTGGGGGCCTCCTGATCGCGGTCGCCGCCGACCGTGCCGACGCTGTGCTGGCGCAGGTCCTGGCCGCCGGATTCGACGCGTCCCGAACAGTCGGACGGCTGGTCACGGGCGCGCCGGAAGTGCGGGTCCTGGCGGGCTGACTACCCTCTTTCAAAGGTAGTGTCGGCGACGCAGGCAGCGGATGAACGTCGTCGGCGGGACCTGCCGCTACCCTGTCACGCAGTCGGGGATGGCGTCTCCTGCCGGACGGAGGCATGCAGCGCCGGCAGGAAGCTGGCCAGGTGCTGCATCTCCTCGGCGCAGTGGGTCAGGAGCGCGCGGGCCTCGTTCTCGCTGAACCGCAGGAACCGTCTGGCCATGACCTGCGCCATCCAGCCGCCCGGACCCCCGCGTGAGGCGATATGGGCGCCGCCGAACCAGAACCGCGAGCGCATCACGCTGCCGGATCCGGTCCGGACGACGCTGTGCGCCAGCCATCCGATGTTCAGGGGACCGCCCGCCAGCCCCGTGCGTGCGCAGACGATGGTCGCCTGCTCGGGATCGGCCAGGCGCACGTCGGTGTATCCGAGACTGGCCGGGTCGACGAACCGGATCGCGCCCTTGAGCAGCCGGCTGCCGATGTACTCGTCGACGATCGAGGTCTGGCCGACGTAGCGGGCTCGCCCTTCGCTACCCGCGGGCGGCTGGTCCTGCCAGGCGACATGCACATGCGCCTGCGGATGCCACAGCTTGTACTTGGCGGCCTGGTCGCCGTGCCAGCCGAACCACCAGTCGATCATTTCCGGCGTGACGCCCGGCATGTCGGTCAGGATGGCAACCCTCATGCCGCCGTCGGGCATCAGGGCGTAGCCGTCCTCGAGTCCTTCGCCATCGCCCATCAGGCCGGGGCCCGCCTCGGCCAGCGACGCAAGCAACGGCGGAGCCAGTTGTCCCCGTTCCAGCGCGCGCCGGGCCCGCTCTGGCAGCGGTGCGAGTTCCGGGTTCCAGAACCTGGCCCAAGGAAGTGTGGCGAGGTCCGCTTCGCTCCAGCCCAGATGCAGCGCCATCAGACCCGTCCCATGTAGGGGTGGAACCGGCCCGCCGGATCGTGCTTCGCCCGCAGCGCGTCCAGCCGCGCCATGTTGGCCTCGGCCAGGAACGGCGCGGGCCGGGCGCCCAGATTCTCGTCAGCCAGCTGAACCCCGGTCGAGAGCGGCGACATGGCTGCCATGTTGTCCCGCGCCCAGGACGAGGCTGTGGGCGTGTCGGTCTCGTCCTTCCAGACGCCGTAAAGGGCGATGTAGGTCTGGTCGTCCAGCGAATAGGCCATGTCCGGGCGGCCGGTCGGCGGGGCCCAGTTCATCCAGAGCATGTGCGACGGGGCGACCGGCAGGCTGTCCGCGATCCTGCGTATGCCCGGCAACAGCGCCTCGGCGCTCGCGTGCGTCCACATATTGTCGACGGCGTAGTTCCAGCCGGCCGGGTAGTGCCCCATCACCTGCCGGGTCATCGCCTTGACGGTGGTTGGCAGGAACGGCGTCTTCCGCGTCGCGCCGGGCGGCAGGGTCTTCATGAAGGCGAGATCGCGCCAGGCCTGCCGCAGACTGTCGGCGAAGATCGGTGCGACGACGGTGATCCCGGCGCCCTTCACAAAGTCGGTCTTGCGCGACACCAGCATCATCAGCTCGATGGAGTCCGGCACGCGCGGCCCGACCTCGTGCGCCCAGCGGACCAGCGTCTCGAGATGCTCGATGCCGTAGAAGGCGGCCTTCGCTCCGATCACCCGGGGTCGACGGAACAGTTTCAGATGAAAGCGGGTGACGACGGCGAAGAAGCCGGGGCCGGCCCCGCGCGCGGCCCAGAACATGTCCGGGTTTTCCTCGGCGCTGGCATGCCTGGCGATCCCGTCCGCGCCGACGTAGTCGATCCCGACAACGTTGGCGCAGGCGTTGCCCACCACACGGCTGTTCCA
>CAIOHT010000110.1 GCA_903858185.1 uncultured Caulobacterales bacterium
AGCATCTCTTCCTTGGCGCGGTTGGTGTAGGTGACGAAGCCGCGGTCGAAGATGTCCGACGCCCCCGGGATCGAGCAGATCGCTGCGGCGACGAGCCCGCCGGTGCAGCTTTCCGCTGTCGTCACCCGCAGATGCCGCTCCCGCACCTCGTCGATCAGCAGGCGGGCGAGGGTTTCGACTTCAAGCGGGAACATGCCGACGGTCTCCGAAGGGTTGGTCAATTCTTAACGATACAGCCCAACATCCTGTACCTCCGACTGACAAGCCGATTCGAGCCATGACAGACACGATCGAGGTCCCCGCGACCCCTGCGGTCCGCACGCCCCCCATCTTCGTGGTGAGCGTCTTCACCAGCGCGGCGCTGGTGTTCATGGTCCAGCCGATGGTGGCCAAGCTGGTGCTGCCGCTGCTCGGCGGATCGCCGGCGGTGTGGAACACCAGCATGGCCTTCTTCCAGATCGCCCTGCTGATCGGTTACGGCTACGCCCACTTCCTGCAGAAGATTTCGTCGGTCCGGCGGCAGATCACGGTCCACATCACCGCCCTTGCCATCGCCGGGCTGACGCTGTTTCCGCTGAGCATTTCAGGGTTGGCAGGTGAGCCGTCGTCCAACCATCCGGCGCTTTGGCTTCTGGCCGTGCTGGCGCTCTCGATCGGCCTGCCGTTCGCCATCCTGTCGGCGACGGCGCCGCTGGTGCAGGCCTGGCACGCACGCGTGTTCCGCGGGCAGGGGGCCAGCGAGCCCTACAGCCTGTACGCCGCCAGCAACCTCGGCAGTCTTCTGGCGTTGCTCGCCTACCCGATCATCATGGAGCCGCTGCTGACGCTGCACAGCCAGCGCTGGACCTGGAGCAGCGGCTACTGGGTGTTCGTGCTGATCCTCGCCTCGCTGGCCATCATGGTCTGGAAGCGATCAGAGATCCCGGCCGGCGAGTCGACCGCAGCGCCGGCCAAGACCACGCCGACACCGACCTGGCGCGAACGGGCGATCTGGGTGGCGCTGGCGGCGATCCCGTCCAGCCTCATGCTCGGCGTCACGGCCCACCTGGCCACGGATGTGGCCTCGGCGCCCTTCCTGTGGGTCGCGCCGCTGGCGCTCTATCTGATCACCTTCATCATCGCCTTCCAGGTCAAGCCGCTGATCCCGACGAGCGGCGCCCTGACCTTCCAGGCGGCGGCCGTGGCTGCCTGCGCCGCGACGCTGCAGTTCGGGGCCAACGCCATCGAGCTGCAGATCTTCGTTCATCTTGCCTGCTTCTTCCTCACCGCGCTGGTCTGCCACACGGCGCTCGTGGCGCGGCGACCGGACCCCGAGCACCTGACCGAGTTCTACCTCTGCATGTCGCTGGGCGGCGTGGTCGGCGGCTCGTTCAACGCCTTCCTCGCGCCGGTGATCTTCCGGACGGTGATCGAGTATCCGCTGATCCTGGCGCTCTCCTGCCTTGCGCGCCCATGGGGCAAGGGCAGGCTGACCTACTGGCAGATAAGCGTGATCGCCGTCGGCGTGCTGGCCGCCCTGGCCGCCGCTCTCGCGGTCAAGCAGCTCGGGCCGACGCTGTCGGTCAAGCTGGCTCTGGCCACGACCACGGTGGCGGTGTTCCTCGTGCGGGACCGGGCGCTGTTCATGCTGGCCCTGATGGTCACCCTGCTGTTCACCGCAAACGCCGTCGGTGACCGCGCCGACGTGATCCAGACCGATCGCAGCTTCTTCGGGGTCCTTCGTCAGACCCGGACGGAGGTCCCCGGCCTCGGCGGCGAGGTGCGAATGCTGGCCCATGGGACGACCCTTCACGGCGCCCAGGCCAAGGACCCGCGCTATCGCTGCCGGCCGCTGGTCTATTACGCGCCCGAAACACCGATCGGGCAGGTCTTCACCTCCTGGCAGGCCATGTCGCCGGCGCTACGCATCGGCGCGGTGGGCCTGGGGACTGGATCGGTGGCGGCCTACGTGCGGCCCCGGGATCACCTGACCTTCTTCGAGATTGATCCGCTGGTGGTGCGCATCGCCCATACCTCCGGCGACTTCGACTACACGACGAACTGCGCCAAGGGACTGGTTGATTTCGTCCTCGGCGACGCACGCCTGACGCTGGAAAAGCAACCGGCGGATGCCTTCGACATCCTGCTGATCGACGCCTTCTCGTCGGACTCGGTGCCGGCGCATCTGCTGACGGTCGAGGCGGTGAAGGGATACCTGACCCGCCTCAAGCCGAACGGCGTGCTGATCCTGCACCTGTCGAACCGGAACCTGGAACTGCGCGCGCCGGCCATGGCGGTGGCGCAGGCCGCCGGCGGCTACGCCCTGCTGCAACGTCACAACAAGGACTGGAACACGCCGAACATGTGGGAGTCCTCCGAGGACGCCCTGATCATCGGCAGGTCCGCCGCGGCGCTGGCTCCCTGGGAAGCCGACGAGCGCTGGCAGAAGTCCGACCCGACGCGCTCGCGGCCGTGGACTGATGACTACACCAACCTGGTCGGCGCGCTGATCGGGCGGGTGAAGGAGCGGCTGGACGAATAGGCGGCGGGGACATGTACCGAAGGTACGTGTCCCCTAAACCCGCGTCTCGATCGGGGGACACGTACCTGCGGTACATGTCCCCATCTAAAGCTCGACCGTGGCCACCGCCTGGGCCGCGAGGCCCTCGCCGCGACCCGTGAAGCCCATGCCCTCGGTGGTGGTGGCCTTGACGCTGACCCGGTCCAGCGCAAGGCTCAGAATCTCCGCCAGTCGCTCGCGCATCGCCTGGCGGTGCGGTTTGATCTTCGGCCGCTCGCAGATAAGGGTCACGTCGACATTGATGATCCGCCCGCCCTTCGCCGTGATGAGCGAGGCTGCGTGCTGCAGGAACAGGTCCGAGGAGGCCCCCTTCCATTTCGGATCGGTCGGCGGGAAGTGGTCGCCGATGTCGCCCTCGCCGATGGCGCCCAGCAGGGCGTCGGTCAGGGCGTGCAGGCCGGCGTCGGCGTCGGAATGGCCGACCAGGGTCTGGTCATGGTCGATACGCACGCCACAGAGCCAGACGGCGTCGCCAGGCCCCCAGCGGTGGGCGTCGAAACCCTGACCCATCCGGATGTCGCGGGCCCCGCCCGCCAGCCGTTCGGCCATGTCGAAGTCCTCCGGGAAGGTCAGTTTCAGCAGGCGCGGGTCGCCGGCCGCCAGGGCGACACGACCGCCGTGCGCCTCGATGACCTGGGCGTCGTCGGTGGGCTCGCCGCCGGTCCAGCCCGCGTAGGCGGCCAGCAGGCGATCACGCCGGAACGCCTGCGGCGTCTGGGCGCGCCAGAGACCCTCGCGCGGCGTCGTGGTCAGGCCCGCCGGGCCATCGCGCTTGAGGGTGTCCGCGACGGGCAGGGCGGGGATGGCTCCATCCGAGTCGATCAGGGCGACCAGCAGGCTACGCACGTGCGCGGCCGTGACGAACGGGCGGGCCGCGTCATGCACCAGCACGGGCTCGTCGGCGGGGCCGGTGATTGTCTTGAGACCTGCCTGGACGGACAGGGCGCGGGTGGCGCCGCCACGCACCGTGCGCCAGCCTGTCAGTCCTGACAGGGTGTCCGCCGCCAGCGGCTCGCCGCCCTCGCTGACGACGATGACCATCTCCCGCGCGCCGGCGGCCAGCAGGGCTTCGACGGACCATCGTAGCACCGGCTTGCCGGCGACGGCGCGCCACTGTTTGGCGAGGCCCGGACCGGCGCGGGTTCCGCCGCCGGCGGCGACGATGACGGCTGAAAAACTCATGCACCCTGTCTAGGGCGAGGCTGCGTCAGTTCCAACCTTTACTGCACCGCACAATATGCCTAAAAAGACAGCGTTCGGGGTGATTATAGAATGAGCAAAATGCTCGCAATCGGAGACGTGGAAGTGCCCGGGCGCGTGTGGATCGCGCCGATGACGGGGATTTCCGACCTTCCTTTCCGCAAGGCCGCAGGGCGGCTGGGCGCGGCCTATGCCGCGACGGAGATGGTCGCCTGCGCCGAGTTTGCGCGCGCCCGGCCTGATGTGGTGCGCCGCGCCGCAATCGGCGACGGCCATCCGCTGATGGTTGTCCAGCTGGTCGGCCGCGAGGCCCGGTGGATCGCGGAAGGCGCGCGGCTTGCGCAAGCGGCGGGCGCCCATGTCATCGACCTGAACTTTGGCTGTCCGGCGCGCGAGGTGACAGGCATCCAGTCAGGGTCGGCGCTTATGCGGGATCTCGACCTGGCCGAGTCACTCGTCGCCGCCGCGGTCGAGGCCGTGGATGTTCCGATCACCGTGAAGATGCGGCTGGGCTGGGATGACGCCACGCGAAACGCGCCGGAGTTCGCCCGCAGGGCCGAGGCGGTCGGGGCGAAGGCGCTGACCGTCCACGGCCGGACCCGGTGCCAGTTCTACAAGGGCGCCGCCGACTGGCGCGCGGTTCGGGCGGTGAAGGACGCGGTGAGCCTGCCGGTCATCGTCAACGGCGACATTGTCGACGGCGCCAGTGCGGCCAGGGCCCTGGAACAGTCCGGCGCCGATGGCGTGATGGTCGGTCGCGGCGTGCTGGGCCGGCCGTGGATCGCCCGCGCCATCGAGGCGCAGCTGCAGGGCGCGACTGACGCCGAGCCGCCGCTGGCCGAGCGCCTGGAGATCGTGCTCGACCATTTCCGCGACAGTCTGGCCTTCTACGGCGAGCGGCTGGGCCTGCGGATGTTCCGCAAGCATCTGGCCGCCTACGTCGAAAACGCGCCTGCGCCGGCCGCTGCCGAGGCGCGTCGCGAGGCGAGGGCCAGGCTGTGTCGTCTCGACGACCCGGCCGCGGTCGAGGCCGCGCTCGTCGCGCTCTGGTCGGGTGAGCCCGGGAGGCTCGCGGCATGACCAGTCGCCTGTCGCATATGAGCGGGACGACCGGCAATGCGCTCAAGGCCGCCGCCTTTGACCTTAGCCCGGAGCCGGCCCTGCTGATCGGCGCGGACGGCGCGCTGGCCGCCGCCAACGAGGCCGCCGAGGCCTTGTTCGGCCAGGGACTGGGTCTGCTGTCACGCGGTCGGATCAGCGGCGTGTTGCCGGCGACATCACCGTTGATGGCGTTGCTGACGCGGGCGGTGGACGAGGGCGTGCGGGTGCGTGAGCACGGTGTGGACATCGCCCTGTTCGGGCATCCGGGCTTCGAGGCCGATGTCGCCGCCTCGCCGCTGCCGGACGGCGCGGTGCTGCTGACCCTGCATGTGCGCGGCGCCCTCGGGGCGGACCGAGCCGCTGACCCCGCCGGCCTGCGTTCGGTCGTCGGCCTCGGTCGCATGCTGGCCCACGAGATCAAGAACCCGCTCGCCGGCATTCGCGGCGCAGCGCAGTTGCTCAAGACCGGCGCAGCCGCTGAGGACCAGCCGCTGGCCCAGCTGATCGTCGACGAGACCGAGCGGATCCGCAGGCTTGTCGACCGGATGGAGGCCTTCTCCGATGACGCGCCGCCAGAGCGCGAGGCCGTCAACATCCACAGCGTGCTCGACCGTGTCCGGGCGCTGGTCGCCAATGGCGCGGCCGAGGACCTGCGGCTCAAGGAACGCTACGACCCGTCGCTGCCGCCGACCTGGGGCGATGAAGACCTGCTGATCCAGATCTTCCTCAACCTGGTCAAGAACGCCGCCGAGGCCGCCCACATGCGCGGCGACGGCGACGGGGAAATCATCATGTCGACCGCCTGGCGGCCCGGTGTGAAGGTCCGCGGTGCGGACGGCAAGCTCCTCAAGGGCGCGCCGCTCGAGGTGCGCATCCAGGACAACGGGCCGGGCGTGTCGCCGCTGATGCGCGATCATCTGTTCCAGCCCTTTGTCACTTCCAAGACCTTCGGCGCCGGCCTCGGCCTGGCCCTCGTCGCCAAGCTGGTTGCCGGTCACGGCGGCCTCATCGATTTCGAGTCCGAGCCCGGCAGGACGGTTTTCCGCGTCCTGCTGCCCGTGGCTCCCTCCGGGACCCCAGAATGAACCCCGCCACCAAGAAGATCCTCATCGCCGACGACGACAGTTCGGTGCGTCTTGTCCTGAGTCAGGCCTTCACGCGCCTCGGCTATCAGGTGCGGGCCACCGGCAATGCCGCGACCCTGCTGAAATGGGTCCAGGAAGGCGAGGGCGACCTGATCCTCACCGACGTGATGATGCCGGACGAGAATGTGTTCAACGTCCTGCCCAAGATCCGCAAGGAACGCCCCAAGCTGCCGATCATCGTGATGAGCGCGCAGAACACCCTGCTGACAGCGGTCAATGCCGCCGACGCCGGGGCGTTCGAATACCTCTCCAAGCCGTTCGACCTCGACGACGTCACCGCCGCCGCCCGTCGCGCCCTGTCGCGGCCGACGGACAGCGAGGCGGCGAAGGCCCAGGCCCGGGCGATGAAGGACGAGCGGCTGCCGCTGATCGGCCGATCGGCGCCGATGCAGGAGGTCTATCGCACCGTCGCGCGGTTGGTCGGCGCGGACCTGAAGGTGCTCATCCTGGGCGAATCCGGCACCGGCAAGGAGCTCGTCGCCCGCGCGCTGCACGATCTGGGGCGTCGCCGTGACGGCAAGTTCGTGGTCATCAACCTGGCGGCCGTGCCGCGCGAGCGCGTCGAAACCGAGCTGTTCGGACGCGGCGAAGGCGATCTGGGCAAGCTGGTCGAGGCCGACGCCGGCACGCTGTTCCTCGACGAGATCGGCGACATGCCGCTCGACGCCCAGAGCCGACTGTTGCGCGTCATCGACGGCGCCGAACCGGCGATCAATCCGCGCACCGGCCGGGCGCCGAACGTGAGGATCATCGCCGCCACCAATCGCGACTTGCGTGGCCTGATCCAGCAGGGCCTGTTCCGCGAGGATCTGTTCTTCCGCCTGAACGAGGCGCCCGTCCGCCTGCCGCCGCTGCGGGACCGGGTCGAGGACATTCCCGATCTCGCCCGCTCCTTCCTGTTGCGCGCTGCCCGTGAAGGTCTGCCGTCCAAGACCATCGACCAGTCGGCGCTGGAGCGGATGAAGACCCACGACTGGCCGGGCAATGTGCGCGAGCTGGAAAATCTCGTGCGCCGCGTCTGCGCCCTCTACGGCGAAGACCAGATCACGGCGCGGATCATCGAGCGCGAACTCCAGGACCCGGCCCCGGTGGTCGGGGAGGGCGGCCCCCTGACGCTGTCCCAGCTGGTCGAACGTCACCTGGCCAGCCATTTCGCTGACCAGCCCGATGGTGTGCCGGCGGCGGGGCTGTACGACCGCGTGCTGGAAGAGGTCGAGAGGCCGCTGATCCAGCTGACCCTGGCGGCGACGCGCGGCAACCAGGTTCGCGCAGCCGAGATTCTCGGTCTGAACCGCAACACCCTGCGCAAGAAGATCCAGGATCTCGGCGTCGAGATGGCCCGCGGCAAGCGCTGAACCACCCCGCCTGTCTCGTGACAGCAACAAGGCTGTTGCAATTTGAGCGCAGCTGGCCCTAGGCTGCGGGTATGAGTTTGACTGCGTCAAAGTCCGTGTCGAGCGGCGACGCGCCGCTCCCGACCTGGCGGCGGGCCCTTGAGTCTCGCTACGTGGTTGGCGGCGGCTATGCGGTCGCCGCCCTGCTGACCACTACCGGGGCGCTGCTGGTGTCCAGCCCGCCCGCCGCAGGACCGATCGGGCCGGCGGTCACGGCCATGCTGGTCATTCTGGGCCTCAATCTGATCCTGATCCTGGGCCTGGCGTTCCTGGTCGGTCTGCGGGTCTACAGCCTGCTGCGGAACCGGAATGTCGACGCCGGCGCACGCCTGCATCTGCGCTTCATGGGACTGTTCGGTCTGGCCGCGGTCGCGCCGGCGATCATCGTGGCCATCTTCTTCGGCGGCTTCGTGCTGACCGGGGTCGAGACCTGGTTCGGCGACAAGATCAGCACCCTCGTCGAGAATTCCGCGGAGACAGCCCGTTCCGTGGTCAAGGAGCAGAACCGGATCCTGGAGGAGAACGTCAACCTCGTCGCCGTCGACCTGAACGACGCCGCCCGCGCGCTGGGCAGCGCACCGGTCGCCTACAGCCATTACCTGGGGCAGGTGTCCTCGAGCACATTTGTCGCCGCCTATGTGCTGGATCACGATGGCCGCATTCTGGCGCGGGTGGAAAAGCCCAACGCCCCGGCCTTCGTCGCCCCGCCGCCCTCCAGCTTCGGCGTGGCCGACGAGGGTCTGATCTCGGCGGAGAACTTCGAGTCCGAGGACGTCATCCGCGGACTGTCCCGGCTGTCGTCCTATTCCGACGCCTACCTCTATGTGGTGCGGCCAGTCGGGACCGGCATCATCAGCCAACTGCGCGATGCCGAAGGCGCGCTGGTCGCCCTGCGCGAGGCGGCCAACAACCGGGAGCGGATCAAGGGCGCGTTTCTGCTGACCTACATCGAAACGGCGCTGCTGGTTCTGGTCGGCGCCGCCTGGCTGGCCATTGCTGCCGCCAACTCCATCGCCGCCCCGGTCGCCCGTCTTGTTCAGGCGGCGGGACGCGTTGCGACCGGGGATCTGAACGCCCGCGTCGATACAGCGGATCAACCTGAAGAAATGGCCGTATTATCGCGTGCTTTCAATAGTATGACGCATGATCTTCAGGTCCAGCAAGTCGCGCTCCGAACGGCCAGCCTCGATGCGGAATCCCGGCGCCAGTTCATCGAGACGGTGTTGCTTGGCGTCAGTGCAGGGGTCATCGGTCTGGATGCGGCGGGCCGGCTGTCCGCCTCCAACCGCCAGGCCGCGCAGCTGCTCGGCGTGGACCCTGATGGCATGAACGGCCTGGCGCTGGCCGATATCGCGCCTGAACTCCTGCCGGTCGCCCAGCGCGCCGTCGAGATCGGTGGAGAGGCCGAGGATGAGGTCGACATCGTTCGCGCCGGAGACACCCGTCGTCTTCGCGTGCGGGCAAGCGGCGCAACCGACGGGGTGGTCCTGACGTTCGACGACATCACCCGCCTGATCACCGCCCAGCGGAACGCCGCCTGGAAGGACGTCGCCCGACGCATCGCCCACGAGATCAAGAATCCCCTGACCCCGATCCAGCTCTCGGCGGAACGCATCAAGCGGAAGTATCGCGCGGAAATCACCTCCGATGTCGAGACTTTCGACCGTTGCACCGAAACCATCATCCGTCAGGTCGGCGATATCGGCCGAATGGTCGACGAGTTCTCGGCCTTTGCTCGGATGCCGACCCCGCGGTTCGCGCGGCACGATCCGTCGGAACTGCTGCGGCAGGCGGTCTTCGCCCAGCGGGTGGCCAGCCCCGAGTTGACGGTCGACATGGTCGAGCCCCCGGAGGGCGTCAGTCTGCTGTGCGACGAGCGAATGGTCGGCCAGGCGCTGGCGAATATCCTCAAGAACGCCGCCGAAGCGGTATCCGCCCGAGGGCTTGCGCCGAAAGAGGGGCGTATCTCGGCCGCGCTGATCGAGGATGGCCAGGCGCTCTGCTTTGTCATCGAAGACAACGGTGTGGGCCTGCCGGCGCGCGATCGCGACCGGCTGACCGAACCCTATGTGACGACACGCGAGAAGGGCACGGGCCTGGGTCTCGCGATCGTCAAACGCATCCTCGAGGATCACGGCGGCGAGCTGGCATTGGGGGACGCCAGCACCCCGCCCGGAGCCCGGGTCACCCTGAATTTCCCGAACGCGCGATTGACGGCCGCGCCTGCAAAGATGGAGGCGGCCCATGGCGGCTGATGTTCTGGTCGTCGACGACGAGGCGGATATCCGCGAACTCGTCTCCGGCATTCTGACTGATGAAGGCTATGCCGTGCGAACCGCAGCCGACTCGGAACAGGCCCTGCTGGCAATCCGCGCCCGCAAGCCGACCCTGGTGGTCCTCGACATCTGGATGCAGGGCGGCGGGATGGACGGGCTGGAACTGCTCGACCTGGTCAAGGCGCTCGACGCCGATCTGCCGGTCATCATGATCAGCGGCCACGGCAACATCGAGACCGCGGTCAGCGCGATCAAGCGAGGGGCCTACGAGTTCCTCGAAAAGCCGTTCAAGTCCGACCGGCTTCTGCTGATGGTCGAGCGGGCGATCGAGTCGGCCAGCCTGCGCCGCGAGAACCGCCGTCTGAGGACCCAGTCCCTGGCGCCCGACGGGCTGATCGGCCGGTCGCTGGCCGCCCAGCAGTTGCGCCAGCTGATCGCCAAGGTCGCGCCGGCCAACAGCCGGGTGCTGATCGCCGGCCCGGCCGGATCGGGCAAGGAGCTGGTCGCCCGGATGATCCATGCGGCCAGTCCGCGCGCCAAGGGCGAGTTCGTCGCCATCAGCGCGGCCGGGATGGCGCCCGAGCGGATGGACCTGGAACTCTTCGGCCTTGAGGGCGAGGGCAGCAAGCCAGGCAAGATCGGGGTGTTCGAGCGGGCCCACAGCGGCACCCTCTACCTCGACGAAGTGGCCGACATGCCGCGCGAGACCCAGAGCCGGATCCTGCGGGTTCTGGTCGAGCAGCGCTTCCGGCGGGTGGGCGGCGACGCCGATGTGCAGGTCGATGTGCGGGTGATCTCGTCAAGTTCCCGCGACCTGCGGGAGGAAATCTCGGCGGGCCGGTTCCGCGAGGACCTGTTCCACCGCCTCAATGTCGTGCCCATCCGCGTGCCGGGCCTGGCTGAACGCCGGGACGATGTGCCGGAGATGGTCAACTACTTCATCGAGCGGATCGCCGAAGCCACCGGCCTGCCGCGACGCAGGCTGGGCGAGGATGCGATCGCCACCCTTCAGGTCCACGACTGGCCGGGTAACGTTCGCCAGCTGCGCAACAACGTCGAGCGCCTGATGATCCTTGCGTCGGGGGATCCCAACGAGCCGATCACCGCCGAGATGCTGCCCTCGGAAACGCCGAGCGCCTCGCAGAGCGGCGCGATCGGCACGGAGAAGATCATCGCCCTGCCGCTGCGCGAGGCCCGGGAGCTGTTCGAACGCGAGTATTTGAACGCCCAGATCCTGCGGTTTGGCGGCAACATCTCGCGCACCGCCGCCTTCATCGGCATGGAGCGGTCGGCGCTGCATCGCAAGCTCAAGTCGCTGGGCCTTGCCGGCGCCCGCGGCGTCGAGGAGGTCGAGGACTGATGTCGCGCTGGGCTTACGTGAACGGCCGGTTTGTCCGCCATGGGGAGGCGGCGGTCCATATCGAGGATCGCGGCTACCAGCTGGCCGACGGCATCTACGAGGTCTGGGCGATCTTTAACGGTCGGCTGGCGGACTCCGAGGGTCATTTCCAGCGCCTGGAACGCAGTCTGGGCGAAATGGGCATTGCGGCGCCGATGAGCCGCAAGGCGCTGGAGCTGGTGCTGCGCGAGGCGGTTCGCCGCAACCGCGTCAAGCACGGGCTGCTGTATCTGCAGGTCACGCGCGGCGTGGCGCGTCGTGATCACGCTTTTCCGATCCCGGCGCCGACGCCGGCCGTCGTGATCACGGCCAAGTCCATCGACGCGGCGGCAGCAGAGGCGAGGGCGGCCAAGGGGGTGTCGGTCATCACCACCCCGGAGAACCGCTGGGGTCGCTGCGACATCAAGACCATCGGCCTGCTGCCCAACGCCATGGCCAAGACCGCCGCCCGCGACCAGGGCGCCGCGGAGGCCTGGTTCGTTGACGCCGACGGCCTGGTGACCGAGGGCGCCTCGAGCAACGCCTGGATCGTCGATGCCGAGGGCGTCCTGCGCACGCGCGACACAACCGCCAACATCCTGCGTGGCGTGACCCGCATGAGCGTCATGAGCCTGCTGGACGAGGTGAACATCCGCCTCGACGAGCGCGCCTTCACGCCGGATGAAGCCCGCAACGCCCGGGAGGCCTTCATCACCGGCGCCGGGGCGCTGATCCTGCCGGTGGTGGCCATCGACGGCGCGCCGATCGGAACGGGCAAGCCCGGGCCGGTGGCGCAACGCCTGCGGGCGCTCTATATCCAGAACGCCCAGGCTTCGACCAGTTGACCCTCGCGACACCGCGAGAGGTTGCGGTCGGCTCCGGGCCGGGCCTAGATCGACTTATGTGTGTGGAGGGCCTTCTGCCTTCCGGCCAACAAGAGGGGAATCCCCGTGACCGACAAGAAACAGAATCTGCAGGACACCTTTCTCAACAGCGTCCGCAAATCAAAGACCCCGCTGACCATCTTCCTCGTGAACGGCGTCAAGCTGCAGGGCGTGGTCAGCTGGTTCGATAACTTCTGCGTGCTGCTGCGCCGCGACGGCCAGTCGCAACTGGTGTACAAGCACGCCATCTCCACAATCATGCCCGCGCAGCCTGTTCAGCTGTACGAGCCCTCCGACCAAGACGATTGACCCAACACATAGATCACGAAGACCCCGTCCTTCGGGCGCTGGTTCTTCACCCTGTCCGGTCCCAGCTGGCCAACGCACGCGATCCCCAGGCCAGGCTTGAGGAAGCGACCGGGCTCGCCCTGGCGCTGGACCTCGACGTCGTCGAGTCCCGCATCGTGCCGCTGCGCGAACGGACCCCCGCGACCCTTTTCGGCAAGGGTAAGGTCGAGGAACTGCGCCTGCTCTGCGAGGTCGAGGAGATCGACGTCGCGGTGGTCGACGACTCCCTCACGCCGGTCCAGCAGCGCAATCTCGAGAAGGCCTGGAACGTCAAGGTCGTCGACCGCAGCGGCGTGATCCTGGAAATCTTCGGCCGGCGCGCGCGCACCAAGGAAGGCGTGCTGCAGGTCGAGCTGGCCCGGCTGGAGTACGAGAAATCCCGCCTCGTCCGCACCTGGACCCACCTGGAGCGGCAGCGCGGTGGCACCGGCAATACTGGCGGCCCCGGCGAAACCCAGATCGAGCTCGATCGCCGCCAGATCGCCGACCGCATCATCAAGATGAAGAAGGACCTGGTCGAGGTGCGGCGTACGCGCGCCCTGCACCGGTCCCAGCGCAAGAAGGTACCGTACCCGACCATCGCCCTGGTCGGCTACACCAACGCCGGCAAGTCGACGCTGTTCAACAAGATCACCGCGGGCGGCGTGCTGGCCAAGGACATGCTGTTCGCCACCCTGGACCCGACCCTGCGCAACGTGAAGCTGCCGGGCGGGCGACCGGCGATCCTGTCGGACACCGTGGGCTTCATCTCCGATCTGCCGCACGAGCTGATCGAGTCGTTCCGCGCCACCCTCGAGGAGGTGCAGGAAGCCGACGTGATCCTGCATGTTCGTGACATCGCCAATCCTGACACCCAGGCCCAGAAGCGTGACGTCGAGACGGTTCTGACCGAGCTCGGCGTGACGAAGGACTCCGATCGCAAGATCATCGAGATCTGGAACAAGGCCGATCTGCTGACCGCCGACGAGCGCGACGAGGCCGAGGGCGCCGCGCGACGAACGGGCGGCATGCTGGTCTCCTCGATCACCGGCGAGGGCTGCGAGGCCCTGCTCAACCGTCTGGCCAGTCTGGTCGACGAAACGCCCGAGATCGACGTCCAGCTCAGCGCCAGTTCCGGCGAGGCGCTGGCCTGGCTCTATCGGCATGGTCGCGTTGTCGGACGGCACGATGGCGTGGACGGTGATCTTCGCCTGCGCGTGCGGCTCGACGGCCAGGCGCTGGGCCGGTTCGAGCGCATGTTCCCGGAGGCGGCCGTCTCGGAGGCCGTGGGGTGAAACGCGCGGCGCTGGCGGCTATCCTGCTGTTGATGACTGCCCCGACCGCACCCTCCGCCCTGGCGGCTGATCCGATCAGCTTCAGCGATCTTCTGGCGCGCCCGCGAGCGCAGGCGGACGCCCGCATTTCCTATGGCGCCGATCCGCTGCAGTTCGGCGAGCTCTGGCTGCCGGCAGGGCAGGGGCCTTTTCCGGTCGTCGTGCTGATCCACGGCGGCTGCTGGCAGGCGGACCTGCCGGGCACGGAGCTGATGGACTATCTGGCCGCCGACCTGAAGGCGCGCGGCTATGCGGTCTGGAACCTCGAGTATCGGCGGATCGGCCATCCGGGCGGCGCCTGGCCCGGGACCTTCACGGATGTCGCTGCCGGGCTGGACCATCTGCGCGTCATCGCGGGCCCGCGTGGCCTGGATCTGACGCGTGTTGTTCTGGCGGGTCACTCGGCCGGCGGGCACCTGGTCAGCTGGGCCGCAGCGCGTAGCGGCCTTCCGCGCTCCAGCCCGATGTGGACGGCTGACCCGCTGCCCGTGACGGGCGTCGTCAGCCTGGCCGGCATCAATGATCTGGAGGCCTTCCGGGCAACGGGTCCGGACCGCTGCGGCGGCCCGCAGACGATTGATGATCTGGTCTCGGCGTCGTCGCGCGGAGGGCAGGACGTCTATGCCGACACCTCGCCGGCCCGTCTGCCGAAGCCGATGGCGCCCGTCGTGGTGATCTCGGGCGCACTGGATCCCATCGTCCCGCCGACGTTCGGACCGCCGTTCGCGAACGCCTGGAAGGCGAGGGAAGTCACGATCCCGAACGCCGGCCATTTCGAACTGATCGACCCGACGAGCGCGGCGTGGACCGGCGTGATTGTACCGGAGATCGAGCGCCTCGCGTCGCCCGGGTCCTGACCCGTCAGGCCCGCTCCGCCGCCTTCGCCTCGTCCCAGAGCGCGTCCATCTCGGCCAGGTCGGACATCGCGGGTGTCTTTCCGCGCTCGGCCAGGACCGTCTCCACATAGCCGAAACGCCTGACAAACTTGGCGTTGGTCGCGCGCAGGGCGTCCTCGGGCTCGATGTCCAGAGTGCGGGCAATGTTGGCCAGCACGAAAAGCACGTCGCCCAGCTCTGCCCGAAGCCGGTCCCTGTCGCCGCCGGCGATCTCGGCCTTCAACTCGGCGACTTCCTCATCGAGCTTGTCGAGCACCTCGTGGATCGAGGGCCAGACGAAGCCGACGCGCGCGGCGCGCTTCGACAGCTTCACCGCGCGGGTGAGGGCGGGCAGGCCGACCGGAACGTCGTCCAGCACGCCACCCTTGGCCTTGGCCGTCCGCTCCTGCTGCTTGATGACCTCCCAGGCGAGGGTCTGTTCGCCGGAGGACCGGTAGGCCTCGTCACCGAATACGTGCGGGTGGCGGCGGATCATCTTGTCGGAGATGGCGGCGGCGACGTCGGCGAAATCGAACGCCTTCTGCTCGCTGGCCATGCGGGCGTGGAACACGACCTGGAACAGCAGGTCGCCCAGCTCCTCCTTCAGGTCCTTCAGATCGTTGCGCTCGATGGCGTCGGCGACCTCATAGGCCTCCTCGACCGTATAGGGGGCGATGGTCGCGAACGACTGTTCCAGATCCCAGGCGCAGCCGCCCGCGGGGTCGCGCAGCCGGTCCATGATCTCCACGAGTCGGAAGATCGGGTGGTCGGCGTCAGTCTGCGACGGTGTTTGCGATGGGCTGGACAACGGCGACGTCCTCGGGGACCGGAGGGGGCTGCATGCCGTCCTTGACGCCGAGCTGGCGCAGAATCTCGGCATGTTTCTCTTCGGTCAGGGGATAGCCGATCATCGTCGCCGCCGCGAGCAGGCCGACGATGCCTGGCGCGAACGCATAGAGCGCCTGCAGGCCCTGCATCGAGAGCGGCGTGCTGTTTGCCGCGTTGGCGGCGTCGAAGCCCAGTCCGTCGAGCAGGAACAGGCTGCACACCGCAAGGGCGGAGCCCACCTTCACGGTGCCGGTCAGGATCGCGTAGAGCAAGCCCGTCCGGTCCTTGCCGGAGGCAAGCCGCTCTTCGTCGCCGTAGTCAGCCAGCATGGAGCGCAGCAGGAGTGCGCCTGCGGAGTAGGGGATGCCGGCGGCGATCAGGAAGGGAACCGCGAGCCAGAAGTTGCCGGCCGGCAAGGTGACCACGGCGAACTGGACGACCGCGTAGGTGATACAGGCCGCGATCAGGGCCCTGGCCTTGCCGACACGCTTGGCGAGCATCGTCCAGATGAAGCCGCCGAACACCGCAGCCATGAAATAGAACAGGAGCAGGGTCGAGGATTCCAGGAACGTGAAAGCCTTCACCCGGATAAAGAAGAAGAAGAACAGGGTGCCGGCGATGCCCGGCGCCAGACCGGTCAACAGGTCGGCGGCCAGAATGCGAACCACCGTCGGACGGGCGATCAGCCGGAAATAGTCCTTGAGTGAAGCCTTCTCGGGATTCGCGTCCTCGACCACCGGCGGCTCGGGCACGCGCCAGAGAGCCAGCAGGGCCATGAGCGGGAGCAGGGCGACAATGAACCAGCCCTGGCCACTGATGATTTCGGTCTCGTTGTCGCCCAGCCCCACCCAGTTGAGCAGCAGGGGGAGGGTCAGGATCATGATCATCCCGACGACGTTTCCGGTCTGCCAGAAGGCATAGATCCGGGAGCGTTCATGATACTCGGTGGTCAGCTTGGACGCCCAGGACGTATGGGCCAGCGTGGCGATCGACAGCCCGAAGTAGACAACGATCAACCAGAACCAGAGATAGCCGGCTCCGACCCCGGGCTTGGCCATGAACAGCATGTAGATGGCCAGCATCAGCACCGGAATGCTGATCGCCAGCCAACCCTTGAAGCGGCCGAATGACCAGCGGGTCCTGTCGAGGATGGCGCCGAAGACAGGGTCGAAGCCGATATCGATCAGTCGAACGAGCACAAAGGCCAGGCTGACTGCCGACAGGCTCACGCCGAGCGTTTCGGAATAGTAGTGGGGAAGGGTGATCACCAGCGGCAGACCGAAGGCCGCCAGGGGAAGGCACGGGGCGGCAAACGCCGCGAGCGTCAGGAAAGATCGTCGGCCGCCGGCCATGTCGCCTCGCTAGTCGGGGTCGGCGTTCTGAGGTCGCCGTTCACGCGATCTAGAGCCCGCGAACGGCGACGACGCAAGCGAAAGCTGGGTCAGTCCTGGCGTTCGGCGAGAGCTTCGCCCTTGGCCAGTCGCCGGGAGAACCGGTCGAAGGTATTCTGGGCGTCCATCCAGGTGCCGGCGGCCGTCGACCAGCGGATGTCGGTCTCGTACCAGCGATAGCCGACCGGGATCTTCTGGCCGTCGACCGTGGTCAGCACGCCGCCGATCTGGGCGCCGCCGATGCCGAAGCTCTCGTACGACAGGCTAGGCTTGACGCTCATCTGACGCATCGTGGGGCGATTGGGCACCGCGTCCTCGATCACCAGGTCCAGAGTGCCGCCGTTCGGCGACAGGGCGCCGGTCCGGGCCAGGGCCGTCTCAACCGATTTTCGAAGGTCTGCGACCAGATAGTCCAGGTCGCGCTGACCATAGACATCCGCCTGGTCCTGCAGCTTTGGGCCGATGGAGATGTTGATGTCTGCCACCGGGCCGAGCGGTGCGGCCTGGACCGCGAAAGCGGCCGCCGACGCCACAAGAGTGGTGGTCAGAAAGGTTGCCAGTCGCATGGGTCGACTCCGAACTCAGATGTCCCTCTGGCTGGAAGATAGGTCGCACGGGGGCGCCTGTGAAGCTGCTGCATGATCACGTTGCCGCGCCGAAACGCCCGGGCCCATGATGCGCCTAAGGAATATTATCAGCAATAATGGCCCGCTTGCGGGCTCAGCTACGGCCGTCGACCGGGACTTCCAGCGTCTGGCCATCGAACGCCGGCTCAACGCTTTCCGGAAGAGTCGCCAACAACGTGCTGTAATCCATATCGATATGCAGGTTCGTCAATATCGCGCGGCGCGGCTTCACGCGGGCGATCCATTCGAGCGTTCGCTCCAGATGCGCATGTGTCGGATGCGGTGTGTAGCGCAGCGCGTCGACGATCCAGGTGTCTACGCCCGCGAGCGCCTCGAACGCGTCTTCCGGCAGCCCATTGACGTCCGGCGAATACGCCACCGGCCCAAAGCGGTAGCCGACGCAGCGGATATGGCCGTGCTCCTGATCAAAGGTGTTCACCGGGATCGCGCCCGACGGGCCGTTGATCTCGAACGGCTGACCGTAAGGCGGCAGTGCCTGCGAGCTCAGAATTGCTGGATAACCTCCGGTATTCTCAAAGATATAGCTGAACCGCTTCTCGAGCACCTCGCGGGTCGCCTCATCCATCCAGGCCGGAATCCGCGCCCGCTGCCGCAGGAAGAAGGCCCGCAGATCGTCGATGCCATGCACCTGGTCGGCGTGGTCGTGGGTGAACAGCACCGCGTCGATGCGGCGGATTTCGGCGGCGATCGCCTGTTCCCGCAGGTCGGGCGAGGTATCCACCAGAACGGTGGTCTGCGCCCCCTCCCCCTTGCGGCGGACGAGCAGGGAGCAGCGACGCCGACGGTTCTTCGCCTCGGCGGGATCACAGGCGCCCCAGTCGCCATCGGCCCGCGGAACCCCGCCGGACGAGCCGCTGCCGAGGATCGTGACTTCAAGGACGCCGCTCACGGCCGCGGAATCCGGTCGAACAGCGCGAAGAAGGCGTCTTCGGTCCGCTGCTCGGCTTCGGCTACGGTCCAGCCCCGGATTTCCGCAAGCTTTGCAAGCACATGCGGGAGGAAGGCGGGTTCATTGCGGCGGCCACGCATGGGGACGGGCGCGAGATAGGGACAGTCGGTCTCGACGATGATCCTGTCCGCCGGCATGTCGGCGATGATGTCGCGCACATCCTGGGCGGCCTTGAAGGTCGCGATGCCGCTGACGGAGAACCAGGCGCCCAGGGCTGCCGCCCGCCGCGCCAGCTCCGGGCCGCTGGTGTAGCAGTGCATCAGCAGCCGGAACGGCCCGGCGGCGTACTCTTCCTCCAGGATGTCGCCCATGACGTCGTCCGCTTCGCGGGTGTGCACCACCAGCGGCAGGCCGGTTTCGCGGGCGGCGATGGCATGCTGGCGGAAGACGGCGGCCTGGATATCGCGCGGGCTCAGGTCGTAGTGGAAATCGAGGCCGCATTCCCCGATCCCGACGACCCGCGGCCGATCGGCCAGGCGGAGGAGGTCACCCGCCTTAAGCGACGGATTTTCCTTCGCTTCGTGCGGATGCGTACCCACGGTGGCCCAGATGTCGGCGTTGGCCTCGGCGATGGCGTAGGTCGTCTCGAACGTCGAGACCTTGTCGCTGATGTTGACCATCAGCCCGATGCCGGCCTCGCGGGCCCGGTCGATCACGGCCTGCCGGTCGTCGGCGAACTGCGGGGCGTGCAGGTTGACGTGGCTGTCGATGAGCATTCAGGCCGCCGTCGCTGCGATGCGCAGTTCACGCACGGCCGTCCAGAAGGCGTCCGCGCGATCCAGATTCAGCCCCTCTGTCTGGTCCGGCAGGACGCGCAGGCGGTCCCAGGCCTGGACCCAGCGGTCGAGCCCCTCGCCTACCCCGGCCATCGCCTGGCCGACGGCCATCGCCTGGATCTGGGCGCCGAGGCGGTCAAACAGCAGGTCGAAACGCCCCTGCCCTTCAGGTCCGCGGAAACTGTCGGCGAGGATCATCAGCGCGCCTTCATCGAGGCGGGGAAGATTGCGCAGGATCTCGTGCGCCGCGTCGTCCGCGCCGAGGGCGTCCGCCGCCGCCAGCCGAAGCGCGAGACCCGGCGCGCCGCCGGCCATCTTCGCGAGCCGGGCCGCCTGTTCCGCAGTCAGGTCGGTGCGGGCCGTCAGAAAGTCGGCCGCCATTGCCTCGCCCGGCGCGGTGAAGGCCAGGCGACGGCAGCGCGAGCGGATCGTCGGCAGAAGCCGTCCGGGCGCATGGCTGACCAGGAAGATCACACCCCGCGGCGGCGGCTCCTCCAGCGTCTTGAGAATGGCGTTGGCGGAATTGGGGTTCAGATCGTCGGCGGCATCGATGATCGCCACACGATAGGGCGAGATGGCCGGCGTCTGGGAGAAGAACTCCGGCAGGCGACGCGCGTCATCGACGGGAATGACCTTGCGCAGCTTGCCGTCCTCGCCGGCCCGTTCGAGCACCATCAGGTCCGGATGGGATCGGGCGGACACCTGTCGCACCACCGGATCTGACCCCAGCGACCCCAGCAGGCCATTGGCCGGGTCGGGCGTGGCGCCCAGCAGCCGCCGGGCGGCGCGGAAGGCGAAGGTTGCCTTGCCGACGCCTTCCGGCCCGGTCAGAAGCCAGGCGTGATGCAGCCTGCCGCGCGCCAGAGCGTCGAGAAACGCCTGCTCCTGGACCTCCGCACCCTCCAGGGCAAAGGCGTCTCGCGGGTGGACGGGCTCCTCGCTCATTCGCCCAGCCGATCCATGACGGCGGCCCAGACCAGCGCCGCAACGGTCTCCCGGTCGCCGGACGCGTCGATCAGCACGCACCGCTCGGGTTCGGCCCGGGCGATGGCCAGATAGGCGGCCCTGAGGCGATTGTGGAAATCGAGGCCCTTGGACTCGAACCGGACCTCCGAGAACATGTCGCGGCCAAACGCCCGCTCAAGACCCTGCTCCGGCGGCAGATCGAACACGAGCGTCAGGTCAGGCCGGTTGTCGCCGACCACCTCGCGTTCCACCGCTGCGATGAACGCCGGCGAGACGCCGCCGCCGGCGCCCTGGTAGGCGCGGGTCGAGTCGGCGAAGCGGTCACAGACGACCCAGGTTCCGGCCTCTAGACCGGGGACAATGGTTCGCTCGAGGTGGTCTCGCCGCGCGGCGTTCATCATCAGGGTCTCGCTGAGCGGCGACCAGCGATCGACCCCGCCGTCCAGCAACAGCTTGCGCAACTCGTCCGCGCCCACCGAGCCGCCGGGCTCACGGGTCCGCAGCGCCGGACGGCCTGACGCGATCAGCCGCTCGGTCAGGGTCACCGACTGGGTCGATTTCCCGGTCCCCTCGCCGCCCTCAAAGGTGATGAATTTTCCGCGCGCCACGACGCCCTCAATCGGACGGAACGGGGCCGTTGTCCAGAATGCCGACGCCCGGAGCTGTGGACTATCTGGCTGCGGGCGCGGGGCCCAGGTAGCGGACCCGCACGCGGGCGACGCCCCGGCTCCGGATGCCCAGCTGTTCGGCGGCAGCCTTGGACAGGTCGATGATCCGGCCGTCGACGAACGGGCCCCGGTCGTTGACGCGCACGCGGATCTTGCGGCCGGTGTCCAGGTCCGTGACCTCGACGACACTGGGCAGCGGCAACGTCTTGTGGGCCGCCGACGGCAGATCCATGTCGAACACCTCGCCATTGGCGGTGTTGCGGTTGTGGAACTGCTCGCCGTACCAGCTGGCGACGCCCTTCTCGTCATAGTCCGGGTCGTAGCGCGGCGTGTACCACTTTCCCTTGACCTGGTAGGGCTTCATGGTCCCCGGCACCCGACCGGACGGGGCCGAGGCCTGTGGCGGCCCCGACGGCTGGGGCCCCTTCACCGCGTAGCGTGGCGAGGCGCAGGCCGTCAGGACCAGGCAGGCCAGCAGCACCGGGGCGGCGCGAGGTGACAGCATTTGGCGCGAGCCCGTCATGGCTCCTCTCCTTCGAGTCGCTCGAAGGATGCGCGCGAAGGGTTTTCAGCGTGGTTAAGGCGACAAACACCCTGATCCGGCGCGGGAACCGCTCGACGCGGCGGCTTTGAAGGCTAGGCTGGTCGACAAAGCAGGGCGGAGACGGCGATGAACGAGACACTTCCGGCCAAGGGCGCGCCCTGGGCCGATACCCGCGCCAGGATGCTCGAGATGGCCACCGGCGATGTGAAGTGGCGGGACGGCAAGGCGGCCGTCTACGTGTTCAATGCCGGGGAGGACGTTGAACAGGTCCAGAAGGAGGCCTACGCCATGTTCGCCTCCGAAAACGGGCTGGGCCCGGCCGCCTTTCCCAGTCTGGCGCGTATGGAGCGCGAGGTGGTCGCAAATGGCCTTGGCCTGCTGCATGGCCCAGAGGGCGCGGCCGGCGCGATGACCAGCGGCGGCACCGACTCGATCCTGATGGCCGTAAAGGCCGCCCGCGACTTCGCCCGCAAGGTGCGCGGCGTGCAGGGGCGGTTGAACCTCGTCCTGCCCCGGTCGGCTCATCCGGCGTTCGACAAGGCCTGCCTGGTGATGGAGATCGAGGTCCGGCGCACGCCGCTGAAGGACTTCCTGGCTGATCCAGTGGCTATGGAAGCGGTGGTGGACGACGCCACCATCATGATTGTCGGCTCGGCGCCCTGTTTCCCGTTCGGACTGATCGACCCGATCGGGGCGCTCGGAGACCTTGCGGAACGCCGCGACCTCTGGCTGCACGTCGACGCCTGCGTCGGTGGCTACATCGCGCCGTTCGTGCGGATGAACGGCGGCGACGTTCCGCCGTTCGACTTCGAGGTTTCCGGCGTGCGGTCGATGTCGGCCGATCTGCACAAGTACGGCTATTGCGCCAAGGGCGCCTCGACGGTCTTCTTCCGGTCCGAAGACCTGAAGAAGCATATGATCTTCGAGGTCGGCGACTGGCCGGCGGGCAAGATGGTCACCCCGACCCTTGCCGGAACGCGGCCCGGCGGCGCCATCGCGGCGGCCTGGGCGATCATGAACACCCTGGGCATCGACGGCTACCGCGCCAAGCACGGTCAGGTCACGGCGGCCCGCGAGATCATCGAAGCGGGCGTGAAGACGCGGGGCTTCACGGTGATCGGCTCGCCGCAACTGGGGATCGTCGCCTTCACTCGCGACGACGTCGACTGCATGGCCATCCTCGGGAAGCTGTACGAGCGGGGCTGGGTGACCAGCGCCACGAGTCAGCCGCGCGGACTGCACCTGATGCTGTCGCCGGTCCACCTGTCCGTAGCGCAGCAGTACCTCGATGATCTGGACCGGGCGACAGAGGCCGCCCGCGGCCAGACCGGAACCACGGCCAACGTAGGCTACGCGCGCTAGCGGCGCAGGGGGACACGATGAAGAACTACAAGGGCGTCACCGCGCTGGTCACCGGCGCCTCGTCGGGCATCGGCAAGGCGTTCGCCGAGGATCTGGCCGAGCGTGGCGCAAAGCTGATCATCACGGCGCGGTCGGAGAGCGGTCTGCAGGCGGTGGCGGCCGATCTGCGCGCGCGCTTCCGGTCGGAGGTGGTGGTCATTCCGCTCGACCTTGGCCAGCCCGGGGCATCCGCCCGTCTCATGGAAGCCGTCCACAGCCAGGGGCTGACGGTCGACCTGCTGGTCAACAACGCCGGCTTTGGCAAATGGGGCGCCTTCCTCGACATCGAGCCGCCGTCCAACGCCGAGATGATCCAGCTGAACGTGACGGCACTGGTCGAACTGACCCGGCTTTGCCTGCCGGGCATGATCGCGCGGCGCAAGGGCGGGGTGATCAACGTCGCCTCGACCGCTGCCTTCGTGCCCCTGCCCTATGCGGCGGTCTATTCCGCCGCCAAGACCTTCGTTCTCTACTTCAGCGAAGCCCTGTGGGGAGAAACCCGCGACAGCGGCGTGCATGTCCTGGCCCTCTGCCCGGGCGGCACGGCCTCGAACTTCGCCGCCGTGGCCAGTGACCTTCCGGGCGCCGGCACGGGCCGCCCGGGCCTCGACACGGCCGAATTCGTGGCCTCGGAGGGGCTCAAGTCCTTCCTGCGCCGCAAGACGGTCGTCATCACCGGCAAGGGTAACCAGCGCCTGCTCTGGCTGCCGCGCCTCATGTCACGCAAGCAGATCGTCGTGGCCATGGGTGACCGCTGGAAGGCCGTCGTCGATCAGGTCGCCGCCGCCCGAAAGGCCCGCCCCGACGCCTGACCGCAACGACGGCAGTTCCGATCACGGCCGCCAGCCGGGGGGTCGGGCTGTGGTCCACTAGGGCCCGACATCCCCCGGGTCGGCGACGATCGGGCTGTCGGCCGGGGGCGCAGCCCGCGTCTTCCGGGGTTCCAGCCAGTCATGCTCGAGCAGACGCAGGCGTCCCGTCACCGAGAACAGAAAGGCCGTCGACCAGGCGATCAGGATCACGCCGTTGGCCGCCTCGATCGCGCTGAGCATGCGCCAGGTGACGGGCAGGACGACATCCCCGTAGCCAAGGGCGACGAAGGTCACCGTCGAGAAATAGAGCGCCGGCTCCAGCGTCGGCAATGCGCCCAGCGCCACATAGAGCATCGCGTAGAGCCAGATCTCCAGCGTGTGCAGGCCGAAGATGCCGAACACCACCAGCAGCACCAGCATCGCCTGGCCGGCATGACTACGGTCGGCTCCGAGTCGATGTCCGGTGTGCCCCATGATCCGCAACAGCAGGATCAGGCCCCAGAAGTGGATCAGCACCGTCACCCCGACCATCGCGGTGGCCAGGAGGAGGTTCTGCAGCAGACCGACGTGGGTGGGGTTCATAGCGCCTGCACCCTACACCACATTGGAAAACGACAGGCTGGTTTGTCGGAATGGCGTTGCATGGGTGTTGCTCGCTCTATTTGACCGGCCGGATCGCGTCCGTGCCGTCCCAGCCTGCCGCAGCCCGGCGAATATGGTCGAAGAAGCGCATCTTGGTCCCGCTGACATCGGACAGTTCCACGACCGTGCCGGCGTGGGTCCGATCGGTGTCGAAATAGGCGAACCGGCCGTTCGGCCCGTTGATCTGGCCCTCGTGGCCCACCGTCAGGCCGCGCGCCAGTGCTGCGTCGTAGTCGGCCTGGTAGTTCATCGACCACCAGGACATGTGCTGGAGCCCCTCGCCATGCGCGTCGAGGAACTCGCGATACATCGACGGGACATCGTTGCGCTGCTGGATCAGCTCGATCTGCAGATCGCCGCTGTTGGCCAGGGCGATGGACAGGTCGATGTCGTAGGTCACACCGCGGTGGCGAAACCAGTCTATGGGGACTCTCTCGATGTAGAACCAGGGTCCCACGCCCAGCACCTCGATCCAGTGCTTCATCGACGCCTCGACGTTGCGGACGACATAGCCGTTCTGGCGGACCGGCCCGGTGAAGCGGCTCATGACGGATCTCCCTCAAGGGGCAGAATTCTCACGCAGCCGTCCGGCTGATGCAATCGAGCGCTTGTGGCGCCCGAAGGGAAAGCAGGCATGCTCGCTTGCTGAAGAGGAACCCGCCATGTCCGCGACCGCCCCGCCAGTCCGCGAAGTCACGCCCGCGCACTATTTCGACCCCGGCCCCCTGGAAGCCTGGTTGCGCCGCGAGGTCGAGGATTTCGGGGACGCCATGGTCGTCCAGCAGTTCCAGGGCGGGGCGTCCAACCCGACCTTCCTGCTGACGACGCAGACGGCGGAGGGGCCGCGCCGCTACGTGCTGCGCAAGAAACCGCCGGGCGTGCTGCTGGCCAGCGCCCACCAGGTCGACCGCGAGTTCAAGGTGATGAAGGCGCTCGACGGGCACGTCCCCGTGCCGAAAATGCGCGCCCTCTGCACGGACGAAGCCGTCATCGGCACGTCGTTCTACGTCATGGACTATCTGGAAGGCCGCATCTTCCGCGACGCCATGCTGCCCGGGATGGAGCCGGCAGAGCGCGCGGCGATCTATGACGACCTCAACGCCACTTTGGCGAAGCTGCACAAGGTGGATTTCGTCGCGGCGGGCCTCGGCGACTTCGGCAAGGCGGGGGGCTATTTCGAGCGCCAGGTCAGCCGCTGGACCAAGCAGTATCGCGGCGCCGAGAGCGAGCCGATCCCGGAGATGGAGGCGCTGATCGCACAGCTGCCGGGCCGCATTCCGGTCGACGACCCCATTTCCATCGCCCACGGCGACTACCGGCTCGAGAACGTCATGTTCCACCCGACCGAGCCGCGGCTGATCGCAGTGCTGGACTGGGAGCTGTCGACGATCGGCAATCCGCTGGCGGACATCGCCTACAACGCCTTCCTGTGGCGCTCGCACGGTGCGTCCTGGGGCACGCTGCAGGGGGTGGACTTCGAGACCAGCGGCATCCCCAGCGAGGCCGCCTATGTCGACGCCTACTGCAGGCGGATGGGCCGTGGGCCGATCGAGGACTGGCCGTTCTACATGGCCTTCTCGATCTTCCGCCTCGCCTCGATCTCGCAGGGTGTCTACCGCCGCGTGCTGGCAGGCAACGCCGCCAGCGACCGGCCGGCGGAGAACGGCACGCCCCATCTCGCCAGACAGGCCCTCGAGATCCTCGAAGGCCGCGACTGATCCCCTCCGTTGAAAGACCGCCCATGACCTATCCGATCCCCAATGTTTCGACCGACCTGACCGGTCAGGTGGCGCTCGTCACCGGCGCCTCGTCCGGCCTCGGCGTCCGCTTTGCAAAGACCCTCGCCCGCTGCGGCGCCAAGGTCGCCCTGACCGCGCGCCGACTGGACCGGCTGGAAGCCCTGGCCGCGGAGATCCGCGCCGAGGGTGGCGAGGCCATCGCGCTGGAGCTCGACGTCACTGATGCCGACCAGCTCCTGGCCGTCGTCGGCAAGGCGGAGGAGGCGTTCGGCACGGTGACCATCCTGGTCAACAACGCCGGCATTCCCGACGCCCAGCGGGCGGTGAAGATGTCCGTCGACCTGATCGACCGGGTGATCGGTGTGAACCTGCGCGCGCCCTACATCCTGTCCTGTGAGGTCGCCCGTCGACTGATCGCCGCGAAGTCGCCCGGCCGGATCGTCAACATCGCGTCGGTGGCCGCCTTCGAATACAGCGGCAACGGTGCGGCCCTCTATTCTATCACCAAGTCGGCCGTAGTGCGGATGACCCAGGCCCTGTCGGTCGAATGGGCCAGCGCCAACATCAACGTCAACGCCATCGCGCCCGGCGCCTTCGCCTCGGAGATGATGGACGGCATGCTGTCGCGCGTCGGCGACATCAGTCAGCACTTCCCGCGCAAGCGGCTCGGCGATCCGGCGCAACTGGACAGCACCCTGCTGTTCCTGGTCTCCCCGGCCTCGGACTTCGTCACCGGCTCCTGCATCCGCGTCGACGACGGTCAGAGCGGGCGTTAGGGGTCCTCCGTCTTCCCGGCGAAGGCCGGGATCCAGATTCAGCTGGGGTATCGGGGGTGGGCCGGCCATTTCCGCACCCGGTGATCCGGGCCCCGGCCTTCGCCGGGGAAACGGATCAGCGCGCGTCAGCCGTTCACATCCACCACCGTCCGGCCGCGCACCTTGCCTTCGAGGATGGCGCTGCCAACGGCGGGAACGTCCGCCAGTCCGACCTGCGTTACGGTGGTCGCCAGCTTCGACAGGTCGAGGTCTCTCGCCAGGCGATCCCAGGCGCGGGCCCGGGATTCGAACGGTGCATTGACCGAGTCGATCCCGGCCAGGGTCACATTGCGCAGGATGAACGGGAACACCGATCCTGGCAGGTCGACGCCCTGAGCCAGGCCGCAGGCGGCGACCGCGCCGCGATAGTCGGTCTGGGCCAGGACATTGGCGAGCGTCGTGCTGCCGACGGAGTCCACGGCAGCGGCCCATTTCGGCGCGGCGATCGGAGGCCCGGCCTCCGACAGGGTCTTGCGGTCGATGATCTCGGCGGCGCCGAGCGCGGTCAGATAGTCGCTCTCCTCGAGCCGGCCGGTCGAGGCGATCACGCGATAGCCGAGACGCGACAGAACCAGGATCGCCACGGACCCCACCCCGCCATTGGCGCCGGTGACCAGCACCGGCCCACGATCAGGCGTGATCCCGTTGTGCTCCAGGGCCAGGATGCAGAGCATGGCGGTATAGCCCGCCGTGCCGATGGCCATGGCGTCGCGGGTGCTGATGCTGCCCGGCAGCTTGACCAGCCAGTCGCCATTGACCCGCGCCTTCTGGGCATAGCCGCCGTGATGCGTCTGGCTCAGACCCCAGCCGTTCAGCACCACCCTGTCACCGGCGACGTAGCCCGCGTGGGATGATTGCGTGACCGTCCCGGCCAGATCGATCCCGGGGACGAGCGGATAGCGCTGGATCACGCCTGGCCGGCCGGCCAGCGCCAGGCCGTCCTTGTAGTTCACGGTGGAGTAGTCGACGTCGATGCTGACATCCCCGTCCATCAGTTGCTCATCGGACATGTCGATCAGGTCGACGGTAACTGTGCGCTCGATACGGGTCGCAAGGAGGGCCTTGAAGGTCATGGTCGTGTCCGATCAGGATGAGGTCGCCGTGGGTATGAGACAGATTTTCCGTACGCGCCACCATCCGCTTGCGTGACCCAAGGGCGCCGGCGCTCAACTCACCCCAAGTCCTGCAGACGTCCGCGAAGCGGTAGCCTGACCGACGGACACAAGGGAGAAGCACCATGAAACTCGACAGTTCCGTCTCCGCCGTCGTCACCGGTGGCGCATCCGGCCTTGGCGCCGCCACGGTCAAGGCGCTGCGCGACCTCGGCGTGAAGGTCGCCATCTTCGACCTCAATCCGGAGACCGGCGCGAAGAAGGCCGAGGAACTGGGCGCGCTGTTCTGCGAGGTCAATGTGATGAGCGAGGAGTCGGTCGACGCCGGCTTCGCCAAGGCCCGCGCCGCCCACGGGCAAGAGCGTATCCTGGTCAACTGCGCCGGTGGCGGCCGCGGCGGCAAGACGATCGCCCGTGACAAGCAGACCGGCGAGATCAAGCAGTTCAACGCCGCCGACTTCGAATGGGTGCTGGGCCTCAACACCGTCGGCACCTTCCGCTGCATCGTCAAAAGCGCGGCGGGCATGGCGACCCTGGAGCCCGATGAGGACGGCGGTCGCGGGGCGATCGTCAACACCGGCTCGGTGGCCGCCGAGGATGGTCAGGTCGGCCAGGTGGCCTACGCGGCCGCCAAGGCGGCGATCAAGGGCATGACCCTGGTCATCGCCCGCGACCTCGCCAACGAGGGCATCCGCATCAACACCATCCTGCCGGGCATCATGGCGACTCCGCCAATGCTGGGGGTCAAGACCCGCGCGCCGGCCATCTTCGACAGCCTGTCGGCCTCGGTGCCCTTCCCGCGCCGGCTCGGCCATCCGCACGAGTATGCCGATCTGGCCGTGACGATGCTGCGCAACGGCTATTTC
Organism: uncultured Caulobacterales bacterium; assembly: GCA_903858185.1. Taxonomy (GTDB): domain Bacteria; phylum Pseudomonadota; class Alphaproteobacteria; order Caulobacterales; family Caulobacteraceae; genus Caulobacter; species Caulobacter lacus. Next base: position 28,631 of record CAIOHT010000110.1, read on the forward strand.
AACGGCGAAACCGTGCGCCTCGACGGTGCCATCCGGATGCCGCCGCGCTAGACGCGCGCTCTCCGCAATCACAAGGGACCTGCCAATGTCGAAGCCGCTTCGCGCGCACAAGCCGGTTGGCGAGGACTACCTCGCCGCCGGCGCCACCTCGGTGACCCATGCCTTCCCCTTCCCGCCCTCGGCCGTCTGGGCGGCGCTGCTCGATGCGGACGCCTGGACGCACTGGCTGCCGATCACGAAGGTCACCTGGACCCGTCCGCTGCCGGGCGCCGTCGGGACGACCCGCACCGTCGAGGTCGGTCCGCAGCTGATCGAGGAGACCTTCTTCGCCTGGGACGAAGGGAGCCGGATGGCCTTCCGCTTCGAAAGCTCGTCCCTGCCCCTTTCGGCGGCCGTCGAGGATTACCGCGTCGTGCCGGCAGCCGGCGGCTGCGAGCTGCGCTGGGCCGGCAAGGCCAGTGCGCCCTTCCCGCTCGGCTGGCTGATCTCGCGCCAGCTGGCCGGCGGCATCCGGGCGGGTCTGCCGAAGCTTGAGGCCCTGATCGCGGCCGAGCCGAAGCGGTTCGGCCTGGGGTAGGCGCGCGCGCGCAACGCCCTAGGTCCTGTTGTCGGCCAGGGTCGAAGACGCCTTGCCCGCGAGCCGGTTGCGGCGCGTGGAGTGCTTCGGGGCGGGGTGATCGGACGCGGTTATGAAGACAAGACGCAAGGCCGATTTCCCGACGAAGACCTGCGCGGCATGCCAGCGTCCCTTCGCCTGGCGGCGCAAGTGGGCGGCCTGCTGGGACGAAGTCCGCTATTGCTCGGATCGTTGTCGCGGCCAGCGTTCGCCAGTGAAAGGGTCGTCATCCCGGTGACCCCTGCCGGTGCCCTGCGGCTCGTCCTCGGCGATCAGCTTTCGGAGTTTCTGACGGCGCTCGAGGGCATCGACGTTCGCCAGGACGTCGTGCTGATGGCCGAGGTCCGGGACGAAGCCACCTATGTCCGCCACCACAAACAGAAGATCGCCCTGATCTTCGCCGCCATGCGCAGCCACGCGGAACGCCTTTCGGCAAGGGGCGTGACCGTTCGCTACATCCGGATCGATGCGCCCGGGAACACCCATACCATCGTCGGCGAGATCGAGCGGGCCCTGACCGACACCGGCTGCTCAAGCGTCGTCATGACGGAATGCGGGGAATGGCGACTGGCCGAAGCACTGAAGGCCTTCGCAGTCGCCGCACAGGTTCCTGTCGAGATCCGTGAGGACCGGCGCTTCATCTGCTCGCACGACCACTTCCGCGCCTGGGCTGGCGACCAGCGGCAGCTGCGCATGGAGTACTTCTACCGCGAGATGCGGCGTGAAACCGGGCTGTTGATGAACGGGACGGAGCCCGAGGGCGGCCGGTGGAACTTCGACGCCGAAAACCGCAAGGGCTTGCCGAAGGGAGTGCGTCCGCCGGCCCGTCCACGGATCTCCCCCACCACGACGACGCGCGAGGCCATGGCGGACGTCGAGCGCCTGTTCCCCGATCACTTCGGCGACCTGGCGTCCTTCGGCTGGCCCACGACAGTTGCAGAGGCCGAACAGGTCCTGGAGGCCTTCATCACCGACATCCTGCCCGATTTCGGCGAATGGCAGGACGCCATGGCGACGGGGCAGCCGTGGATGTGGCACGGCCTGATCTCGACGTCGCTGAACATCGGCCTGCTGGATCCGCTGGAGACCTGTCGACGGGCTGAGGCGGCCTACCGCGCCGGCCGCGCGCCGCTGAATGCGGTCGAGGGCTTCGTCCGACAGATCCTCGGCTGGCGCGAGTTCGTGCGCGGCGTCTACTGGCTGAAGATGCCGGAGTACGGCCTGCGCAACGCCCTGGGCGCCGACCGCCGGCTACCGGCGTTCTTCTGGTCTGGCGAGACCGACATGGCCTGTGTCGCCGACGCCGTCGAAACCACCCGCGCCAACGCCTACGCCCACCACATCCAGCGCCTCATGGTCACGGGAAACCTGGCCATGCTGCTGGGCGTGCATCCGGACGCGGTGGATGACTGGTACATGACCGTCTACGCGGACGCGTTCGAATGGGTCGAAATGCCCAACACGCGCGGCATGGCGACCTTCGCCGACGGCGGCATCATCGGGTCCAAGCCCTATGCCGCCTCCGGCGCCTACATCAACCGGATGAGCGACTGCTGCGCCGGCTGCCGCTACGACGTGAAAGCGAAATCCGGCGACGACGCCTGCCCGTTCAATCGCCTCTACTGGGGCTTTCTCGAGCGCAACCGGCCCCTGCTGGGCGCCAATGCCCGGCTCGCCATGCCCTACCGCACCCTGGACAGTTTCGGCGAAGACCGCCGTCGCGCCCTGCTGGCTGACGCAGAAGCCGCACGGGCCGCGCTCGGCGCCGTGAAGCGCTAGCCGGAGCCGGCATGGCGGACGGGGTGGGATTCGAACCCACGGTAGGCTTCCACCTACGGCGGTTTTCAAGACCGCTGCCTTAAACCACTCGACCACCCGTCCGTTGGCGGCGCTTCTATCAGCGCCGGGGCGCCGCCTCCAGTGCTATCGGACGGCCGCATCGGACCCTGGCCGAACGCGCAAGCCGTTGGGTGCGCGCACGCCCACGCCGGGGCATGGCTTCAGAAGTCGCCATCACCGGACGCCGAAGCGGGGTTACTGCTCGTGGGCAGGCCACGAGCAGTAATCCCGGACAGACCTTCCTAACGCCAAAGCAGGATGGCTATGACGGCGGCTATGAAGGCCAGGACCGCGGCCATCAGCAGTTTCCGGTCTGTCGCCTGGACCGCCCTGATGACATCGCCATCGGCGCCGGCCGCCGCCCTGTAGGCGAAGATGGCCCGGATCAGCGTCAGGACAATCAGGGCGTAGACCACGAGATATATCTTATCCATCAGGATCAGGTAGCCGAGGTCGGGAAGACCGTCCGAATAGCTCTTCTGCAGGAAGATCGCCGTCAACAAGGCGCCGGCCGGAAGCGCCGTGCGGACGTCGACATCCTGTGGCCGAATGAGCAGGGCCGAAAGCGCTGCGCCGAGAACGATGAAGAGGGGCAGCAGCAGCTTCCAGTAAAAGAAGCTCATGGGGCGGGAAATCTCGATGCTGAACTGGGCCGCGGAATAGGCTGACGGCGTTGCTTCTTCGCCGAAGTTCGTACCGTAGTCATGGGTGAAGGTCTTCGAGGTGAAGCCGTCAATCCGCCAACCCGGGATTCGCAGGCTGCTACCGATTCCGCTGCTCTTCTGGTCGATCACATAGGAGACGGTCTCGGCACCGTTCGTTGTGTCCTCGATCATGATGCTGAGTCTTTGCTTATCCAGCGGATAATCCGCCAGGGAGAATGGCTGCACAAAGCGGCCTTCGACCTTCATGATCTGGTAACGCGAGCCGTCAGCCAGGACCTGCGGCTCTTCCAGAAGGTTTTCCTGCTGCTTGCCCCACTCCTCCACCATATTGGTAAATTCCATGGTGCTGGTGGGATCTATGTCACCCTTCCAGCGAAGCCACATATAGGTATCGACGTAGTAGGTGTTGCTGGCCATATCCAGCTGGTAGATTGAGACCGGATAGAAGCCGACCTTGACCTGCTGGGCCGTCGGCGGCGGAGTCCTGACTTCCGTCAAGGTCCCCTTCTTCATGTCCTGGGCGGCGCCGGGCGATACCAGAAGCATCAAGCCCGCGATCGCAATCAGTATGCGGTTGAAAAACATCATTCCACTCCCCCTAGAAGTCATGTCCACGCGAGAGTGTGGACATGAACCGGGCGACGCGTGGCGCCCTGACTTACCCGAATTCCGGGAATTGAGCGGAAAAGCGCGCCCGAAGCTCTGCGCGTGACCCGGGCGCAACACCGCATGGAGCGCTGCGGGCCACCCTCGACCTGCCCAGCCGCCAGACGCTGATCGTCGACGTCCCTCCGCGTAGGGACGACGACCGCGCCCTGTTCGCCCGCGCGCCCTACATCCAGCCTGGGATCTGACCGGCCCCTAGAGCACCCAGCCCCCGTTCGTGTCCCCACCGCCGGTGTAGAGGTTGCCCGTCGTGCCGGCGATGTTACCGTTGATCTCGACGATCAGGTCAGCCTTGCGGTCGCCGTCGACATCGAGTTGCAGGACACTCTTGCCGGTGATGAACTTCAGGGTGGCCTGGCCCGCGACGCCGCTGAAGTTGCCGACGAAGGTGAAGGCCTGGTCGCCGGCGAGGATCGCGTTGGCGTCGATGGCGCTGAGGTCGCTCCGGTCGCCCCCGGCGAAGCTGAGGTCGAGGATCACGTCCTTGTCGGCGGTGAGGCCAAAGCCGGGGCCGGTGCGGCGGATGTCGGCGGCCGTGAACAGGAAGGTGTCGGCGCCCGTCCCGCCGGTCAGCCGGTCCTGGCCCGCGCCGCCGGAGAGGGTGTCATCGTTGGCTCCGCCGTCGAGCGTGTCGTTGCCGGCCTCGCCGTTGAGCGTGTCATTGCCCGCCAGGCCGTTCAGGATGTCGCCGCCGCCACCGCCGCTGAGGGTGTTGGCC
>CAIOHT010000111.1 GCA_903858185.1 uncultured Caulobacterales bacterium
CCAGCGGCACGAGGATCGGGGCGGCCAGGGCGATGATCACCATGGCGACGGCCAGCGCGTCCTCGACCACCGAGACGATCGGATTGGCGAGGCCGCCGGTGGTCGCGGTGCTGGCCAGCCGCGTGCCGCTCTGGGCGGTGTGGAAGGCCAACGCCGTGGGCAGGCCGATGATCAGCCCGGCGATGGCGGCGACCATCGGGTCGACCCCGACGAACACCGAGCCCGCCGCGAGGATCCCCGCCGCCGGCCGGGTCACCGTGCCCAGCAGGCTCAGGCCGTGGTCGAGGATCGGCACCTTGTCGGCGACCAGCTCGATCACCGTGGCGGCGGCCAGGGCGATCAGCGCCGGCGTGCTCTCCAGCCAGGCGACCTTGTCATGCAGGTCGAGCCCGAACACGTCGAACCGCGCCGCCGCGCTGACCAGCAGCAGCGGCAGGAAGGTCCGCAGCCCCGTGGCGGCGGCCAGCCCCAGCCCCAGCAGGGCCGGCAGGATCCAGGTCTGGATGAGCTCGGGCGTCGGCATGGCGGGAGGAGAGCATGCGAGGACGGCGGCGTCATCCCCGACGTTCCTTTACCGCGAGGGGGAGGAAGGCGCCCGAATCTCCCCCCATCTTCCCCCGCCCCGATTGACTTCCCTCGTGGCCATACCCCAGTTTCGAATCCGCTCAGCGGCGCAAAGACCGCGGCCATCAGGGAGATGAATGGATGACCGGGATCGAGGCGCCGTCAGGCGGCAGGCTGGGGACGCATGTCGCCGGAGAGGGCCCCCGGCCCGAGGTGAGCACGGCGGTCCGGGCGATCTACGGTTTCGGATCCATCGCCTTCGGCATCAAGGACAACGGTTTCCGCGTCTTCCTGCTGCTGTTCTACAACCAGGTCGTCGGCCTGCCGGCGGCGCTGGTCGCGGCGGCGGTGATGACCGCCATGCTGATCGACTGCCTGATCGACCCGGTCATCGGCCATGTCAGCGACAATTTCCGCAGCAAATGGGGCCGGCGTCACCCGTTCATGTACGCCTCGGCCCTGCCGGTGGCGCTGTCGTTTCTGCTGCTGTGGAACCCGCCGTTCCACTGGGAGCAGGCGCACCTGTTCTGGTACCTGGTGGTGGTCGCCGTGATCGTGCGGACCTTCATCACCCTCTACGAAATTCCCTCGTCGTCGATGTCGGCGGAGCTGACCACGGACTACACCGAGCGGTCGAAGATCGTCGGCTGGCGCTATTTCTTCGGCTGGTGGGGCGGCCTGACCCTGACCATCGCGATGTTCTGGTTCCTGATGAAGGCGACGCCGGAGCATCCGGTCGGCCAGCTGAACCCGGAAGCCTACGTCAAGTACGGCTACATCGGCGCTGTGCTGATGTTCCTGTCGATCCTCATCTCGGCAGCCGGGACGCACCGGTTCATCCCCTGGATGCCGCAAGCGCCGGTCCGGGAGAAGCGCCCCCTGTCGGCGGTCGCCCGGGAAGTGTTCGACACCCTGAACATCCGGCCGTTCCTGACCATCACCGCCGTCGGCCTGGTGGCCTCGATCGCCACCGGCGTGGGCTTCTCGCTGGCCTTCTACATCTCGACCTATGTCTGGGAGCTGACGCCGTTCTGGACCGGCGTGCTGCAGATCGACGCCTATTTCGCCTCGGCCGCGGCCCTGGCGGCGGCGCCGCTGATGACCCGTCACTCGGGAAAGAAGAAGGCCGGGGGCGTGCTGCTCGTGTTCAGCGTGTTCATCGGCTTCCTGCCGCTGATCCTGCGGCTGATGGGCATCTTCCCCGACAACGGCGACATGGTCGGCGACACGAAGATCCCGGAGATCGTGCCCTGGCTGTTCCTCGACGGCCTGGTGCGCGGCGTGTTCGGCATCACCGCCTCGATCCTGATCACCGCCATGCTGACCGACGTCGTCGAGTACAGCGAGCAGCGCACCGGCCGCCGGTCGGAAGGCCTGTTCTTCGCCTTCACCAGCCTGATCCAGAAGGCGGTCAGCGGTGTGGGCGTGATGGTCGCCGGCTGGATCCTGGCGGTCGTCGCCTTCCCGGTCGGCTCAAAGCCGTCCGAGGTGCCGCCCGAGACTATCGCCAAGCTGCTGATGGTCTACATGCCCGTGGTCGGCGGCCTGTACCTGCTCTCGGTGATCATCCTGCAGGCCTACAACATCACCAAGGAGAGCCACGAGGAGACGGTGCGGGAGATTGAAGCCCGGGCCCAGGCCGCCGAGGACGGCGCTACGAACCCGTCTCCGTAAGGGCGGCATAGACCAGCGTGCGAAGCTCTCGTCGGACCGGATAGGCCGACGAGGGCAGCAGCTGGGTCAGGAACACCACGGCCAGGTCCTCGACGGGATCGACCCAGAAGAAGGTACTGGCCGCGCCGCCCCAGAAGAAGTCGCCCTTGCTGCCCGCCAGCATGGTCGCGGCGGGATCGACGGTGACGCCGAAGCCCAGGCCGAAGCCGACGCCGGCATAGGTCGCCTCGCTGAACAGCGACTTCGACATCTGCGTCAGGTCCTTGCCGCCGGGCAGATGGTTGGACGCCATCAGCTGGAGGGTCTTGGGGCCCAGCAGCCGCTGGCCGTCCAGCTCGCCGCCGTTCAGCAGCATGCGGGCGAACCTCATGTAGTCGTCAGCGGTGCTGACCAGCCCGCCGCCGCCGGAGTGGAAGGCCGTTTCGGTCAGATAGGGGCTGGTCGTCGGGTCGTCCTGCAGCGCCGGCTGGCCCGGCTTGAGCGCCTTGGAGCCCAGCTGGCCGGCCGCGTAGCAGGCCGTCAGCCGGCCCGCCTTGTCGGCCGGCACGGTGAAGCTGGTGTCGGTCATGCCCAGGGGGCCGAAGATCCGCTCCTGCAGGAACTGCTCGAACGGCACGCCACTTATCTTGCCGACGAGGTAGCCCAGCACGTCCGTGCTGACCGAGTAGTTCCAGGCGTCGCCCGGGGTGAACTGCAGGGGGATCGTCGCCAGCTTGGCGATGAACTCGTCGAGGGTCCCGAACCGCAGGTCCTCGGCCACCTTCAGCTTGCGATAGGCGGCGTCGATGTTGCCCTGCATCTGGAAGCCGTAAGTCAGGCCCGAGGTATGGCGCAGCAGGTCGATGATCATCATCGGCCGGCCCGGCGGGGTGGTCGCCCAGCCCGCATCGGTCCCGGCGGCGAACACGCCGAGCTTCGCCCATTCCGGAATGTATTTCGCCACCGGCTCGTCGAGCGCGACCTTGCCCTCCTCGACCAGCATCATGAAGGCGACCGAGGTGACCGGCTTGGTCATCGAGTAGATGCGGAACAGCGAGTCGGCCTTCAGCGGCGTCCCGCGCTCGCGGTCGGCCAGTCCCAGAACCGTGTCATAGGCCAGCTTGCCGCGCCGCCAGACCTGCACCTGGGCGCAGGGCAGCTTGCCCGTGTCGATGTAGCGCTCCGCCAGGAACGGCGCGATCCGCGCCAGACGTTCGGACGAAAAGCCCAGGCTTTCGGGTTCGGTCACGGCATCATCTCCCTGAGGCGCATTGTCCCAGTTATCTAACTCCGGGTATGCCGCAATCCAAACTTTGCCAGAGCGGGTCGCGGAAACGGCGACCAGGCGCCGGTCGCCGGCCGGGCGACAGCCATGGTCGCGCGTTCCGGTGAGCCAGCGACGCCCTGCCCCGAGAAATCGGCCAGACAGGCGCGGCGGGTCTTTCCCCGACCATACCGACCATTCTAGGCTGGCGTTTCGAGAAAAGCCCAGAGGACGCCATGGTCTGGCCTGCCCGCAGCATTGCCGATTGCCACGCCCTCCTGACGGCGCCGGGCTCCCGTTTCGAGACCGACACGGTGATGATCGACGGTGTCCTGACGACGGTGTGGAAGAACTGTCCAGCGACACTGCGCGACCTGGTGACCAACGGCCGGGCCTTCGCGACGCGCGATTTCCTTGTCTATGACGACGACCGGGCGACGTTCGAGGGCTTCCATCGCGCCGTGGCCGCCCTGGCTGACCAGCTTGCGGCCGATGGCGTCGGCAAGGGCGACCGGGTCGCGCTGGTGATGCGAAACCTGCCGGAGTGGCCGGTGGCCTTCTTCGCCGCCGCCAGCCTCGGCGCGATCGTCACGCCCCTGAACGCATGGTGGACCGGCGCGGAGCTGCAGTACGGACTCGCCGATTCCGGGGCGCGCGTCGCCATTGTCGATCCGGAGCGACTGGACCGTATTCTCGAGCACCTGCCTGACTGCCCGGACATCGAGACGGTCTAC
>CAIOHT010000112.1 GCA_903858185.1 uncultured Caulobacterales bacterium
CCCCCGCGGCAAGAACCTGATCGGCGCCTTCCACCAGCCCAGACTGGTGCTGGCCGACCTCGACGTGCTGGCGACCCTGCCCGCGCGGGAGATGGCCTGCGGCTACGCCGAGGTGATCAAGTACGGCATGCTCGGCGACGCGGACTTCTTCGCCTGGCTCGAAGCCAACAGCGGCGCCGTGCTGGAGCGCGATGTCGCGGCCCTGGCCCACGCTGTCGGCCGATCGGTCGAGATGAAGGCAGAGATCGTCGCCGAGGACGAGACCGAACAGGGCCGCCGCGCTTTGCTGAACCTCGGCCACACCTTCGGCCATGCGCTGGAAGCCGAGACCGGCTACGGCGAAACCCTGAAGCACGGCGAAGCGGTCGCCGCCGGCTGCGGCCTGGCCTTCCGCTTTTCCGCCGCGCTAGGCCTGTGCGATCCGGCGGACGCCGCTCGCGTCGAGCGGGCGCTCAAGTCCGCCGGCCTGCCCGCCGGCATGGCCGACGTGCCCGGGCACCCGTTCAGCGCCGACCGCCTGATCCATCACATGGGTCAGGACAAGAAGGCCGAGGGCGGCGCCCTGACCTTCATTCTCGCCCGCCGTATCGGCGAGGCGTTTACGGCGAAAGGGGTCGATCCGGACGCCCTGCGCCGCTTCCTGATCGAACAAGGAGCCATGCCGTGATTGCGGCCATGATCGCCACCCTCGCCCCCGCCCTGATCATCCTGCTGGGGATCGGCGCCCTGATCTCGGCGGCGGAGACCTCGATGACCGCGGCCAGCCGCGGCCGCATGCACCAGCTGGAGCGCGAGGGCGACCGGGGCGCAGCCCGCGTCAACCGGATGATGGGTGATCAGGAGAACATGATCGGCGCCATCCTGCTGTCCAACAACGTGGTCAACATCGGGGCCTCGGCCCTGACGACCAGCGTGCTGGCGGTGGCTTTCCCCGGCCCGATCGGCGTGGTCGCCTCGACGGTGATCATGACCGTGCTGGTGGTAGTGTTCGGCGAGATCCTGCCCAAGACCCTGGCGATCACCCGGCCGGAGGTCGTGGCCCGCACCCTGTCCCTGCCGACCTGGTGGGTGGTGCGAATCTTCGGCCCGCTGGCCCGCGGCGCGCAATGGATCGTGCGCCAGACCCTGCGGCCATTCGGCATCAACCTGTCGATGGAAACCGACGTCCTCGCGGCCCATGAGGAGATCCGCGGCGCGGTCGAGTATCACCACTCCGAAGGCGTGGTCGAAAGTCGCGACCGGCGGATGCTGGGCGGGGTTCTGGACCTGTCGGAGATGGACGTCTCCGAGGTCATGGTTCACCGCAAGTCGGTCGAGATGCTCGACGCAGGGCTGCCGCCTCGCGAACTGGTCCGCCAGGCGCTCGACTGCGGCCACAGCCGCCTGCCGCTCTGGCGCGACGACCAGGACAACATCGTCGGCGTCCTGCACGTGCGGGACCTCGTCAAGGTGATGGCCCAGACCGACGTCAATCTCGACGTCCTCGACATCATGAGCCTGGCGCGCAAGCCGTGGTTCACGCCGGAAACGACCAAGCTGAAGGACCAGCTCAACGCCTTCCTCAAGAAGCGCAACCACTTCGCCCTGGTCGTCGACGAGTACGGCGGCCTGCAGGGTGTGGTGTCGCTCGAGGACATCCTCGAGGAGATCGTCGGCGAGATCGATGACGAGCACGACGCCACGGTCGAGGGGGTGAAGGTCCAGCCCGACGGCTGGGTCGAGACCGCCGGCACGGTCACCGTCCGCGACCTGAACCGCGCACTGGACTGGGACCTGCCCGACGACCAGGCCGTGACCATCGCCGGCCTGCTGATCCAGGAGGTCGAGAAGATCCCCGAGGAAGGCGAGACCTTCACGGTCTTCAACCACCGCTTCGAGGTCGCCCGGCGCCGCCGCAACCAGATCACCGAGCTGCGCGTCAGCCCGAAGATGGACGCCGACGGCGGCTGGATCGACTCCGGCTGATTTTCGTCGGGAACCCGACTCGCGGTGGTGCGTTCATGTCCGATGCGCCGCGTGGCGCTCGGGGACCGTCGGGTGACGGCGGCAGGAAGGTCTGGCTGTGAGTCGCGGAGCATTGACCGGCATGCGGGTGCTCGTCGTCGAGGACGAACTGCTCCTGTCGATGTCGCTCGAGGACATGCTCGGCGATTTCGGCTGCGAAGTCGTCGGCCCGGCCGCCTCGATCGCCGAGGCCCTGGCCTTGGCGACCGACGCGCAGATCGACGTGGCGGTTCTGGACATGAACCTTGGCGGCCAGCCGGTGTTTCCGGTCGCCGACGCCCTCAAGGCCCGTGGCGTCCCCTACGTCTTCGCCAGCGGCTACGGCCAGAGCGGCCTCAGCGACGCCCACCACGACGCGCCGCTGCTGCAGAAGCCGTTCAGACAGGCCGACCTGGAACAGGCGTTGATCGGCTTGAAGCCGTAAATTCACTCCCCAGGCGCCAGCGCCTTCAGCGACAACGCATGCACCGGCCCGGCCAGGAGGTCGGACAGCACCCCATAGACCTGCCGCTGACGGGCGACCTTGCCCAGTCCGGTGAACGCCGCAGCCTCGATCAAAACGTTGAAATGGCTCTCCCCGCCCTCCCGCGCGCCGGCGTGTCCGGCGTGCCTTGCGGAGTCGTCGACCACCTCCAGGCGTGACGGAGAAAACGCGTCAGTCAGTTTTATGCGGATTGAGTCCGATACGGAGGTCATTTTTCGAAGGTCAATTCTTGAATGAGAAAGGTTGAGCCTCATACTTCGGCTTATGGCGAACGCCTTTCAATACCGTCCCAGATTTGTCGACATCCGGGTCCGCCCTCCCAAGCCGGGGGAAGCGGAGGCGGAAGCCGACGTCAACGCCCTGAAACCGGGCGAGCGACGCTGTGAGCATTCCGACTGCCTGAGCGTGGCCACGGCGCGCGCGCCGAAGTCCCGCGACATGCCGGGGCAGTTCTATCATTTCTGCCAGTCGCACGCGGCCGAGTACAACAAGCAGTGGAACTTCTTCGCCGGCATGAGCGACGCGGCCATCGCCGAGGTCCAGGCCGGACGGCTGACCGGCGAGCGTCCGACCTGGAGCTTCAAGGCGTCCAACCGCTCGCGTGAGGCCGCCGCCCAGGCCAAGGGGCCGATGGGCTGGAACGACCCGTTCAGCCTGTTCGGCTTCGGCCGCGCCGACCGTTCGGGCGTCGACGCCCCGGCCGCCCGCGCCGACGGCCGCACGCTGGGCAAGCTCGAACGCGGCGCGCTCGCCGACCTCGACCTGCCCGACACCGCCGACCAGGCGCTGATCCGGACCCGCTACACCGAGCTGGTCAAGAAGTGCCACCCCGACTCCAACGGTGGCGACCGCAGCGCCGAACACAAGCTGCAACGCGTGCTGAAGGCGTGGAAGACGCTGAAGAAGGCGGGGCTGGCCTGATCGTGCGTCCTTCGAGACGCGGACCTGAGGGTCCGCTCCTCAGGATGACGCAGAAGGTCGGGCTTCAAAAAGGATTCGTCACGGTGAGGAGCGAGGCCTCAGCCGAGCGTCTCGAACCACGCAAGCTGCTTCTACTCACTTGACCTGCACAGGCCGCCACCGGTCCAGCCCCTGCGCGGCCAGCCACCAGGCCAGCGCCCAGGCGCCGCCGATCGACCAGCCGGCCAGGACGTCGCTCGGCCAGTGGACGCCCAGATACACCCGGCTCAGCCCGACCAGCAGCGTGACGGCCGCGGCCCCGGCCAGGGCGAAAACCTTGACCCGCCGCCGCTCGGCGAACCGCGCGACCAGCGCCCCGAGCGTCAGCCAGACCACCGCCGACAGCATGGCGTGGCCGCTGGGAAAGCTGGCGTTGATCGCATCCACCAGCTGCAGGGAGGCGTCGGGCCGGGCCCGGCCGAACAGCGCCTTCAGCCCCTGGCTCAGCATCACCCCGCCGACAGACGCGGCCAGCAGCACCCCGGCCTCACGCCAGCGGCGCAGCGCCGCGAACAGCCCGGCGACGAACAGCACCACCAGGCCCAGCACCGTCAGCGAGCCCAGCGCCGTCACGTCCATCGCCGCCGTGGTCAGCCATGCCGGCCCCGGCGGGACGGACGGATCGGCCCTTGACCGCAGGCTCAGCAGAATCGCCAGATCGATCCGCCGCGTCTCGCCCTCGGCCACCTCGTCGGCGATGGCGAGAAAGGTCTGAACCGCCACCGCAAGCCCAAGCAGTCCGGCCAGCAGACCGACCTCGCGCCGCGCCCAGGCCAGCCATGGGCCCATCCGTCGCCCGTCAATCACGCCGTCTGCTCCATTTTTTCCTCGAACGCTTGTTTGCTGAACGCTGATAAGGCGCTAATCGATCAATCATCATGGCTGATCAGATCGACACCGCTTCCGACCCCCTGCTGGGCCTCGTCCCCGACAAGCAGGTTTCCATCCGCGACGTTTTCGGCGTCGACTCCGACATGCAGGTCCCGGCGTTCAGCCATCGCGACTCGCACGTGCCGGACCTCGATGAGTCCTACCGGTTCGATCCGCAGACCACGCTGGCGATCGTCGCGGGCCTGGCCTTCGACCGCCGGGTGATGATCCAGGGCTATCACGGCACGGGCAAGTCGACGCACATCGAGCAGGTCTGCGCCCGGCTGAACTGGCCGATGGTGCGGGTAAACCTCGACAGCCACGTCAGCCGTATCGATCTCGTCGGCAAGGACGCGATCGTCCTGCTCGACGGCAAGCAGGTCACCGAATTCCGCGAAGGTATTCTGCCCTGGTGCCTGCAGCGCCCGATGGCGCTGGTGTTTGACGAATACGACGCCGGCCGTCCGGACGTGATGTTCGTGATCCAGCGCGTGCTGGAAGCCGGCGGCAAGCTGACGCTGCTGGACCAGAACCGCGTGATCCGCGCCAACCCCTATTTCCGCCTGTTCTCGACGACCAACACCATTGGTCTCGGCGACACGACGGGCCTCTATCACGGCACGCAGCAGATCAATCAGGGCCAGATGGACCGCTGGTCGATCGTCACCACGCTCAACTACCTCGACCACGACGCCGAGGCCGAGATCGTGCTGGCCAAGAACCCGAAGTACGCGACGCCCGAAGGCCGGCGCACCCTGGCCGCCATGGTCCGCGTCGCCGACATGACCCGCAACGCCTTCATGAACGGCGACATTTCCACCGTCATGAGCCCGCGCACGGTGATCACCTGGGCCCAGAACGCCGAGATCTTCGGCGGCGACCTGGCCCTGTCGTTCCGGATGACCTTCCTGAACAAGTGCGACGAACTCGAGCGCCCGACGGTGGCGGAGTTCTACCAGCGGGCGTTCGGGGAGGATCTGCCGGAGTCAGCGGCGCGGGTGAAGGTGGCCTAGGGGGCGGTGTCTTCCCACGGCCGATCAACCAGGGCGATCTGACGAAAGCCTGCAGCCCGAAGCGTCGAGATTATGGGTCGTCGGAACAAGTCCGACGATGACGGGAGTGGGGAGGCGATGAACAGCCCACACCCCGCCCTTCATCTCATGCAGGCCAGCGTGCCGGACGGGCGTGAGACGGATGCCTACCTCTCCCACCTGGGAGAGGGGGACCACCCGGAGGGTGGTGGAGTGGGAGGCGAGGTGGTGGCCGGGATGGCCGCGCTTCGATGATCAGCCACCGGGCTTCCCTCTCCACCATGCTCCGCATGGTCCCCCTCCCCCAGGTGGGGGAGGACGTCCGACGCGAGACTCACGATACCAATACTCCCGGGACAAAGCCGGACATTTGCGGGACTCCCGCGCGCAAAACGGGGCCCTCGACCTCCCGTCCGTCCGGACGGGGTTATCCTGTCGGGATGAGCAGGGTTCAGCACCAGCCGGGGA
>CAIOHT010000113.1 GCA_903858185.1 uncultured Caulobacterales bacterium
CGGCACGCCGGCGGCATGCAGGATCTCGGCCCAGATGTAGGCCGAGAAGGGCGCGATCTCGGACGGCTTGAGCACCATGGTGCAGCCCACGGCCAGGGCCGGGGCGACCTTGCAGGCGATCTGGTTCACCGGCCAGTTCCAGGGGGTGATCATGCCGCAGACGCCGATCGGCTCCTTGACCAGACGGGTCGGGCCGCGATCCTCGACGAACTTGAAGCTCTTCAGCACGCCGATGGCGGTCTGGGTGTGGGCCAGGCCCATGGCCGCCTGGGCGCGTTGCGCCAGCGAGGCGGGGGCGCCCATTTCCTCGGTGATGGCGTCGGCCATGTCGCCGTAGCGCTTCTGGTACTCGACCACGATGCGCTCGAGCAGGTCGATGCGCTCCTCGACCGAGGTCAGGGAGAAGGTGGCGAACGCCTTGCGGGCGGCCTTGGCGGCCTGGTCGACGTGGTCGGCCGTGCCCAGCGAGATCTTGCCGCAGACCTCTTCGTTGGCCGGGTTGATGACGTCGAGCGTCGTGACGCCCGTGGGCTGGACCCATTGGCCGTCGATGTAGAACTTCGTGTAGTCGCGCATCACCGTCTCTCCCTGCGGACCGCCGAGCGGCCTCTTCAAACGCTAGTTTAGTTACCGCCGATCACCTCGGAAAGGGGCGAGTTCAAACTTGATGCATCAGGCTTCAAAGCTGATGCACATGCGGCTGGCCGGCGACCGGGCTGCGCGCCTTGAGCACATAGCCGGCGCGGATCGAGCCGATGTAGAGATCCTTCAGGTCCGCCCCGCCCCAGGTGACGTTGGTCGGATGATTGACGATCTCTCCGGACGGGTCGTGAACCACCGTCTCGACGACGCCCGACGGACGGATCATCACCACCTTGTTGGCGGCGGGCAGGCAGACCCAGAGGTTGCCGCTGGCGTCCATGCCGACGCCGTCGGTGTAGCCGAGATCGCCTGGATGATGCTCCGCAGCGGCCTCGGCCTGTACCTGGGTCGCGTCGACCAGCCGGCCGAGCACGGGGCCATAGCGTTCGCCCGGGCCCAGCTTGCCGCCGGGGAGGATCTCGAATCGCATCACATCCGCCCCGCTGGTCTGGGCGCAGAACAGATAGCGGTCATCCGCAGACAAGGCCGTCCCGTTCGGGAACTTCAGGCCCTCGGCGACGATCTCGCTCGAGCCGTCCGGACGCAGAACGAAGATGAAGCCGTCGGTGCGCCCGTCCAGCGCCTGGGGCCAGGTCTCGGCGTGGGTGGAGTTGGCGCACCAGATGTTGCCGGCCCGGTCGAGCACCGGATAGTTGGCGCTGGTCAGCCGCTTGCCGCCGACCTCGGCGACCAGGGTCTCGTGCTTGCCGGTGGCCGGATCGAACCGCTGCAGCGGCCCCTCTTCCCTGTCGTAGATGCCGAAATTGGCGATCAGCACCCGGCCCTGCAGGTCCATGTTGATGCCGTTGGGCGCGCCGCCCTTCGGTCCCATGCGGGTGAAAGAGCCATCGGGATGGATCTCGGCCACCGCGCACTGGTGGTCGGAGGCGAACACCCGCCCGTCCTTGCCGACGACCACATCCTCCGGCCGGTCGATGCCGACGGCGATCTTGTGGAAGTCCTCGGGCCTCATCCAGTCTGGCATCTGCGCCTCCCTGTTTTCTTGCTGGCGCTACCAGAACAGGTCCGGCGGGCCTCCGTCCAGCATCTCGGCGAGGCGGGCGCGGGTGCCGCGGGTCGCGGCCTGCGGCAGGTCATGGGGATGGAACCAGTCGACCCGCAGAATCTCGCCGCGCGAGGTGGCGGTGGCCATCTCCCACTCGTCGACGCGGTAGAGCAGAACGTGGTCGCCGCGAAAGTTGCCGCCGTTGGAGTGCATCGAGATCAGCCTCGGCCGTCCCGCCAGTATCACCCCGGCCTCCTCGACCAGCTCGCGAGCGACCGCCTCCTCGACCGTTTCCCCCTTCTCGACGCCGCCGCCGGGAAAGTGCCAGCCGGGCGTGTAGCTGTGTTCGATCAGCAGGATGCGGCCGTCGCGATCAAACACCGCCACCCGCACGCCGAGCGTCAGGCCACGCGCCTGGCGCATGACGGTCTGGTAGACCGGGCGCAGGCTTGGTTCGAGGAAGCGTTTCCAGCGGGACATGCCGCCAGACTAGAACGCCCGCTTGCCCGGGGCGAGAGCGGCGGCTAAAGCCGGATCGTGTTTTCAACCGGAGCCGCGTCATGCTCGCCATCGGCGTCATCGCTATTTTCATCCTCGTCCTGGCCGGCCTGAACCTGTTCGAGTTCGGCCGCGTCGACTGACCCTGCCTTGAACGGCGCGGCAGTCATCACGGGCGCGGCGCGGCGCATCGGCCGCGTGCTGGCCGTTCAGGCCGCCCGCTCGGGCTACGACGTCGCCGTCCACCACCGCGACTCCCCTGACGACGCCGAACAGACGGCCGCGCTCGTGCGCGCCGAGGGGCGCAGGGCCTGCGTGCTGGCCGCCGACCTGACCCACCGCGACGCCGGCGACCTGATCGGCCGGGCCGTGGGGGAACTGGGGCCTGTGACCCTGCTGGTCAACAACGCCTCCCTGTTCCTGGAAGACAGGCTGCAGACCTTCGACGCGGACGTACTCGACGCCCACATGGCGACGAACCTGCGCGCGCCGGCCGTGCTGGCCCAGGCGTTCGCGGCGCAACTGCCCGAGGGCCGCGCGGGACTGATCATCAACATCCTCGACCAGCGGGTCTGGCGGCCCAATCCGCAGTTCTTCGGCTACAGCCTGTCCAAGGCCGCCCTCTGGCATGCGACGCAGACCATGGCCCAGGCCCTGGCGCCGCGCATCCGCGTCAACGGCATCGGACCGGGGCCGACGCTCGGGTCGGTGCATCAGGTCGCCGGCGAGTTCGAGCAGGAGGCCGCCGGCACTCCGCTGGCTCACGCCGTCTCCCCGGACGAGATCGCCGCCGCCCTGCGCTATCTGATTGACGCTCCGTCAGTGACCGGTCAGATGATCGCCGTGGACAGCGGCCAGCATCTGGGCTGGCAAACGCCCGACATCATCCACCCCTGACCCCGAGGAGTCGTGGCCGCCACCCTTCCCGAAACGCCTTTCGACCCGGCCACGGCGGCGCGCATTGTCGTCGCCCGCGTGTTCGTGCGCGGTCTGAAGATCGAGGCCGAGGTCGGGGTGTACGCGCACGAGCGCGGCAAGACCCAGCCGCTGATCGTCGACGTCGAACTGGATGTGACGACGGTGCATGCCGAGCGGCTGGCCCAGACGGTCAACTACGAGACCATCGCCACCGCCGCCCGCGAGCTGGCTGCCGAAGGCCATATCGAGCTGGTCGAGACCTTCGCCGAACGGCTGGCTGAACGCTGCCTGGCCGATCCGCGCGTGACCCGCGCCCGCGTGCGGGTCGAAAAGCCCCTGGCGCTGGCCCCGCACGCCGAGGCGGCCGGGGTCGAGATCACGGCGGTCAGGGTCTGAACGGCCCCGCGCCAACGCACGCCGCCCGCCTCGCGCCGCTGAGGCCCGAGACCGTCTGGACACTCACCGACGACAGCCTGATCGAGACCGGAGGCAAGCGCGAACGCCGCTGGCTGCTGAGGGACCTGCGCATCGTCCGGTTCGCCGGCCTGCCGGGCGGCGCGCGGCGCGCGGTGGTGCTGCAGTTCGCCCGGGGCCGGTGCGTGATCGCCTCGCACAGCTGGCGCGGCCCTGGCCGGTTCGACGATCGCACCGACAGCTATTCGCCGTTCGTCCGGACACTGGCCGCGCGGGCCGCCGGGCTCGCGCCGCGGGCCCGGTTCGCGACCACCGGCCTGCAGGTCGGCGAGGCGTTCCTCTGGACCATCGGCCTGCTGGGAATCGGGGCCGCAGTCCTGCTGGTCACCTCGATCAGCGCGGGCGCCGCGAGCCTCGGCATCGCGCTCTCGGCGCGGCTGCTGTTTGTCATGATCCTGATGCTCGCAGCGCTGCCATGGTTCACCGGCCGCACCGAGACGCTTGATCCGGCGTCGCTGCCCGGGGACCTGCTCCCGTGAGTGTGAACGGCTAGGGTTTGCCAGTCCGGCCAAAACCGTCCAGCATCGCTTCCGGAGGCCCCGCATGACCGAAGTCACTGAACGTCCGCACGAGGACCGGGTTCTGCCCCTCGTCGTCTACGGACTGTACCTGCTCAGCGTGCCGTCTGTCTGGGTGGCCGTTCTGCTCGGGCTGGTCCTGGCCTATGCCAACCGCGAACACGCCGGACCGCGCACCGCGACCCACTACCAGTTCCTGATCCAGACCTTCTGGAAGTCGATCTGGTGGGCGGTGATCGGGGTGGTGCTGTGCATCGTCGGAGGGATCTTCTCGGTGGTGCTGATCGGCATCCCGTTCCTGATCGCCGGGGTGCTCATTCTGGCCGCCGTCCACATCTGGTTCTACATCCGGCTGGCGGTGGGGCTGATTTACCTGGCGCAGGACGAGCCCCACCCACGACCCGACGCTTGGCTGTTTTAGAGGCAGCCGCTCCCCCTTCTGCCTAGCGAACGAACGGTCCGGGGACAGGCCCTCCCCTGACGGTTGCAGCGTTTTGACCGGCCCCCTGCGACGGCGAAGCTTCGTCCTGCGTTGGGGAAAAAGCGGGGAAAACCATGGGCGCGCGTATCCTGAGCTTTCTGCTGGGGGTGATGCTGAGCGGCATCGGTTGGGCGATCGTGGACCCGAAGGGGCCTGCCGGCGCGAGGCTGGGGTCGCTCGATCTGGGGATGTTCGAGGGGCACCGGGCCTTCATCGGCTGGGGGGTGCTGGCGCTGGGGATCGTCGCACTTCTCTCGGCGGTGCTGCCCAGGGATGGACCCAAAACCAGGGCAAAGGGTCCGCCGGCGGTGAGCTTCGATGCCGAGCCTGAAGCGCCGGCGGAGGTTCACGACGCGGAGGCGCCGGTCCGCAGCGTCCGCCTGTCCAGCGCGCCGACACCGTCGGCACTCTGGTGAGATCGCGGGGGACATGCCCTTCAGGGCGTGTCCCCCGGCAGGGTTCAGGCGTCTACGAGCTCCCGCCGCACGAGACGGGCATAGTCGTCCATCAGGGTCAGCGAGATCTGCCCGGGCGTGAAGCGATACTCGCCGACCTCGGCCACCGGGGTGACCTCGGCAGCGGTGCCGACGATGAAACACTCCTGGAAACCCGCCATCTCCTCCGGCTTGATGTGGCGCTCCACCACCTCATAACCGCGCTGCTTCGCCAGCTTCATTACCGACTGGCGGGTGATGCCGTTCAGGAAGCAGTCCGGTGTGGGCGTGTGGATCACGCCGTCCTTGACGAAAAAGACGTTGGCGCCCGTCGCCTCGGCCACATAGCCGCGGTAGTCGAGCATCATCGCATCCGAAAACCCGTCCTTCTCCGCAGCGTGCTTGGAGATGGTGCAGATCATGTACAGGCCGGCCGCCTTGGCCGCCGTGGGGGCGGTCTTCGGCGACGGACGATCGTACTTCGCCCAGGTCAGGCGGATGCCCTTCTTCTTCTGCTCGGGATCGAAGTAGCTGGGCCAGTCCCACACGGCGATCGCCACGTGGATCTTCGACTGCTGGGCCGACACGCCGATCATCTCCGTCCCGCGCCAGGCGATCGGACGAAGGTAACAGTCGGTGAGGCCGTTCTTCGCGCAGGTCGCCTTGCAGGCCTCGTCGATCTCCGACACCGTGTAGGGGATCTTGAAGTCGAGGATTTCCGCCGATTTGAACAGCCGCTCGGTATGAGCCGTCAGCTCGTAAATCTCGCCGCCGTACATGCGCTCGCCCTCGAACACCGAGGAGGCGTAGTGCAGACCATGCGTCAGTACGTGTACCTTCGCCTCGCGCCAGGGCACGAACTGGCCGTCCAGCCAGATCCATCCGTCGCGATCATCGAAGGGAACGAGAGACATCGGGAAAAGCCCTCCTTTCAAGGGAAGGGCGACCTTAGACGCTCCACCCTCCATGGCGTCAAACAAATTGGTGCAGTGCAGTGACCCAGACCGCTGATCCGCGGCTGATCCTTCGGGACGAGGAACTCGACTCCGGGCTTGAGCTGATGCTCCTGGCCGAGGCCAGCCTGTGGGCGGCCGTCGACGCCGCGCTGGAGGCGGAAGCCGGGCTGGGACGGCCGCACTGGCGGGCGGCGTTCCTGTTGCGGCGGCGACCAGGTCTGGGCGTTCGGGACCTGTCGCGGCTCACCGGGCTGTCGAAGCAGGCGGCCAGCCGGACCCTCGCCGACCTGGTGCGACGGGAGCTGGCGGAAGCGGAGACCGGCGATCTGGACGGACGGCGGCGGCCGATCCGGCTGACCGCGGCCGGCCGCGCGTTCGAGGACCGGATCGCCGAGCGCCTGCGCGCGCTGCTCGGGCGGGCCTATCGCACGGGCGGACTTGACGGGGTGGCCGGCGCAAGGCGGATTCTCGCGGCTCTGGCCGGACCGCGCACGGGCGTCGGTCTTCGCCGGGAGGAGAGCTGACGTGAACCAGCCGGACCGACATCTGCTGGTGGTCGACGACGACGATCGCATCCGCGACCTGCTGCGGGAGTTTCTGGCGCGCGCCGGCTTCCGGGTGACGACGGCGGCCGAGGCGGCTTCGGCGTGGCGGCTGATCGAGACCTTCGACTTCGACCTGATGGTGCTGGACGTGATGATGCCCGGCGAGGACGGCCTGTCCCTCGCCCGCCGGCTGCGCGCCCGGACCGACCAGCCCGGCCGCACGCCGATCCTCATGCTGACCGCACGCGGGGAGTCGGCGGCCCGGATCGAGGGGCTGACAGCCGGGGTCGACGACTATCTGGCCAAGCCGTTCGAGCCGCAAGAGTTGCTGCTGCGCATCGAGGCAATCCTGCGTCGGGCCGGACCGCGAGACAGCGGGCCGACCCGCCTGTCCCTGGGGGCCTGCGCCTTTGACATCGAACGCGGCGAACTGACCCGCGGCGACGCGCAGATCCGTCTGACCGAGGCCGAGGTAGAGCTCATGCGGCGCCTGGCCCGGTCGGCCAACGCCCCGGTCGACCGGCTCGAACTCGCCCGCGACACCGCTGACGTGACCGGCCGCGCCGTCGACGTCCAGGTCACCCGCCTGCGCCGCAAGATCGAGCCGGACCCGAAGAATCCCCGCTACCTGCAGACCGTGCGCGGCGTCGGCTACCGCCTGGCGCCCGACTGATGCAGCTGCGCGCGCTCAAGATCATCATCCCGCGCCAGATCAAGCGGTGGCTGCCGACCTCACTGTTCGGGCGCAGCCTGCTGATCATCATCCTGCCGATCGCCCTGATGCAGGTCGCGGTGACCTGGGTGTTCTTCGACGCCCACTGGCAGACGGTGACCAGCCGCCTGTCCGACGGGCTGGCGGGCGACATCGCCTGGGCCGTCGAGAGCTACAGCGACGACCCGCGCCCGGAATCACTCGCGAAGATCGCCGAGCGGGCGCAGGACTCGATGTCCCTCTCGATCGCCGTGTCGCCGATCAACATCCTGCCCGCCCAGCGGCCGTCCTCGGCCTTTGGCGCGCTGGACCGGTCGCTGGACCGGGCCCTGTCGCGGCATCTGGATGTACCCTTCTGGTTCGATACGGTCCGGTTTCCGGGGTATGTCGATATCCGGGTGAAGGTGCAGGGGAAAATCCTGCGGATCATTGCGCCATCGGACCGCGCCTGGGCGACCCAGGGCGGTATCTTCGTCCTCTGGATGGTCGTCGCGACCCTGTTGCTGACGAGCGTGGCGATCCTGTTCGTCCGTAACCAGGTGCGGTCGATCGAGCGCCTGGCGGAAGCCGCCGAGGCCTTCGGCAAGGGCGAAGATGTCGCCGAGTTCAAGCCCCACGGTGCTCGTGAGGTGCGCCAGGCCGCCAGGGCTTTCCTGGCGATGAAGAGCCGCATCCAGCGTCATATCGAACAGCGCACGGCCATGCTGGCCTCCGTGAGCCATGACTTGCGCACACCTTTGACGAGGCTGAATCTGGAACTGGCCCTGGCGGAGCCCTCCAAGCGGGTCGAGGCGATGAAGACCGACCTCGCCGAGATGGAGCACATGATCGACGAGTACCTCGCCTTCGCGCGCGGCGAGGGCGGCGAGACCGTCGAGACGGTGGCGCTGCGCAACCTGATCCAGGAGGTCAGCGAAGGCGCAGCCCGCGGCGGGACGGAGGTCGCCATCCAGGTCGAGTCGGGCCTTCTGCTGGCAGTGCGGCCGAACGCCCTGAAGCGCGCCCTGTCCAATCTGGTGGCGAACGCCGCCGGGCATGCTGAGCGGATCGTCATCTCGGCCCACCAGACCCCGACAGGTGGAGCAGAGATCTACGTCGACGACGACGGCCCCGGCATCCCCGACGACCAGTACGAAGAAGCATTCCGGCCCTTCAGCCGCCTCGACGAGTCAAGAAACCAGAATGAGAAAGGTGTCGGACTGGGCCTTGCCATCGCACGCGACATCGCCCGTAGCCACGGCGGCGAACTGAGCCTTGACCGCTCGCCAATGGGCGGCCTAAGGGCTGTGATCCGTCTGCCAGGATAGCGGTTCCCAATGAGAGCGATGGGGCAGTAGCAGCCACGTTTCGGGAGTCTCGATTGATCGCCACAGGATACCGGAGCGAAATCGACGGTCTGCGAGCGATCGCCGTTCTGTCTGTTTTGCTCTTTCACGTTGGCGCGCCATTCATCGGCGGTGGCTTTGCGGGCGTCGACATTTTCTTCGCCATCTCCGGCTACGTCATCTTCTCCAAGGTGGCCAAGGACGTGGAAGCCGGGACGTTCTCCACCCTGGCGTTCTACCGGAACCGCATTCTCCGGATCGTCCCGTCGCTGCTGCTGGTCGTTTTGCTGAGCCTGGCGGCAGGGTATGTGATCCTCACACCGGCGGAGTTCATTCGCCTGGCCGAGTCCGCGCTGGCGGCGATCTTCTCGGTCTCCAACCTCTATTTCGCCGACTCTTCCGGCTACTTTTCCGCGAGCGCGGAGACCATGCCGCTGCTCCATACCTGGTCGCTGGGCGTGGAGGAGCAGTTCTATCTGCTGGCGCCATTGATCGCGGTCACGGCGGGAGCGCGATTTGGTCTGAACGGCGTCAAACACACAATCGCAGCAATTCTGGTGGTGTCCTTCGCCTTCAACATCGCCAGCATCTATGTCCACGCCGACGCCGAAACGGCCTTCTATTCGCCGCTGACCCGGCTCTGGGAGATTGCAGCCGGCGGCCTTGCGGCGACCATTCGGCCCCATTGGAAGGCTGGCCGTATCGGCTCCTCGGGCGTGCTGTCGCTCATCGGGGCGGCCGGTGTGGCGCTCAGCCTGTTCGCATTGTCCAGCAAGATGCCCTTCCCCGGGTGGGCCGCCGTCCTTCCAGTGCTGTCGGCCGTCCTGATACTGACAGACGACGCGCCGAGGAGCCGCGCAGTCCAGAAGGCCCTGTCCTTTGGGCCACTGGTCTACGTCGGCAAGATTTCCTACACCCTGTACCTCGTCCACTGGCCGATCATCGTCTACACGAAGCTCGTGCTCGGTCGCGATCTGGCGATCTGGGAAATGGCCGGCATCGTGCTGCTGTCCCTGGGGCTGGCGGCCGCCATCTACCGGTTCTACGAGGCGCCGCTGCGGTTCGCCCGGACCGGAAAGCCCTGGTTGCGGGCCTGGGTGTACCTGGCGACCGCAGCCATCGGATGTGTCGCCGCATCCGCCGTCATCGTGACGTCCGCCGGACTGGAGTCCCGGCTTACGCCCCGGGCACGCGCAATCCTGGCCGCGCGACAGGATCCGACCGAGCACATCAGCCAGTGCCAACGCTTCGAACGGGCGGCATCGATCGACCGGGCCACGATCTGCAATCTGCCCGCCGGCGGAAGGGGAACGTCCTTCCTGCTCTGGGGAGATTCCCACGCAGGGATGTACGGCGAACAACTCGGCGCCCGGATGGCGGCGCTCGGCAGGCCCGGCCTGATCGCCAACATGGCGGACTGCCAGAGCCTGCTGGACACCTACACCTCCAAACGGAAAAACAGGGAAGCCTGCGCCTTGCTGGGCCAGGAAGTCCTGCGACTGGTCCGCGACGAGCGAATTCCGGTCGTCATCCTGGCGGCGCGCTGGGCGACCCTTGGCTCGCCGGTTCGGGCGCCGGGCGATGGCGACTTCAGCAAGACCCTCTACGACGCCAGGAACGAGGGACGCGAGACAAGCCTTCAGGTCGCGCTCACCCGCACCGTCCAGCAGTTCACCGCGCTCGGGGCGCGGGTCGTGATCATTGGACCGACGCCGGAAATGGACTTCGACGTTCCCGATCTGCTGGTGCGCTCCGCGAACCTTGGCTCAGGCATCCCTGCGTCGACCCGCCTGTCGTTCGACGAACGTCAGGCCGTCGTGCTGCCTGCCCTGAGGGCGCTTGAAGCCGTTCCGGGCGTGTCGGTGGTGTATCCTCACAGGTCGCTGTGCGACGCGACCGCCTGCCGATACGCGACCGGGGATATCCCGCTCTACACGGATGACGACCACCTCAGCCGGGCCGGCGTCGATACCGTCCTGCCGGGGATTCTCGCGACCATACGCCCCTGATCGCTC
>CAIOHT010000114.1 GCA_903858185.1 uncultured Caulobacterales bacterium
CCTCCCACAGGGTAGCCCCTGCTTTCGTCCTCGGTGCTTCCTCCATGATCCCGTCCCGTCATTACAGGGGGATCAGAATCGCTCTCGCTGTGATTCGATAGTCCGTTCGAGGGGACTCCGGGGCAGAACCGAATCGCCCTGACGATGCCCGATCTTTACCAGGCCGCACGCCAGGCCCTGCCCGATGACGCCCCCCACGCGACCCTCGCCGGCCGCGTCTGGCGGCCCGACGCGGCGGGCCCCTCGGTCATAGTCCTGCGCGACGGCGCCGCGATCGACATCTCCCGCGCCTTCCCCACGATGCGCGACCTGTGCGAGGCCTCAGACCCCGCCGCCGCCCTCCGCGCCACGACCGGCGAAAACCTCGGCCCGATCGACGCCATCCTCGCCAATACCCCGCCCGACCAACGCGACCCAACCAAACCCTGGCTGCTGACGCCGGTGGACCTGCAAGCCCTGAAGGCCGCCGGGGTTACCTTCGCCATCTCCATGCTGGAACGGGTCATCGAGGAGCGCGCCCGCGGCGACCTGAACGCCGCCGCCGCCATCCGGTCCGAAGTCACCAGGCTCGTCGGCGACGATCTCGCTCGCCTGAAGCCCGGCTCCCCGGAGGCGATGCGCCTGAAGGACGTCCTGATCCAGCAAGGCGCCTGGAGCCAGTACCTGGAAGTCGGCATCGGCCCCGACGCAGAAATCTTCACCAAGGCCCAGCCCATGGCCGCCGTCGGCACTGCCACCGACGCGGGAATCCACCCCGGATCATCCTGGAACAACCCCGAACCGGAGGTCGTGCTGATCGTCGCCTCCTCCGGCACGATCGTCGGCGCCGCCCTCGGCAATGACGTGAACCTGCGCGATGTGGAGGGCCGGTCCGCCCTGCTGCTGTCCAAGGCCAAGGACAACAACGCCTCCTGCGCCATCGGCCCGTTCATCCGATTTTTCGACCAGGGTTTCTCCCTCGACGATATCCGCCAGACCACCGTGACGCTGCGGGTGGAGGGTGAGGACGGGTTCGTGCTGGAGGGATCATCCTCGATCGCCCGCATCAGCCGCGACCCGGCCGACCTGGTGGCGCAGATGCTGAACGCGCATCACCAGTTTCCGGACGGCGCCGCCCTGTTCCTGGGCACGATGTTCGCGCCCATCGAGGACCGCGACGCCCCCGGCCAGGGCTTCACCCACAAGACCGACGACATCGTCACCATCGCGGCCCCCAGCCTGGGGCGGCTGGTCAACCGCATGCGCCCGACCAACCAATGCGCGCCCTGGACCTTCGGCGCTGGCGCCCTGATGCGGAACCTCGCTCGGCGTGGCCTGCTGGGCTGAGGGAGAGGCAAAACCCGGTTGCCTCGTGCTCGGCTGCTCCGCTATACGGAACGTATGAGGAACATACAAACCGGGCAGCGGGGCGATAAGGACATCTTTCACACGATCCAACCCCATGTCCGGTGAGGATCAGTGCCTTCGACCCCAGACCAAACCACCATCCGTCCCCTGCAACGGCCGCGTCGGTTCGGCTCAAAGACCCACACACAGCCAAACCCGATCACCACGACCGCCCCCCACAAAGGGTGCGAACCAAAGTTGTGGGATCAAGCGGCGGCGTTCGATGACGCTTCTGGCTGGTTGAGATTGGCGGGTGCCGACGGCCTGTCGGCCAGCGCCGCCCAATAAGCGTCCCAGTCCCGGTTCAGACGATTGATCCGCAA
>CAIOHT010000115.1 GCA_903858185.1 uncultured Caulobacterales bacterium
CAGCCCCTTTGGACCTGACAGCAAGGCCCGCTGGGCGCCGATGTTCGAAGTCCGCCCGCGGGCGCCAGCTGGCAAGAGCGGCCTGCTGGGCACCCTCGAGGCCCTCGCCGCGAAAGTCGTCGATCGCCTGACCGACGACCTGATGACCTTCGCCGGAGGCGTCAGCACCGCCCTTGGCGCGGGAACCATGACGATGGCGTTTCTGAAGCAGTTTCCCGATGCGGCGCAGCCGACCCGGGCCTGCTACCAGGCGGCGGTGGAGACCACCGCGACCGTGACGAAGCTGCGGGGGTCCGGCCTGACGGACGACCACTACGACCTGCGGATCGTCAGCTATGACACCCACCCGTATCTCGCCGAGCTGGGGATCTCCTCCGAGTGGCAGGATGTGGGCCAGGGAATCTGGATGGATTTCGACTTCCTGCTCCACCTCGGCGAGGAGCAATGGCGCGCCGGAGGGCCGGCATCAGGCTGACCGGTCAGGCCGGTTCACCCGGGACCATCGACGAGACGGGATTCAAGGCACGAGGGAATCGTCGCCGGATCGGCCGCGAATGCGCCAGTATCGCCTTCACCATGAGGCTGAAACGGCCCCGGGGGAGGCTGACATGGCCTGGGAAATGAGCGGCACGTGGGACCGGCGCTTCTGGCCGCTGGCCGAGGCGTTCCGCGACAACTTCGATGAGGGCCTGGAGCTGGGCGCGTCGCTGGGGGTGACCTGGCGTGGACGGACGGTTGTCGATGTCTGGGGCGGCTGGGCGGATACCGGACGCACGACCTCCTGGCGGAAGGACACCATCGTGCAGGTGTTTTCGGTTACCAAGATCATGCTGCTGGCTGCGGTGCTGGGCCTGGTGGACCGGGGAAAGCTTGCGCTGGACGCGCCGATCGCCCGCTACTGGCCCGAGTTCGCCCAGGGCGGAAAGGGCGAGGTCACCCTGCGGGACTTCCTGACCCATCGGGGCGGCGTGCCGGGCTTTCGGCCAGCGGCCAGCGCCGACGATCTGCACGACTGGACGCGCATGACCGACAATCTCGCCGCCCAGACACACTGGTTCGGGGGTCAGAAGGTCACCTGCTACCACGCCATCACCTACGGCTATGTGCTGGGCGAGCTGATCCGTCGCGTCACAGGGATGGGACCAGCCCGCTACTTCCGCGACAGGATCGCCCGGCCCGCCGGCGCGGATTTCCAGATGGGCCTGGCCGCGCGACGGGACCTGCGACGGCTCGCAATTCCCGACCTATCCGTCATGGGCCCGCCCCCGGATATGGCGGAGAACCCGATGATGATCGAGATACTCGGCGAGCCGCCCACAACCGAGCAGCTGATGTCATGGAGTCGCCTGTCAGCGGTGATGCCGGCGGCCAACGGCTACGGCAACGGGCGGTCGATCGCCCGGGTCTGCGCCATCTTTGCCATGAACGGCAAGCTGCGGGGCCACAGGTTCATGTCGCGCGAGATGGTCGCCGAGGCCGCCAGGGAGCAGGTCTATGGCGATGACCTGTACATCGGGCGGATCGCCTGGGGGCTGGGGTTCGGGCTCAACAGTCCGGACTATCCGGCCCCCTCGCCGACCGCCTTCCACTGGGGCGGCGCGGGCGGATCCTGGGGCGTGATGGACCCCAAGGCCGGGGTCAGCCTCGGCTATGCGCCCAACCGCATGCTCGGCGGCGCCGGCGCGGCGCACGATCCGCGCCTGGCCAGACTGAGTGCGGCGCTGTCGGACCTGCTGCCGAAGCTTTCGCGCTAGACTGGCCTGCGGACCGCGCGAAACGCCATGCGCCGGAAACATGCTGGCGCCAGTCGCCCGTTCGGATAACCTCGTTCATGCACGTGCAGGGGCGACCGAGCGACTTGGCCGACATCTTCATTTCCTACTCGCGGACCGACAAGCCGCTCGTCGCACCGATCGTCGCCGCCCTGGAGGCCAAGGGCTGGTCGATCTGGTGGGACATGGACCTCGCGCCGGGCGAGGAATTCGACGACGTCACCGCCGCCGCCCTGGAAAGCGCCCGGTCCGTGATCGTGGTCTGGACGCCGACCTCCGTGGCCTCCCGCTGGGTGCGGGGCGAGGCCCGGGTCGGCGCCGATCGTGGCGTGCTGATGCCGGTCCGGTTCCAGGACGCCAAGCTGCCGATCGACGTGCGGGCCATTCACACCACCGATCTCGACGACTGGGGCGGGGATCCGCAGAGCCCGCCGTTCCAGGCCCTGCACCAGTCGCTGGTGGCGATGCTCGGCGATCCCGGCGGCGGACGCCTGCCCTGTGTCGGCAGGACGGCTGAACTTGACGCGGTGCGGGACATGGTCGCCCGGGCCAAGCGCGGTGACGGGGGTCTCCTGCTGTTCTCCGGCGAAGCCGGCGTGGGCAAGACCCGCATGATCCTCGAGGCGGAGAAGATCGCCCAGGACAACAACTTTACCGTGCTGCGCGGCCACTGCTCCAACACCGATTTCGCCCCGCCATACGAGCCGGCGCTGGAGCAGATCGAGCAGATGGCCCGCACCCTCGGCCCCGACCTGATGCGCAGGGCCATGGGCGACAACGCCACCGAGATCGCCAAGCTGATGCCGGAGCTGCGACAGCAGTACAGCGACATTCCGCCCTACCCCACCTTGCCGCCCGAACAGGAGCGTCGCTACCTGCTGCACGGCATGTCGGAGTTCGTGGCTCGCGGCGCCCGGGGACGACAGCCGATCCTGCTGATCTACGAGGATCTTCAGTGGGCCGATGACTCCACCTGTATCCTCCTGCGCTACACGGTCGAGCGGCTGAAGGGCGAGCCGGTGCTGCTGATGGGCACCTACAGGGACAGCGAACTTGCGGGAGGGGCGCCGTTCAGCAGGGTCCTGCAGGAGCTGGTGCGCGGACGCCTCGCCGATGACCTGCGGCTGAAACGGCTGACGCCGGCGGAGCTGGTCGAGCTGCTGGTCCGTCAGTTCGGGGCGGAGCCGCCCTCCGGCCTGGTCGAGCTGATCTACTCAAAGACCGAGGGCAATCCCTTCTTCATCGAGGAGGTCATCCGCCACCTCAACGAGGCCGGCCAGCTGGTGACCGAGGCCGGCAAGTTCCGGCACGACATCGATATTCCCGACACGGAGATGACCCGCGGCGTGCGGCTGATCATCGAGGACCGCATCAGCCGCGCCGGGCCCCACTGCCGCGAGGTGCTGACCCTCGCCGCCGTCGCCGGCCGATCCTTCGCCTTCGACCTGCTGGTCAAGGCCGATCCAGGCCGCAGCGAGGACGACATTCTCGACGCCATCGAGGAAGCCGAGCGGATGCACCTGATCGAGGACGTGTCCCACGACCGGGTCGCCCGCTACCGGTTCGTCCACGAGCAGATGCGCCAGACCCTGTCGGGCGCCCTGTCCCTGCCGCGCCGGCAACGGTTGCACCTGCGCATCGCCGAGGCGCTGGAGGCGGCCGGTCCGGCGAAGGCCGAGCAGGCCGCCAGTGAAATCGGACACCACCTGTATCAGGCCGGCTCGGCCGCTGACGGCGCCCGGACCGCCCGCTACCTGACCATCGCCGGAGAACGCGCCGTGGAGGCGCTGGCCTTCGAGGACGCCCTCAAGCAGTTCGACCTCGCGCTCAGCGCGCTGCACGAACAGGGGGAGGCTGAAACGACGTCGCGCCTGCAAGGCCTGCGGTCAGAAGCCCTGCGCGGCTCGGAACGCATTCCGGAATCGCTGCTTGCGCTGAACCAGGCCGTGGCCCTGGCTCCGACCCAGGCCGCCAAGGACGACTTCACGCTGCAACGCTGCCGCATGCTGCTGGACATCTGGCGCGGCAGCGAGGCCATCGACGACCTCGAGCAGCTGATAATCCGCGCCCGCGACGGGGGCGACCCGCAACGCGAACTGGACGTCCAGCGGGCCCTCGCCCGCGGCTATTATGTCATGTCGCTGGACCACAAGGGGTTCGCCGAAAAGTGCCGCGACGCCTACGAACGCGCCATCGAACTGGCCCGCACCCTCGGCGACCAGAGGGCCCTGGCCCTGTCGCTCGTGGCCACAGCGCAGCTGGTCGATTACTGGACGGACTATCGCGACCAGGCCAACGCCAACCTCGACGAGGCCGGCGCGATCGGTGAGGCCATCGGCGACGAGGAAGTCCGGTTCGACGTCCAGATCAAGGCCCTGGGCACCCGCGGCGGCTCGCTGGAGGATGCCGAGGCCCTGCTGCAGCGGCTGCTGGCGCGACGCGATCCGATCCGGCTGAACGCCCTCTATTTCGGGATGATGTGGACCACGCTGCGGGTCGGGAAGCTCGAGCGCTGTGTCGAGATCTGCGACGCGGGCGTGGAACTGGCCTACCGGATCGGGACCCTGCCGGTTCAGTATCCCTCGATCCGCGCCTTCGCCCTGATGGCTCTGGGCCGCTACGACCAGGCCTGGCGGTCGCTGGATGAAGAGATCGCGGACAAGGACCATCGCTTCGGCGCCGCCCTGAGCGACATGGGCCGCCTGGATTACGAGGTTCAGCTCGGCGCCTTCGAGGCTGCGCTGGAGCGGGCGCCGCATGTCATCGCCGAGTCTCACGCCCTCGTCCGTGTCTGGATGCTGCAATGGATCAGCTCCCTGCTGGCCGGCATGACGATGGTGTTCGCCGGCGATACCGGGACGCTGGACCGGATCGACGCACTGATCGCCTCGACCGGCGTGGAGCCGGACCGCGTCGGCCGCGCGACCCGGACCCTGGCGCGCGGCGACGTGGCCGGCGCCCGCGCCCTGTTCGCCGCTGAATCGTCGCCGGAGCGAATGCCCGGCTATCTCGGCAACCTGGCCCGACATGTCCTGCTGGCCGAACTCTCGGACGCCGAAGGGGATCCGGCGTCGGCGCTCGGGATGATCACAACGGCCGCCACCCTTGCCCGGGCGAGCCAGGCCGAGGGGCGGCTTTGGCATATCCTCGCCCTGCAGGCGCGGATCGAGGAGGGGATGAGCCTTGAACCCGAGGCCACGGAGCATTGGGAGGCCGCCCAGGCCCTGCGGTCTAAGATCGCCGGCGCCATCCCCGATCCGGCGCACCGCTCGGCCTTCCTCACCGGCCGCCTGGCCTCGCAGCTGGGGCTTGCCCGCTGATGACCGCATCTTTTGAGCTTCACGGCGTCTGCCACGAGAGCTTCCTGCCGATCCGGGAGGCGCTCGTCAGCAACTTCGAGAACGGGCTGGAGATCGGCGCCTCCGTCGCCGTGATCTGGCGCGGAGAGCTGGTCGTCGACCTTTGGGGCGGATCAGCGGACCGCGCGGGGACCCGGCCCTGGGAACGCGACACGATCGTTCAGGTCTTCTCCACCGGCAAGATCATGCTGGTCCTCTGCATGATGATGCTGGTCGATCGCGGCAAGCTCGATCTCGATGCGCCGGTCGCCCGCTACTGGCCGGAGTTTGGTCAGGGGAACAAGGACCGGGTGACCGTGCGCCAGGCCCTGACCCACCAGGCGGGCGTTCCGGGGTTTCGCCCGCCCGTGACCTTCGAGGACCTGCACGACTGGAAGGCGATCACCGCAAGGATCGCGGCCATGCCACACTGGTTCGGCGGCGAGACGACCCTCTGCTACCACCCGGTGACCTACGGCTTTCTGCTGGGCGAGATCCTGCGGCGGGTCGACGGGCGCGACATCGCGACCTTTGCGCGGGAGGAGGTGACGAGCCGCATCGGGGCCGACTTCCAGCTGGGGCCGATCAATCCGGCCGACATCAGCCGGGTCGCCGAGCCCAAGTTCCTGCTGCCGGCGCCCGACCATCAGTATCCGGGGGGCCTGACCGGATCGATCATGGACTCGGTCGGCCTGGGCGACTGGACGAGCCCGGGACGGCTGTCAGCGCTGATCCCGGCGTCCAACTGCTACGCCAACGGCCGGTCCATCGCCCGTGTCTGCAGCGTGTTCGCGGGCGAGGGCGCCGTGGACGGCATACGGCTTCTGTCCCCCCATTGGGCGCGGGAGACGGGCCGGGAGCAGGTCAGCGGTGAGGACCTGGCGCTCGGACCGATCCGGTACGGCATGGGTATGGGTATCGACAACCGGGACTTTCCGGCCCCTGGCCCCAATGCCCTTCATTGGGGCGGCTATGGCGGGTCCTGGGGCCTGATGGACCCCGACAGTCAGGTCGCGTTCGGCTATGCGCCCAACACCCTCGACTTCGGCGGCGGGACCATTTCCCCGCGTCTCGCCGGCTTCCACCAGGCGCTGATGGACATCCTGCCCGGGCTGACGTGATGACGGTCGCGATCACCCTTCTGCGTCGGCCCTGACGTCAAAGGCCGGCGAGCACCGCCGTCGTCGCCGCCATCAGACGCTCACCCCTGGGGTCCAGCGCGGGCGGGGCACTGACCGCCCAGTTGCTCGGGGCGTAGCCGATGCTGACCCGGGTTCTGCGGTCCATGACGATCCCTGATCCTCCAACACCGCCCCAGTGGAAGCAGGTCGGCGATGGCGCAGGGAACTCGGGACTGTCGAGACCCACCCCCAGCCCCAGCTTCGTCACCCCCAGATAGGGGCATGGGCCGTAGGCCTGCTCGGTCGTGGCCTCCTCCATCACGCGTCGCGAAACGTAGGTCTCGCCATCGAGCGTCCCGTCCATGGCGAAGATCGCGCCGATACGGGCGATCGAAAGGGCCGTTCCACGCCCACTGCCGCTCGGCGCTTCCACACGCTCGCTCTCGAACGAGCCGTCGGCCGGCCGCACGGGCGCGGAGGCGACGATGTAGGCCAACAGTGGGTCTTCCGGCAGCGGTCCCGGAACCGGCAGGTTCAGTTCGGCCAGACGCGCATACTGTTCCCGGGTCGTGATCGCCACGTGGAAATCCGCGCCGGCCCGGCTGGCCACCTCCTCGCGGAAGAACTGCGCCGGCCGCCGCCCGTCCACCCGCCGCATCACTTCGCCCAGCAGAAAGCCATAGGTGGCGTAGTGGTAGGCGATCCTGGGCTCGCCGCCGAACCGGTGCGGCTGGGCGGCCAGGTTGGCCACGACCTTGTCCCAGTCCGCCAGATCCCGAGCCGACAGGGGCGGATCAAAGCCCGGAACGCCGCCGCGATGGGACAGGGCCTCGCGGATCGTCACGCCGCCCTTTCCGCCCTGACCGAACTCGGGCCAGTAGCGTGCGACCGGCGCATCCAGCTCGATCAGGCCGCGGTCCACCAGCATCAGCATGCACAGGGCCACCATGACCTTCGTGGTCGAGGCGACATGCACCAGGGTGTCCTCCCGCCAGGGCCGGGTCCGCGCGAGATCCGCCCAGCCGCCCCGGAGATCGACCACCG
>CAIOHT010000116.1 GCA_903858185.1 uncultured Caulobacterales bacterium
CCTTAGGATCAGGCCTTCGTCCATCCGCGATCCACGGCCCAGATGGCGAAGGCGTAGTCGAGCGCGATTTCCTTCAGGAAATCGAACCGCCCCGAGGCGCCGCCGTGACCGGCCTCCATGTTGATCTTCAGCAGGATCGGGTTGCCGCTGGTGGTGTGGTCCCGCAACTTGGCGGCCCACTTCTCCGGCTCCCAGTAGGTCACCCGCGGGTCGGAGAGGCCTCCGGTCGCCAGCACGGCCGGGTACGGCTTGGCCGCGACCTGGTCGTAGGGGCTGTAGCTCATCATGTAGTCGTAGGCCTCGGGGTCCTCGATCGGGTTGCCCCATTCGGGCCATTCCGGCGGCGTCAGCGGCAGGCTGGTGTCGCTCATGGTGTTGATTACATCGACGAACGGCACCGCGGCTATGATCCCGGCCCACAGGTCGGGTCGCATGTTGGTGACGGCCCCCATCAGCAGGCCGCCGGCCGAACCGCCGTAGGCGACGGTCCGCTCGGGCTTGCCGTAGCCGCTAGCGTGCAGGTGCTCGGCGCAGGCGATGAAGTCGGTGAAGGTGTTCTTCTTCTTGAACTTCTTGCCGTCAAGGAACCAGCCCCAGCCCTTCTCGGCGCCGCCACGCGGGCAGGCCGTGGCCCAGATCCAGCCGCGGTTGACGAGGCTCAGGTTGCGGATCGAGAAGTTCGGCTCCTGCGAGATGCCGTAGCTGCCATAGCCGTAAAGCAGCAGCGGAGCGGACCCGTCGAGCTTCGTGCCCTTCTTCATCAGGATGAAGATCGGCACCTCGGCGCCGTCCGATGCCTTCGCGTTCAGCCGCCGGGTTTCGTAGTCGGCGGGATTGTGGCCCGACGGGATCTCCTGCGTCTTGCGCAGGGTCCGCTTGCGGGTCGCCATGTCGTAGTCGATCCACTGCCGCGGCGTGGTCATCGAGGTGTAGGTGAACCGCACGCTGCTGGTGTCGTACTCGTAGCCGCCATCGAGGCCGAGCGCGTAGGCCGCCTCGTCGAAGCCGACGACATGCTCTCCGCCGCCCTTCGCCGTGATCACGATCCGGTTGACCGCGTCGACCTTCTCCAGCCGCACGAAGTGATTGCGGAAGGCGCCGGTCCCGAGGATCAGGTTGCCGGGCTTGTGCGCGACCCAGTCAGTCCAGTTCGCCTTGCCGGGCTTGTCTTCCGGCGCCCTGACCAGCTTGAAGTCGACCGCTCCATCGGCGTTGGTCCGGATCACGAAGTGGTCGTTCCAGTGGTCCAGGTCGTAGCGCACCCCGACCTTGCGCGGCTCGACGACCTTCGGCGCGGCCGTCGGGTCGGAGGCGGGGATCAGCCAGGCTTCGCTGGTTTCCTGATTGCCACAGCCGATGACGATCCACTTGCGCGACGGCGTGACGCCGGCGCCGATGAAGAAGCCCTCGTCGGGCTCGTCATAGACCAGCACGTCGTCCTTCGCCGCACCGCCGATCGGACGGCGGAAGACCTTGGCCGGCCGGCCGTTGTCGTCGCGCAGGGTCCAGAAGATCCACTTCGAATCCGGCGAGAAGGTGAAGTCCGAAACGCTCTCGACGATCTCCCCGACAGCCTTGCCGGTGGCGATGTCGCGCACGTGCAGCCGGTAGACCTCCGAACCCTGCTCGTCGACGGTCCAGCCGTAGAGGGCGTGGTCGCCGGTGTGGCTGGCCGAGCCGACGCTGTAGAATGACTTGCCCTTGGACTCGACTTCCTCGTTCAGCAGGATCACCTCGCCGTCGGTCTTGCCCACCGGGCGACGCGCGTGGATCGGATGCTGCGCGCCCTTCTCGAAGCGGGTGTAGTACTCCCAGGGGCCGTCGGCGTCGGGAACGGAAGAGTCGTCTTCCTTGATGCGCCCCTTCATCTCTTCGAACATCGCGGTCTGCAGCGCCTCGGTCGGGGCGAGCATCGCCTTGGTGTAGGCGTTCTCGGCCGTCAGGTGCTCCTTGACGTCGGCCTTGATCAGCGTCGGGTCGCGCAGGACCTTCTGCCAGTTGTCGTCCTTCATCCAGGCGTAGTCGTCGACCCGGACCCGGCCCAGCTGCTCGGTGCGCTTGGGGATCTTGCGGGCGACGGGCGGAACAGGCTTGGGCGTGGCGGACATGGCGCTCCGGGACGACAGGGTGGTGGAAAGGGCGGCGGCGGCAGTCGCGGCCAAAAGGTCTCGCCGGTTCATGAATCAACTCTCCGGGGTGCAGCAGGACGACAGCTTGTGCGTCGCCGCGGCTCTGGTCAAATGAACCAACAGTCATCCTTCGGGCGTGGCCGCCCCGGTCGGATCAAAAACGGCCGCGGCGGAAGAAGCTGCGGAACCCTCGGGCCTGCAGGCGGTTCTCACTGCACGGCGTCCGCGGACGCCATGACCAGGCAAGGAGCAATGCCATGTGGGACCGCGTCGAAGGTTCGTGGAAGGAACTCACCGGCAAGGTGAAGGAACAATGGGGCAAGCTGACCGACGACGACCTGACGGTCATCGCCGGAAAGCGCGACCAGCTCGCGGGCAAGATCCAGGAGCGTTACGGCTACGCCAGCGACAAGGCGCACGAGGAAATCTCGGCCTTCGAGCGTCGCCTCCAGGAAGACCGCTCGTTCAAGAGCTAGGTCCTTCCGGACCTGAACAAGAGAACGGCCGCGGAGCGATCCGCGGTCGTTGTCATGTCAGCCAGGCCGGAAGGTCATGGCCACGCCGTTCATGCACCATCGCTGACCTGTCGGTCGGGGGCCGTCAGGAAACACATGGCCCAGATGACCGCCACAGTTGGCGCAGTGAACCTCGGTGCGGACCGAAAAGAACGACCGGTCGATCGAGGTGCCTGTCGCCCGGGCATTGATCGGCCGCGTGAAGGAAGGCCATCCCGTCCCGCTGTCGAACTTGTCGGCAGAGCTGAACACAGGCCAGTTGCAGCCCGCGCAATGAAAAACCCCGCGCCGCTTTTCACGGTCCAGCGGGCTGGTGAAGGGTCGCTCGGTGCCCTGCTTGCGCAGCACGGCATACTGGTCGTCTGTCAGCAGGCGACGCCATTCGGCGTCGGTGCGTGTCACGCGATAGGGCATCGATCTGGTCTCCGTGCCGCTCCCCGAAGGCTGATCTAGGGCGCGGACCCTTCACGGTCCAGGCGACTGGTCGTGAAGGGCGCGTGATCGAGGGGCAGGGCCCTGCCGGGAGATCAGCCGCCGTAGATGACCGAAATGGTCTCGGCGACGCAGGCGGGACGATCCTCGCCCTCGATCTCGATGGTGCATTCGTTCTTCATCTGCATGCCGCCCGACTTGGCCTCGACGGCCAGCAGCTTCTGGCGCATGCGCACCTTCTTGCCGACGCGGACCATGTTGGTGAAGCGGACCTTGTCGCTGCCGTAGTTGATGCCGCGGGTCACGCCGTTGACGCGCAGCAGGCCGGCGCCGAGGAACGGGATCAACGACAGGGTCAGGTAACCATGGGCGATCGGGCCGCCCATCTCGCGCGTGGCGCGCTCGACGTCGACGTGGATCCACTGGTGGTCGCCGGTCGCCTCGGCGAACTGGTTGACCCGCTCCTGGGTGATCTCGACCCAGTCCGAAACGCCGATCTCCTGGCCAACGAGGCTCTGCAGATCCTTGTAGTCGACTTCCTTCATGGCGCTGTTTCCTCAAACGCTTGTTCGCCCGCTTTCTGCCCCGTGCAGACGGGGAAGGAAAGCCCGGCCATCGAGAGAGCGGCCGCCGCCCCCGGTTTTATGCGATCGCGCATTTTTCCGGCGCCGGCGGTGCGCTTCAAACCACCTTGCTGTCGGTCTTGCCCCAGTAGGCATCGCGGATCAGGCGCTTGTAGATCTTGCCCGTGTCGTGCCGCGGCAGCTGTTCCATGAAGTCGAATTGCCGGGGCCGCTTTACGCCGCTGAGGCTGGCGCGGACGAACTCGTTAAGCTCGGCGGCCAGCTCGTCGCCGGCCTCGGCCCAGTTGGCCGGCTGGATCACGGCGACGACCTTTTCGCCCATCTCCTCGTCCGGCGCGCCGACCACGGCCACGTCGGCGACCTTGGGGTGGCCGATCAGCAGGTTCTCGATCTCCTGCGGATAGACGTTCACCCCGCCCGAGATGATCATGAAGCTCTTGCGGTCGGTCAGGTAGAGGAAGCCGTCCTCGTCGACCCAGCCCACGTCGCCGAGGCTGGTCCAGCCGTGCTTGTTGTAGCTCTCGGCCGTCTTCACCGGGTCGTTGTGGTAGTTGATCGGCGGGCCGTTCTCGAAATAGACCTGACCTTCGTTGCGCGGCGCCAGGGCATTGCCCTCCTCGTCGCAGATGCGCAGTTCGCCGAGCACGGCCTTTCCGACCGACCCCTTGTGGTTCAGCCAGTCGGCCGAGCCGATGTAGCAGAATCCGTTGCCCTCGGTGCCGGCGTAGTATTCGTGGATGATCGGACCCCACCAGGCGATCATCTGTTCCTTGACCGGCACGGGGCAGGGGGCGGCGGCATGGACTGCCGAGGTCAGCGACGAGACGTCGTACTTCTCACGTACTTCCTTCGGCAGCTTGAGCAGGCGCACGAAGTGGGTCGGGACGAACTGGCCGCAGGAAACCTTGTACTTCTCGATCAGGCTCAGCATCGTTTCCGGGTCGAACTTCTCCATCACGATCACCGTGCCGCCCAGCTTGTGCACGCTCATGCACCAGCGCAGGGGGGCGGCATGATAGAGCGGCGCCGGCGAGATGTAGACGCAGTCGGCGGTGAAGCCGAACAGGCCCTGGGTCATCATCTGGAGCGCGTTCGGTGCGTCGATGGGCAGACCGGTCAGGGCCGGCTTCACGCCCTTGGGGCGGCCGGTTGTGCCTGACGAATAGAGCATGTCCGAGCCCGCCGTTTCATCGGCGATCGGCGTTGTCGGCATCGCCCCCCGGGCCGCCTCGAAGCTCTCGTAGGGCGCCCGGACGTCGCCGGTCATGAACAGCTTCAGATCCCCGATCACCGCGGGCATCTCGTCGGCGATCGGGCCGACGGTCGCCGAAGTGATGAACACCTTCGCGGCGCAGTCCCGCACGATGTACTCGACCTCGCTGGTGGTCAGCTTGGACGAAATGCAGGTGTAGTAGAGGCCCGAGCGCTGGGCAGCCCAGGCAATCTCGAAGTAGCGCGGGCTGTTGTCCATGAAGATGGCGATCACGTCACCCGGCTGCAGGCCGAGCGAGCGGAACAGGTGCGCGCCCTGGTTCGAACGCTCATCCAGCTGCTTGTAGGTCACGGTCTCGCCGCTGCCGGCCATGATGTAGGCGGCGCGGTCGGGGTGGGACTGGGCGTGATGAAAGGGGTGCATTGTGTTCGCTTCGACTGGAGTGGCGTTTCGGGCTCAGGCGGCCATGGACGACGGGACGGACTTGCCCAGGATCATGTCGCTGGCTTTTTCGGCGATCATGATGGTCGGGGCGTTGGTGTTCCCGCTGACCAGCCGGGGCATGATCGAGGCGTCGACGACCCGCAGGCCCTCCAGGCCGTGAACCCGCAGCTGGGCGTCGACCACCGCCTGCGGACCGCTGCCCATCTGACAGGTGCCGACCGGGTGATAGATCGTGGTGCCGGCGGCGCGGGCGTACTCCAGCAGCATTTCGTCGCTCTGGAAGTCCGGGCCGGGGTTCATCTCGTGGTCGATGTAGGGCGCCAGCGCCGCCTGTTCGGCAATCTTGCGGCCGATCTTCAGCGAGGCGACGGCGACCTCCTGGTCGAGGCTGTCCGCCAGATAGTTGGCGAAGATGCTCGGATAGACGCTCGGGTCGGCCGACTTGATCCGAATGTGGCCGCGGCTTTCGGGGCGCAGCTGACAGGGTGCGATGGTCAGGCCCGGCGCGCCTTCGAGTTCCATCTTCTGCTCGTTGGCCAGTTTGTCGGCGTCCATCGTGGCCGGCAGGATGTGGTACTGGATGTCAGGGTGGGCGAGGTCGGGGCGCGACTTGCAGAACACCGCGATATGCGCCGCCGACAGCGTCAGCAGCCCCTTGCGCTGGAACAGGAACTTCATCGCCTCGCCGATGAAGCGCGGCCCGCGCGTCAGCTCGTTGACCGAGATTACGTCCGGCTTCAGCCGGTAGCGCACGCTCATCACATAGTGGTCCTGCAGGTTTTCACCGACGCCGGGCAGGTCCGCCACGACATCGATGCCGTGCTCGCGCAGCAGGCCGCCCGGTCCGACTCCCGAGAGCTGCAGGAGCTGGGGCGAGTTGACCGCGCCGCCCGACAGGATGACTTCCTTCGCTGCCTTCGCGGTGCGTTTGACGCCATTCTGGGTGAAGGCGACGCCGACGGCCCGCTTGCCCTCGAACAGCACCTTCGAGGCCAGGGCGTTGGTCTCGACCCGCAGGTTCTGGCGGCCCATGGCCGGATGGAGGTAGGCGACCGCGGCCGAGCAGCGCTGGCCGTTCTTCACCGTCAGCTGGTAGTAGCTCACACCTTCCTGGTCGCCGCCGTTCAGGTCGGCGCGGCGCGGAATGCCCGCTTGCTCGCAGGCGTCGACGACGGCGTCCGAGACCGGGTGGGTGGTGGTCACGTCCGAGACGTTCAGCGGACCACCCTTGCCGTGCAGCGCGCCGGCGTCACGCTCCTGATGCTGCGAGCGAAGGAAGTAGGGCAGCACATCGTCCCAGCTCCAGCCTTCGCAGCCCAGCTGGCGCCAGTTGTCATAGTCGGCGTCCTGGCCACGGATGTAGAGCAGGCCGTTGATCGAGGAGGACCCGCCCAGCACCTTGCCGCGGGGCCAGACGTGTGTGCGGCCGCCGGTGCCGGGATCGGGCTCGGTGGAATACAGCCAGTTGACCTTGGGATCCTTCAGGGTCTGCGAATAGCCGACCGGAATGTGGATCATCATGTTGGAGAGGAATTGCGAGGGGTTCTTCGTCGGGCGGTCGTCGCCGCCGGCCTCGAGCAACAGGACCTTTGTCTTGCCGTCGGCGCTGAGCCGGTTGGCCAGGACGCAGCCGGCGCTGCCGGCGCCGACGATGATGTAGTCCGCTTCGATGATGTCGCTCATGGCGTCCCTGCCTGGTGTCCTCTTGGTGACCGGCGAGTCTCCGCTCGCCTGATCGGCGATTACCTTACGGGCGCGGAAGGCCGGAAGGAAAGGGCGCCGTTGCGGAAGCTGACGCGAGGTGATGATTGCCCCGCCGCCCTGCTGACGTATGGTCCCCCGAACATCGATCACCTCGGGAGTTTCCAGCCATGCAACTGATCAGCGAGACCGCCGTAGATGGCCGCCCGGGGCCGGGCTTCCCTCTGGCGTGGCCGGTTCTGGACGGGGTCGACATGACCGATATCCGCAAGTTCGGCGACGGCCAGCCCTGGGGCGATTTCGCCCGGCTGCGGGCCGAGGCGCCCGTGATGTGGCATTCCGAGACGCGCCACGGCGGGCCTGGCTTCTGGGTGGTCACGCGTCATGCCGATGTCATGGCCGTGAACGGCGACCCGGAGACCTTCTCCAGCCAGCGCGGCGGAATCCTGATGGCCCAGGGCAGGCCCGAGCAGCGGCATGCGCTGCTGTACCGCGCCTCGATGGACGCGATGATCAATCTGGACGGCGGCAACCATCTGCAGTTGCGCCGGGAGCATATGCCCTACTTCACGCCCTCCTACCTGCGTGGCGTGACCGAGAAGGTGCGGGGCGAGGTGACCCGGCTGCTCAACGAGATGGCTGACAAGGGCGAGTGCGATCTGGTGGAGAACTTCTCCGCGGTGCTGCCCCTCTTCACCCTCTGCGAGATCCTTGGCGTGCCGCCCGAGGACCGGCCCAAGTTCCTGAAGTGGATGCACTATCTCGAGCTGGCCCAGAACATGGCCGGCGAGCAGGCGACCGCCGGGCTGACCCCGACGCTGGAGCTCATGCAGTTCATCGCCGACTTCAACAGCAACGTCGAAGAGATGTTCGACTACGGCCGGCACATGCTCCACAAGCGCCGTCTTGATCCGAAGGCCGATCTGCTCAGCGCCATCGCCCGCGCGAAGGTCGAGGGCGAGGAGTTGAGCGACGAGTTCCTCGACGGCTCCTGGCTGCTGATCGTCTTTGCCGGCAACGACACCACCCGTAACACCCTGTCCGGCTCGATGAAGCTGCTGACGGAGTTCCCGGAGCAGCGCGCGAAGCTGATCGCCAATCCGGCCCTGCTGCCCGGCGCGGTCAACGAGTTCATCCGCATGGTCAGCCCGGTGATCTACATGCGCCGCACGGCGACCCGCGACGCGGTGATCAACGGCCAGACCATCGCCGAGGGCGAGAAGGTGATCATGTACTACGGCGCGGCCAACCGTGACGCCGAGGTGTTCGCCAATCCCGACCAGCTGATCGTCGACCGGCCGAACGCCGACAAGCACATCGCCTTCGGCTACGGCCCGCACACCTGCATCGGCAAGCGCGTGGCGCAGATCCAGCTGGAGGAGGCCTACCGTCAGATCCTCGCCCGCTTCCCGGACATGCGCTGGAACGGCGATATCGACATCGCCCCGAACAACTTCGTCCACGCCATCCGCAAGCTCGGCGTCAGCTTCTCCCCGGAGCGCAAGGCGGCCTGAGGCGGCCCCTTGCCTTCCGCCACGTCCGGCGGTCTTCATCCGCGCGACAAACAAAACAGGAGCCCGCCATGGCCAGCCCCACTTTCGAGACCATCCTTCTGGACGTGAAGGACGGGATCGCGACGATCACGCTTCACCGGCCCGACCGGATGAACGCCTTCACCACCCAGATGATGGCGGAGATGATCCAGGCGTTCGACATCACCGACGCCGATGACGCGGTGAAGGTGGTCGTGGTCACCGGCGCCGGCCGCGCCTTCTGCGCCGGAGCGGACCTGGGCGGCGGCGAGAAGACCTTCGACTACGCCAAGCTGGAGAGCGATCCGCGCGAGGCCAACAAGGTCAATGGCGTCTACCGTGACGGCGGCGGCCTGCTGACCCTGCGCATCTATGAGAGCCTCAAGCCGGTGATCGCCGCCGTGAACGGCGCGGCGGTCGGCATCGGCGTGACCATGCAGCTGGCCATGGACATCCGGATGGCCTCGACGGAGGCGAAGTTCGGCTTCGTGTTCGCCCGCCGCGGCATCACGCCGGAGGCGGCCTCGTCCTGGTTCCTGCCCCGCCTGGTCGGCCTGCAGCAGGCGCTGGAGTGGTGCTACACCGGTCGCGTGTTCGGGGCGCAGGAAGCGAAAGACGGCGGTCTTGTCCGTTCGCTGCACGCGCCGGAAGACCTGCTGCCGGCGGCCTATGCCCTGGCCCGGGAGATCGCGGACAACACCGCCCCCGTGTCCGTCGCCCTGACCCGCCAGCTGCTCTATCGCAACGTCGGTGCTCCGCATCCGATGGACGCCCACATGTCGGACAGCCGCGCGATCATGGCGCGCGGCGCGCAGGGCGACGCCAAGGAGGGTGTGATGTCCTTCCTCGAAAAGCGCGCCCCGGCCTATCCGGACAAGGTGTCCAGCGATCTGCCGGATATCTGGCCGTATTGGGACCAGCGCGCGTTCAAATAGCCGCGCAGTCACCAGCGGTTAACAAGCCTCTGGTGTGATCGGGACAGCGGCGCGCTCTGGCGCCGCCCGTCCCCGTGAACCATGAGTGATCCCGCCTCCCGGCCCGCGTTCGATCAACCCGACTTCGGCCAGGGTCGCGATGCTGTGCCCCCGACACCGCCCCCGGCGCGGTCGCGGGCGACGCTGCTCAAGCGGCTGGCGGACGTCGTCTGTCTACCGGGCAGCCGGGTCAATGCCTTCGAGCGCTCGATGACCGCCGACCTGATCGTCGAGCTGCTGCGGGAAGCGGCGCTGGACGAGCGCGTCCGCATCGCGCGGAGGATCGCCAATGTTTCTGACATCCCGACGGGCCTGGCCCGGATGCTCATGCGCGACGACCTGGAGGTCGCTCGCCAGCTGCTGGAGAACAGCGCGACCGTGGGCGATGGCGACCTGATCGACTGTGTTCGCAGCGGCACGCTCGAGCATCGTCGCCTGATCGCCGCTCGCCGCGGACTGAACGAGGTCGTGGCCGACGAACTGGTCCAGCGCGGCGAGCCGGCGGTGACCGAGTCCCTGTTGCGCAACGACCTGGCCAAACTGAGTCACGAGGCGATCGAGACTATCGTTGCCGGCACCCGCGACAATCCTCGGCATATTCCGCTGCTGCTTCGTCGCAGTGAACTGCGACCGAGCCATGCCTACGTAATGTTCTGGTGGTCAGACGCCGATGCGCGGCGGGTGATCCTCCAGAGGTTCGCCGTTTCGCGGGAAGTCCTGCAGGAGGCCGTCAGCGACGTGTTCGCCATGGCGGCGGACGAAAACTGGCAGGACCCGCTGACGCGCAAGGCGCTCCAGTTCATCGAACGGCGCCAGCGCAATCGCGCCGCCATCGCCAAGAGCCCGTTTGAGAGCCTCGACGAGGCCGTTCAGGTCGCGTCGGAGAGCTTTACCCGCGAAGTGGCGGAAGAAATCTCCTATCTGTCGGGCCTCAAGCCGATGACCGGGGCCAAGATCTTCACGGACCCGGGCGGTGAACCGCTGGCGATCCTGTGCAAGGCCACAGGTCTGCCGCGAAACAACGTTCGGCTCCTGTGGCGCGCCCTGCGACGTCCGGAAACGGACGCCGCCGGCAATGTCGCGCCGACGCTCGACCGGGTCCTGACCCTGTTCGACACGATCGCCGTCGATCGGGCCCAGACTGTGCTGCGTTACTGGAACTGGTCCCTGTCTTCCGCACTGACGCCCGCCCTCATGCAGGCGATC
Organism: uncultured Caulobacterales bacterium; assembly: GCA_903858185.1. Lineage (GTDB taxonomy): Bacteria > Pseudomonadota > Alphaproteobacteria > Caulobacterales > Caulobacteraceae > Caulobacter > Caulobacter lacus. The sequence continues at coordinate 10,731 of CAIOHT010000116.1, forward strand.
CGTGATGGAGACGAGGCGGCGCTGGACGAGTTCTCGCAGCCCCAGAAGGCTGCCATGCTTGCTCTGGGCGGCGACATCCGGCGACGCTGAGTTCCTGTTTCCGGACAGAAACGCAAGAGTGAAGGCGCGTCGGTTGATTGAACGCCGCTATTCTTCCATTGCCGGAAGCACGAGTAATTGCACCTGCCGTCAGGTTTGAAGTGCTTGTGTGTCGGTAACAGTCCCTATATGCAGCGTCCAAATGAACCGTAACGGGCCGATTCCGGTCGCGTCCAATCTTCAAAGTGATGGAACAAGGTCAGATGGAAGACAAATCCGCGATCATCGAGATGACGACGGACATCGTGTCCGCCTATGTCGGCAACAATTCGGTCGCCGCCAACGACATCCCGAACCTGATCCAGAACGTGCACAAGGCGCTGACTGAAGTCGCCAGTGGTTCTGTGACGGTCGAAGTCGCTCCGAAGGAACCCGCGGTTCCCGTGCGCCGTTCGATCACGCCCGACCACCTGATCTGCCTTGAGGATGGTCGCAAGTTCAAGTCGCTCAAGCGCCACCTGCGCACCAAGTACAACATGAGCCCCGAGGAATACCGCGCCAAGTGGGGCCTGCCGAAGGACTATCCGATGGTCGCTCCGAACTACGCCAAGGCGCGTTCGGACCTTGCCAAGCAGATGGGCCTCGGCCAGGGCGGCCGTCAGGCAGCCAAGAAGAAGCGCTAGACCGCGCTTTTCGGCACAATCATTGAGGGGCGGCGAGTTCGGCTCGCCGCCCCTTGTCCGTTGTGAAGACTCAGCTTTTTCGCCTCGCGCTTGACTCTGCCCGCGAAACTTTTTGGCGCGGCGCGAATTTCGCTTGATCCCGATTCGCCGGTTAAGCGATAGTGAATCATTGGTGATTCCAAGGGGTTGTTAAGGATTCTGTAGATGGCCGCGCAACTGGGCGCTTCGGCGACAGCCGCCCGCGCCCATGAAGAGCTGTTCGCTTACTGGGCTTCATTGCGCCAGGCCGGCCGTATCCCCGGGCGGGCGGATATCCGACCGGAAGACTTCAAGCGTCTGCTGCCCACGGTCAGCCTGATCGACGTCGTCGACGGCCTGCGCCGTGACTATCGCCTCCGCCTCGCCGGAACCGGGCTCTACAGCGTCTACGGTCGTGAGATTACCGGCCGGACCCTGGGTGACGTCTATGGCGCCAAAGCCGCCGAATACTGGCGCGCCGAGCTTGACCAGGTGGTCGAGCAACGCCGCCCCGGCGTGGGCTGCCACAGCCTGTCCTGGCGTGGGTCCAGCCATGTGTCCCTGCTATGGTTGCGCCTGCCGCTCGCAAGCGACGGCGTCAACGTCGACATGATCCTCGGCTATGACGCCGTCGTCGGGGTGCAGGGCGACCTGTCGAGCGGCATCCGCGCCGCCTGAGGCGGGCAGCGCCCTCATTTCCATCCGTTCCGATGCCCAGGCAGATGTGGCGCCGCACAAGTGATTGTCGCGGCGTGATAATTTTCCTATTGCGCATCGAAGTATAGGAATATTATCCTCAGTTCGTTGCGACCGGGCACACTGGCGTGACCGCGCAGGCCCCTCGCGCCGCGCCGACGAGGATGACATGACGCTTCAGGACCAGGACGACCTCTACGGGCCGCCGCCCGACCATCGCCGCGACCGGTTGAAGGCGGCCTTCATTACCAGTCTGATCGGACTGGCCACCGACATGCCGGCGCGGGAGATCGCGGCCCGGACCCGCAGCAGCCAGGCGGCCACGCGCGCCCGTCACATCGCCCTCTACCTGGCGCATGTCACGCTCGAATGGTCGCTGGCCCGGGTGGCGGCCGCCTTCGGTCGCGACCGCACGACGGCCGGCAATGCGGTCAGGATCATCGAGGATCTGCGTGACGATCCCGAGATCGACGCCCGGCTGCTGGAACTGGAGGCCTGTATTCGCCATGCACCGGATTCCTGGTCATGAGCGCGGATGTGTCGCGAGCGTTGCGGGTCCTTGCCCGCCCCGGCGCCTGGCTGGATGCGGCAGGTGAGGGTTTCTACGCCGTCCGCATATCCGCTGATCGGCGTCGGCGGTCCTCCCTCCGGATCGATGAAGCCGACTTCGCCGCACTGGTGCAGGATCCGGGGCTCCGGACCAGACCGGAAGGCGGCTGGCGGCTGGCGCGCTGTGCGTCCCCGACCGCTCCGCCGGCCGGTCGCCCCAGCATCATCGAGGGACGCCGTCTGGTCACGGAACCCGATGGCCGGCAGGCGGTGAAGGCCGTCAACCTGGGAGAGTCGCCGATCGCCTGGCTTGCGCGACGTCGCGACGGGCGGGGGGAAGCCTGGTTATCGCTGGCGGAAATCGCTGCGGCGGAAAAGTTGCGTGACGACTTCGTGGTCGCGGGAACCGTCGGGCGGCTGACCATGGCATGGGACGCCGGTCCGAAGGCGCGGGGCGGCAGGGGGCCAGGCGTTGATCCGGCGGAACGGGCCAGAGGCGCGAAGGCCCGGATCGCCGCCGCCCTCATAGCGGTCGGCCCCGGGCTAAAGGAAATTCTGGAGCACGTATGCTTCGCAGGGTCGGCGCTCGAGGCCGCCGAACGGTCGCTGGGATTGCCACGGCGCGCGGGCAAGGCGGTGCTGAAGCTGGCGCTTGGCCCACTGGCCCGCCACTACGGCCTGGGTTGCTGAAGCGCCTCGGCGTCCCGACGAATGCGGGCGACCATTGACGCCAGACCGTTCGACCGCTGGGTCGACAGGGCACCGGCGAGGCCCAGGGCGGCGAAGGCGGCCGAAGCGTCAAAGGCCAGGATGGCGGCTGGCGTACGGTCCGCATAGAGGCGCATCAGGATAGCGATGAGCCCACGCACGATATGGGCGTCCGAGTCGCCGCGGAAGTGGACGCTTCCGTCGTCACGAGGTTCGGTTACCAGCCATACCTGACTGGCGCAGCCACGAACCTTGTTGGCCTCGGACCGTTCACTGTCGGCGAGCGGCTCAAGCTCACGGCCCAGTTCGATCACGTAACGGTAGCGTTCCTCCCAGTCGCCGAGGAGTTCGAATTCGGCGGCGAGGTCGTCCAGCGCTTGCGAGATGTCGGCGGTCATGGGCGCGCACTTAGGGCCGCTGCGGGCGCCGGGCAAGGCCACGGCGGTGATCAGTCCTGCTCCCCCGCAATGGCGACGCCGGGCCACCGCTGCTGTCCCTCGTCCTCCACCGGCCAGGCGGTAGGTTGAGTCGCATGACGCCAGGCCCGGCAACCGCCTTTCACGGTTACCACTTTGCTTCCGTCCACAGGTTGCCGCGCGAGCCTGCACCTATTCACGTCGCCCGGGGATTGAGCAGTCTGGAGCCCGGGTCCAGAGGCCGCTAGAGTTCGATCAAGGCCCAGAACGGGGCGGGGGGACGAAGGCGAGTGGGAGAATCCAAGTCCGACGAAGCCCAGAAGGGCGACGTCGCTCCGGCGACGTACACGGACCTGACTCGCGGGAGCCGCATCTGGTCCGTGGCCTGGCTGTCGACGGTCTGCGTCACGCTACTGGCGGTGGCCCTGGCCTATCCAAAGACTCTCTGGCCCGTTGCGCCCGCGCTGTTCGCGGGTGGCATTCCGGCAGCGGTCGCTCTGGCGACCCGCCATCGACAGTCGCCGCGTGACCAGGGTCTGATGCTGGTTCTGTGGGCGCTCGGCGGCAGCCTCGCCTGTATCCTCGCGGGCGGCGTCGCCGGACCACTGGCGGCCTGGTGCCTGGCGCCCATTGCGGCAGCGGCGGCGCAGGGCGGCGGATCGCGCCTGCCGCAAAGCGCCGCCCTGGCCCTCATGGCGGCCGCTGTTTCCGCCGTCGCGGTGCTTGCCGGCCTCGCGCCAGCGCCACCGACCGGCATGGTCGCCTTCTGGATGGGGCTTACCGCGCTTGCGACCACCGGCCTTGGGCTCGGCGCCGGCCTGATTATGATCGAGCGGCAGGTCAATCGTCGCGAAATGCGTCTCGAAGATGAAGTCGAGCGACTGCGTGCTGTTCTCGAGGAGCAGCCGCATCTGATCCTGTCTCTCTATCCCCACGGACGGGTGCGCGCCATGTTCGGCAAGCCACCCGCGGGCGTGTCGCAGGACACGTTGCAGGCGTTGGGGCTGGCCGCCGTTGCGCTAGGCGGTCGGGATCGAAACGCCGTCCTCGATGGCCTGCGAAAGGCGTCATCGGAGGGCGCGGCGACTGTGGGCTTCACGCCGGCGGGCGCCGTCGACCGCTGGTCCGCCGTCACCCTGCGCCGGGTCGAGGAAAACCTGCTTCTTGCGGTCGTGCGCGATGCTACGCCGGAACGCGACCGTGAGGCGGCGTTGGAGCAGGCGCGTCAGGACGCCGAGACCCTGGCCGCCGGCAAGTCTCGCTTCCTTGCCAACATGTCCCATGAACTGCGCACGCCGCTGAACGCCATCATGGGTTTTTCCGACATCATGCGGGCGCGGATGTTCGGTCCGCTGCCAGACAAGTACAGCGAGTACGGCGACCTGATCCACGAGTCGGGCGGCCACCTGCTGGATCTGATCAACGACGTGCTCGACATGTCCAAGATCGAGGCCGAGCGCTTCCAGCTGTCGCGTGAGGATTTCGACGCCCGCGAGGCGGTGTCCGCGGCGATGCGGCTGATGCGGGTCCAGGCCGATGGCGTCGGCGTCCGGCTGCGCGGCGTTATCCCGCAAGGTGCGATCGACGTTGACGCTGACCGTCGCGCGATCAAGCAGATCGTGCTCAACCTCGTTTCCAACGCGCTGAAGTTCACGCCCAAGGGCGGGGCCGTGACCGTCACGGCTCACGGCTATGACGGAGTCTTCGAGCTGGTCGTGGCCGATACGGGGGTCGGCATTTCCAGCGAAGACCTTGATCGGCTGGGCCGCCCGTACGAGCAGGCCGGCGATCCGGCGCAGCGCCAGATGGGGAGCGGGCTCGGCCTGTCGCTGGTTCGCTCGTTCGCCGAGTTGCACGGCGGTGAAATGCTCATCGAAAGCACGGTCGGGGAGGGCACCTCCGTGACCGTCCGGCTGCCGGTGCTGCTCAAGCCTGAGCAGGGATCGCCGCCGCCTGTCGGGGACAACGTGATCGCGTTCAACCCGATCCGCTAGCGGTTCTCGACGTTCAGAAAGGCCCGGCCGGCGGCGAAGTCGCCGACCTCGACATATGCGCGGCGGACGGCGTCTCGTTCGCGGCCGGAGAAAACGAACTCGATCATGACGGCTTCACGTGGATCAAGCCGCGCGAGAGCTTCTGTCGCCTGGGTCGGGAACCGGACCAGCAGGGCCGACTTGGCGCCGGCCGGAGCGAGCCGGGCTGACGCCGGGCTGCGCGCTTCGGCTGAAAACGCGCGGGTGGCCGACGGAGGCATTCGTCCAGCCAGTGGAATGCGGCCGTCCGGACCAGCCTGCCGTCTGTCGAGATAGGGGCCCGATGTCCGGCTGATGTCCCGCATGACAAGGCGCACGGCGTAGGGCGAGGCGCCGTCAGCGAAACTGGCCGATGCGAGCAGCACGCCCTGACCCTGCTTGCCGCCGAGGCCGAACACCAGCCGGTCCCAGCCGAATTTTGCCGGCTGCGACAACCGCCAGAGCGGTCCCTCGACCGAAATGGTGCGGTCAGCCTGCCAGGCCGCAGTGTCACCCGGATAGGTCAGGCGACTGATGCGGGAGTAGCCTTCGAACGCCGTGCGAACCCGGCCGGCGGCGGTCGCCACATCGGCTGACCGGCAGTCAGCGGCCTGCGCCTTTGCCCGGGCGCGTTGTTCGATGCCGAGCAGGGCGTCCTCGCTGGCGCCAGCGCGCAAGGCCGCGCCTCGGGCCTGGACGCGTGCGGCATCCAGCGCCGTGGAGACGCCCGGGTCGAAGAGATCGCAGCGGAGGTCGGCAGCGGTCATCACCGACCGCTCGTAGAACAGATCGAGCGCGGTCCCGGCCGAGGCAGCGCAGGGCGCAACGCAAAGCACCGCAGCCAGCCAGAGACGCCGCGATGGGGTATGGGGCTGCGTGCGCGGGCTCGTCATGGGCCGGACTTATTCCGTATGCTCTGAAACGTCCGGCGCAGCCTAGGGTGTGCGGGTTGCGGTTCAGTTAGCGGGAACAGCTGTGCTTCTTTCGACGGACATCTGGGTGGGCGCCCTGTTGCGCCGCGCCGAACTTGGCGGCGCCTTCCCCGTCGTGGTCCGCAAGGGAGACCCGCGCGCGGGCGCCGTTCTGGTCAAGGTGGTCGATCGCAAGGCCGGGACAGTGCGGCTTTACAGCGAGGCGACCCGCGGCGATGGCGAGCGGGTCTGGATGCAGCCGGTCATCTCGGAAACCGAGGCCGACCTGGACGCCTATGCCCAGCGCGCCCTTCGGATTGATCCCGATGTCTGGATCGTCGAGATCGATGATCGTGAGGGCAGACACTTCCTCATCGAGGCGGTCGAACAGCGTTAGTCACGCCGTTAACCGCCTTTCTACACCGGACCGAAAGCCCCACCGAGCCAGATGGGGACGGTTCTTTTTTGTGTCCGGCGTGCCCTCAATGCTCTTCCTGATGAACGACGTCGTCCTGAATCTCGACGCGCTTGACCTCGCGCCGCCGGTGGCCGCGCGCCGCTTCGCCCGGCTCAGCCATCGGTTTGTGGAACAACTCGGCGCGGAACTGTTTTCCGAGAATCCGCTGCTGCCGCATACCGATCGGGTCCGAGCCGAGCGGCTGGCCGCCCTGATCATGACAAGGACGCCGGAGATCAACGCCGCCCTGTTCGTGGCGTCGGCCGTCGCCTGTCCGCTGGATCAGGTCCAGACCCGATACTGCCAGATCGGGATCGAGGTCATGGCGCTGCTTTACGAACGCCAGAAGCAGGGCGTCCTGACGACGGTCGAAGCCGATCGCCAGGTGTGGCGCCGCCTCGCCGCCTGACGAATCCCGGCCTTCGTTTCTTTCCGAGCCTTTACGGACGTCCGACCGCTCGCCTAACGTGCGCGCTGGGGTTGAGGCGCGTACGCCCGGGGGGACAGGCGATGCCGGCACTGAAGCGATGGGCTGCGGCCCTGGTCGTGGTTATCGGGCTGTTGCTCACGCCGGCGGCAGCGCAGGCGAAATGGCTGAAGGCCGAGAGCCCGAGGTTCATCATCTACACCGACCGCGGCGAGAGCACCCTGCGGGAATACGTCATCGAGATGGAGACGTTCGACAGTCTGCTGCGCGCCCGGCACGGCTTGCCCGAGGCGGGCGTCCCGCCCCGCAAGCTGCCCATCTATCTCGTGCGCAGCCGCGCGGATCTGCAGCGAACCTGGCATACCGCAGGTGACGCCGTCGCGGGTTACTATACGTCGGGCGGGGGTGATGTGTTTGCCGTCGCGGTGCTCGAGGGTGATGACGAGGACTCCGTCACCCTGAAGCACGAGTACGTGCACCATTTCATGCTGCAGAACTTCCCGGGGGCCTATCCGGCCTGGATGGTCGAGGGATACGCCGAGTATTACAGCACGACCCGGATCAGGGGCGAGTTCGTCGAGGTCGGGCGGGTCAATGACGGGCGTTCCTCGGAGTTGCGCGACGGGCAGTGGCTGAAGATCGCCGACGTGCTGGCGAACAAGCGCGGACCCCGAAGTGACAGCTGGAGCGACTTCTATGCGGAGTCCTGGCTTCTGACCCACTATCTGATGAGCGACCCGGTCCGGTTCGGACAGTTCCGTGCCTATGCGTCCGCCGTCGGCAAGGGCGCTGACCCGGTCGAGGCGATGGTTGCGGCGGCGGGCATGACGACCGATGCGCTCGACCAGGCCCTGCGCCGCTACATGAATACCGGCCTCATCTACACCCAGTACAAACGGACGGACTTCGCCGTTCCCCCGATCACCATCACCGCCTTGCCGGCATCGGCGGACGCCTTGCTGCTCGACCGCCTGCAACTGGTCGCCCATTCCTACAAGAGCGCCAACGCCGGCTATCTGCCGATGATCCGGGCCAAGGCGGCGAAGTTCCCGGATGATCAGCTGGCCATGCTGGCGCTGGCCCAGACCGAGATGGAACTGGGCGACCCCGCAAAGGGCCGGGCCGTCGCGACGGACTGGATCAAGGCCCATCCGACCGACGTCGAAGCGATGTTTGTGCTCGGATCCTATCTGGTCTACGCGGCGGACGAGGAAGAAAACGCCGAAAAGTCGCAAGCGCTGAGGATCGAGGCTCGCGCTGTTCTGCAACGGGCGGCGCAACTCGCTCCGGCGGACTACCGTATTCTGTTCGCTTATGCCCAGGCCAGGCGCGGTGAACCCGGGTTCCCGACCCAGGAGACCCAGACACTGCTGATCACCGCCTACAAGCAGGCGCCGCAGGTCGTCGACGTGAGGCTCGAACTGATCCAGGTCCTTATGGCCCGAAGGAACTGGCGCGAGGCCGAAGCCCTGCTGCGGCCTCTGGTCAACAGTCCCCACGGCGGCAATATGGTGGAGATGGCCAAGGCGCTCATGAAGCGCGTGCAGGCAGCGCTCGCCGCCAGCTAGGAGTGAAGTCGTGTTTCCAGCTTTCCGCGCGCTCGCGGCTGTTGTCGCCGGTCTGCTCGTCGCAACCGGATGGGGCGCCACGGCGGCGGAGGCGAAGTGGCTGCGCGCCGAGACGGCCCATTTTGTCCTCTACAGCGACGGCCCGGAATCGAACCTGCGCAACTTCGCGGCCGATCTCGAGGATTTCGACAGCCTGCTGCGCATGGCGCATGGCATGGATCCGTCCGCGACGCCGCCGCGCAAGCTCGACATCTATCTGGTGGGGGGAAGCAGGGACCTGAAGCGGACCTGGCCCGGGGCGACGGAATACGTCGCCGGCGTCTATCGCGCCAACCTCGGCGACATCTACGCCGTCGCGATCCGCGGTGAGCGCGGGTCGGGCAACGGCCAGCGCTTCCTGTTCCATGAGTACGTCCATCATTTCATGATGCAGCACTTCGCCGCGGCCTATCCGGCCTGGCTGGTCGAGGGCTATGCCGAGTATTTCGGGGCCACGCGGGTCGAGGACACCCTGATTGAGGTCGGCGTCGCGCCGCAGGGCCGGGCCGCGAACCTGGCCAACAACGCCTGGCTGCCGCTGAGCACCATCGCCGCCATCGCTCCGCCGACCCGGGCCGGGAACGGGCCGGATCGCGCCCGGGGCATGTACTACGCCCAGTCCTGGCTGCTGACGCACTACATGCTCAGCGACCCCGTGCGGAAGGCCCGTCTGGGCGACTATCTGCTGGCGATCGGGCGCGGCGAGGACCCGGTCAAGGCGCTTGAAACGGCGCTGGGCATGGATCTTGTGTCGGCCGAAAAGGCGCTGAAGCAGTACCTGCGCGCCACGCCCGGCATCCGCTACAAGCGCGCCGCGCGACCGCCGGCGGATATCGTCGTGACGGTCCTGCCGCCGTCGGCCGACGACCTTCTGCTCGAAGCGCAGCGTCTGAAGAGCGGTGTGCCGGCGGGTGAGCGCCCCGCGTTCCTCGCCGAGATCCGCGAGCGCGCCGCACGCTTTCCCGGAGACCGGCTGGCCGACCTGACACTGGCCCGGGCGGAGATCACCTTCGGCGACCGGCCTGCCGGCGAGGCCATCCTGACGCGCCGCATCGCCACCGACGCCCGCGATGTCGACGCCCTGTGGCTGATGGCGCTGAGCCGCATCTTCGCCGGAGACGCCGACCGCACCCGCCGCGCCGCGCTGTACGCCGAAGCCAGTCCCTGGCTGGGCAAGGCGTTCGCGGTCGACCAGAACCGCTACCAGATCCTGTACAACTACGCGCAGTCGCGCTCGATGACGGCGGACTACCCGACCGACAACACCCTGACAGTGCTGCTCAAGGCGCACGAACTGGCGCCTCAGGTGGCTCCGATCCGGCTCAGCGCGGCACGGGCCCTGATGAAGCGCGGCCGGTTCCCGCAGGCGATCGCGCTGCTGACGCCGCTGGCCAACAATCCGCACGGCGGCTCGCTTGCCGAGGCGGCTGAACGGTTGATCGCCCAGGCCCGCGCCGGCCAACTGGCGGAGGCAGCGGCAGAGCCGGCCGAGGATGCGCCCGGCGACAGGTGACAAACGGCGGCGGGACGGCTACCCCCGCCGCCATGTCAAACACCACCGCCCTGGAAGCTGCGCGCCGGCGCACCTTCGCCATCATCAGCCACCCTGACGCCGGCAAGACGACCCTGACGGAGAATCTGCTGCTCGCCGGCGGGGCCATCCGGGCGGCCGGGGCCGTGCGCGCGCGCGGCGAGAACCGCCGCACCCGGTCAGACTGGATGAAGATCGAACGCGAGCGCGGCATCTCGGTCAGCGCCTCGGTCATGACGTTCGACCACGACGGCTTGATGTTCAATCTGCTGGACACCCCGGGCCACGAGGACTTCTCTGAAGACACCTACCGCACCCTGACCGCTGCCGACGCAGCCGTTATGGTGCTGGACGCCGCCAAGGGCATCGAGCCCCAGACCCTGAAACTGTTCGAGGTCTGCCGCCTGCGCGATATCCCGATCGTCACCTTCATCAACAAGATGGATCGCGAAGCCCAGGATCCCTTCGCCTTGCTGGACGAAATCGCCTCGAAGCTGGCCCTCGATCCCGCGCCGCTCTACTGGCCGGCCGGTTCGGGCGGGCGCTTCAAGGGGATGATGGATTTCCGCAACAAGACGCTGATCCCGTTCAGCAAGAACCGCGACGAGGGTCACCCGGCCCCGGTCGCCTTCAAATCCAACGCCATCGACGCGCTGCTGCTGCCCGACGAACGCGATGAGCTGGAGGAGGGCGCCATGCTGGTCCAGGAGGCATCCAGGCCTTTCGACCATCAGGCCTTCCTTGAAGGGCACATGACGCCGGTGATCTTCGGCTCGGCCCTGCGCCACTTCGGCGTCAGCGAGCTGCTGGCGACCCTGGCCGCCTACGCCCCGCCGCCCAAGGCCGTGAAGGCGACCCGCAATGGCGAGGAAACCCGGGTTCTGCCGGGTGACGCCGAAGTCACCGGCTTTGTCTTCAAGGTCCAGGCGAACATGGACCCCAACCACCGCGACCGGATCGCCTTTCTCAAGCTGACCAGCGGCAGGTTCCAGCGCGGCATGAAGCTGAAGGCGCAGAACACCGGCAAACAGATGAGCGTCAACGCGCCGATCATGTTCTTCGCCTCGGACCGCGAGCTGGCCGAGGAGGCCTTCGCCGGCGACGTCATCGGCATTCCCAACCACGGCGTGCTGCGGGTCGGCGACAGCCTGTCGGAGACCGGCCTGCTGCGGTTCGCCGGCCTGCCCAACTTCGCCCCGGAAATCCTGCGTCGCGTGCGGGTCAAGGACCCGCTGAAGGCCAAGCACCTCAAGCGGGCCCTTGAAGGGCTGGCGGAGGAGGGGGTGACCCAGCTGTTCCGCCCGATTCTCGGCTCGGACTTTGTCGTCGGCGCCGTCGGACAGCTGCAGTTCGAGGTCATGGCCGACCGGCTGCTGAACGAATACCAGCTGGACGTGATCTTCGAGCCGGCGCCCTACGCCGAGGCCCGCTGGCTGCACGGTACGGCGGCCCAGATCGAAGCCTTCGCCTCGACCCACCGCACCGCCATGGCCGAGGACATCGACGCCTCGCCGATCTTCCTCGGCAAGTCGGCGTGGGAGATCAACTACGTGGCCGAGCGCTACCCCGACCTCGAGTTCCTGCGCACGCGCGAGCGGGGGTAGCCCGTCTAGCGACTGGCGATCTGGGTGTAGGTCGTTTCGTTCATCAGGCGACGAAGACGCGCGAGCTGGGCCGGCGTGATGCAGCGCGGTGTGTCCCAACGCTCGCCGTTTCCGCGGCCGGCGATGACCTCATCGGCCGAGACATAGATCGCGCGACCAAATTCCCGCTTGAAGGCGCGCTTTGACGCGTCGTCCCGGGCGCAGACCATCAGGGGTTTGGCGCCTGCCGCAGCGGCGCCAACAGCCTCCACGCCATTGCCGGCGATCGATGAGGGTTCGCTCGCAAACAGCGCTGCAGCGGCCATCAGTCCTGCGAAAATCATGGTCATGTCACGTCCTCCCAAGCACGGTTTTGATCCGTGTCAGGAGCAAGTCTACGCACTTTTCGTGATTTGTGAAATTTATTTGACAGCCTGTGGATAACTTTGCGCGAGGGCGGAAATCCCCCCTTCCTGGGGCTGACCGGCGGCGACAAGGCGCACCTGATGGACGTCCTCAACGAGGAGACTCAGATGCTGAATCTCACGGTGTTGCTTTTCGCTGCGTCCGCCAGTCTGCCCCCCTATCCCGAGAGCCTTGCCTGCGCGGCGGTGACCCAGGCTGCATCGGAACTTGCGAAGGACCCGGTCACGGGCATCCCCGCCAGTCCGCAGTTTGATCATGCGATGTTCTGGTCGTTCGCGACGATGGACGCGGCGCGGCAGGCCGGTCTGTCCTCCGCACAGGCCGAGGCTGACCAGAAGCGCGACCGGGCCGTGGAGAAGGCGCTGCTGGCGGCGGGAGACGCATCCGCCAGGGCGCGGCTGGCCGCCTGCGTCGCCAGGGTTCCGCGCACCTGAACTTCGGGCGTCGCATTAACCATACCGAAGAAATTTACGTCTTGTTAACGGCTTGGGACCGGCGTTTGCTCTGCTCCTGAAGACTGTCCTCCGGGTGTTCCGGGTCGGGACGGATTTCGCCGGGGAGCAGGCGTCGCATGTTCGAGTTCGGTCGTGAGTTGCGCCGGTTTCTGGGGGGCGAGCCCGTCGCCGGTGTTTTCCGGGATGGCCTGACGGGGGGAGACTCCTCCCTGCTTGAGCTCCTCGACCTGCGTCTGCTGATCAACGAGGCGCGGGGCGCGGACGTGGCCGCCGGGCGCATCGGGGTCAAGGATCGGGGCACGCGGCTGATCGAAGCGTCCGTCGCCTGGCGTGAAGTCGCTCGCCGGTCGGGAGACGCCACCGCCCTGCGTAAAGCCGCGTCGAGCGCGGAGGCGGCGGCCAAGCTGCTTGCCGAACAACACAAGGCTTCGGGCGTCGCCCGGGCCAGGGCGGAGCAGGGACTCTGCGCCCTGCTGGGCGCTGAACTGTTCGGGGACGAGGGGCTGGTCGCCGCCGCCGAGCGCGTCCTGGCCGAGGCGGCCGGCGCGTCGGGTGTCGGCGCGGCGCTGGCCGAGGCTACGCTTGCGGGTATCAGAGGGCGCTCGGCGCTCGGCTCCAGCGCCGGCGTCGCGACGATCGCCGCCGCGTACGAAGCCCCGCTCGCGGCCCTGGGCGCCGCCGGCAGGGCCAGTCCCGCCGCCCGGCTGATGGCGGCGGAACAACGTATTGCGCGGGCTGATCTGCTGTCGCTCGAAGGCGCGGCCCTGCGCAACAAGGACCTGATCGACCACGGTGTACGCGAGGCGAAAGCTGCGTTGTCCGGCCTCGATCTGGCTGTGGAACCCCTGAGCTGGGGCCGCGCGAAGGCCGTCGAGGGCGCGGCGCTTGCGCGGCTGGCGGAACTGACCGGCGATGTAGGCGCGGCGGCGGACGGCGTCGACGCCCTCGCCGGCGCCCTGGAGCAGGTGGCGAAGGATCACAGCCCGCTGGACTGGGCCCGTATCCAGGCCGGCCTCGGCCAGGCGCTGATCGTGCTGGGCGAGACGAGTGACAACCCCCGCGCCTTCGAGCAGGCCGTGACCTGCTTCGATCGCGCTGAACTGGTGTTGAAGGAACAGCCAGCCCTCGCCCTGCGCGCCCAGGCCGCCGGCGCGCGCGCGATGGCGCTGGGACGTCAGGCGGAACTGACCGGCGACCTCGCGGTGCTGGATGTGGCCATCGCCGCGCTCAAGACCGAGCTTTGCCGGTTGAAGCCATCGGCGGACCCGGTCGCCTGGGCCGTGGCGCAGATGAATCTCGCTCGCCTCTATGAGACGCGCGTCGACATCACCGGCCGCGATGACGGCGGTCTGGAGGCGGCTGCGGTCGCGCTGACGACTGCCATGGACGTTTTCGGCGAGGAGGGGATGCGCTCGCTGACCGACCTGGCGCATCAGGCGCTTGAGCGGCTGCGGACGCGCGGCGCCCCGCACCAGGCTGACGGGCGGCCATGATCTCGCTGCTGGCCCTCCTGCTGCTGTCCGGACCGAACATCGGCGAGCCTCCGATGGTTGTTCAGCCTTCGTGGATCCAGACGCCGACGGGCGACGACATTGGTCGCGTGACGCCCTATCTCGAAAGCCCGCCGGCCGAGGTCCAGGTTCTGATGGCCTGCCGCATTACCGGGGCCGGGCGGCTTGAAGCCTGTTCGATCCGCTCGGAAACCCCGGCAGGCCTGGGGTATGGCGCCGCTGCTCTCGCGCTCGCGCCGGCGTTCCGGATGCCGGACGTGGACATGGATGGCCGCCCTGTTGCGGGTCGGATGGTCCAGATTCCGATCATCTGGAAGAACACGCCGGAGTAGTCCACTCGTCTGGACCCACCGCCGGGTCAGGCCGCGGCGACATCGCCCGTTGAGCGGCGCATGCGCCAGAACCGGATCGTCCGCAGCGCCGCGTCGCGGGGCAGTGCGCTGTAGAGATCGCCATGCGCCTTGGCGCGGGCCATGGCGTCGTCGGCGCGGTCGAGGATCAGCACCGTAAAGGTCAGGAACAGGCTGCGATCAAAGTCCGCCGCCTTGCAGACGATGGCCAGGGCGTCGAGCTCCTTGCGCTCCAGGATCAGCCGGGCGGTGTGGAAGTCGATATCGGCCAGCACGCCGAGGGCGATCAGGAAGCGGGTCGTCTCGCGATTGCGCAGCATGGCCGCCAGGGTGCGCGGGCTGATCTCGCCCTTGGCCTTCATCGCCTTTACGGCGGCCTCGGCCTCGGCGTAGTCGGCGGGCAGCACGCCGTCGCCGACAGCGACCCGCTTGCGTCCCGCGCTCAAGGCGGAATCCAGCTCAGCCTGATCAATGCCCGCGTTGCGGGCGATGATCTGGTCGCGAAGCCGGGCCTCGACGATGAAATACATCTCGTTCAGCAGATCGGGCGGCAGTGACTGACGGTTCACGACCGCCTCGTGCAGGGCCGGATTGACCGCGGCCCGATCAACGACCCGTTCGTGCGTCTCGCGCGACAGCGTCGCACCCTCGTTGCGGAGCAGAACGCCGAGCGTCTGGTCGTCCCCGTGTTCCACGATCGCCTCGGAGACGGCCACGGACACCGAATGACGCCGGGATATGGCGCGCAGATGGTCCTGCCCATGCGTCCGGGCGACCTGAAGCAGGTCCGCGTCACTCAGGGCGTAGGAGTGTTGCAGCACAGGCCGGGCGACGGCGATGTCGTCTCGCGCCAGCGACCGCATCAGGCCGACGGGTGCACCGCGGCCATGCGCCATCCGCTCGGACAGTTCGGCCCTGACTGCGACTTCCATCTCGCCCGCCAGCTGGCCCATGACGTCGTCGAACAACGCCAGTTCCGACGCGCTGTGACGGTCACCGGTGAAGAACAGGTCGGTCACCCCGCGCAGCAGTTCACGTCGACGGCCGCTGTCGGTCTCGCGGGCCAGGGCGATCAGGTCGTGAAGCCGACTGCGGTCGGCGGCAGCCGCCGTCATTTGCCGCTTCCGGCGGCGGAACGGCGGGCGGCGGCGCGCTCGGCCTCGCGCCTGGCTGCGCGCTCGGCCTCTTCCGCGGCTTCGGACGCCCCGACGCCGCCGAGGCCGCCTTCGTCCTGGCCTTCCGAAAGCACGCCATCGCCGACGCCGCTCAGGGCGACCGCGCCGGCCAGGCTGGCTTCGGGACGATAGGCCGTGGCGGCGCCGGCCGGCGCCGCCGGTATCGGGTCAGGCGTCTCGCCGTAGGGGCGGTGCACCGAATAGAAGCGCGGTCCAGCGGAAGCGTAGATGCCGCCCTGGACCATCGTCGCGCTGGGCGGCGGCGGCAGGCTGGCGGCTGCGGCGCGAGGCGCCGGCGCGCTGTAGAGGCTTTGCGGTGCGGCCTGCTGCGCGGTCGGTCCCGCATAGCCTGCAGGCGCCGCCGTCATCACGCGCGGGGCGGCCGGGGCCGGAGCGGGAGCCATCGCCATGGGCAATTGGGGTGCCGGCGCTCCGCGATAGAGGCCGCCGCTCATCATGTCCGGACGGGCGGGCAGCTGCTGGCGGGGCGCGGCGGACGCAATCGCCGGCGCGGCGGTCTTGCCGCTCCAGGTCAGCATAGGTCCGGAATAGGGGAGGGGTGCCGGTCGACCGGCGGCGTCTGCGCCGGCCGGGGCGCGGCGCGAGCCGTAACGATCCTCGCCAGCCTGGGCGCCGGTGGCGCTGACAGCCAGGAGGGTGATGGCAAGGAGGAGACGCATGAACAGATCCGGTCGTCGGGACCCGTCCGTTCTAGCCGAAGCCGCTTAACCCTCGCCTAACGCCCGCGCCACCAGACCAGGGCGCGACGTTCCGCCACCTGCAGACTGGCGTAGAGGCCCGCGCCCATGACGGCGAGGACGAACAGGGCGGCGAAGGCCTTGGCGGTCTGCAACCGGTTGCTGGCCTCGAGAATCCGCCACGCCAGTCCCTGAGAGCCACCGGATCCCGCGCCGAACTCGGCCACCACCGCGCCTACCACGGCCAGGCCCGCTGCGACCTTGTGTCCCTCCAGCAGAAACGGGACGGCGGTCGGCAGGCGAAGCCGCGTCAGCTTCTGCCAACGGGTCGCGCCGTAAAGGTCGAACAGCCGCTCAAGATCGGGATCGACAGCCTTCAGGCCGGTCAGGGCGCCGGAGAAGATCGGGAAGAAGGCGACCACGGCTGCCAGGCCGATCACCGCCCGCTCCGGATGCTCGAGTCCCGCCCAGATCGTCACGAGCGGGGCGATGGCGATCACCGGCGTGACCTGCAGGGTGACGACGACCGGCTGGATGGCCCGCTCGACGATGCCGCTGAGGCCTGCTCCCAGCGCCAGCAAGCTGGCAAGGATGCTCGCCGTCAGCAGCGCCCACAGCGCCGTCGCCAGCGTGTTCCAGCCGGATGAGGCCAGCAGCGGCAGATTATCGGCAAGTGCTTGGCCGATCGCCGACGGCGTCGGCAGAAAGTAGCTCGGCACCTCGAGCAGGCGACAGGCGGCCTCCCAGACTCCGAGCATCAGGCCGATGAACACGACCGGTGCGGCGATGGCGGTCAGGATCTTCACGCCGCCCGCTCCATCCCGGCGGCCAGAAGGTCGGACACCTGTTCGGCGGTCCGGCGAAAGGCTTCGGTGGTCCGGAATCCGGCCGGACGCGGCATCGGGCCATCGACGGTTGCCTCGCCAGCAATGCGGCCAGGCCCTGCGGTCATCACCACGACCCGGGAGGCCATGTAGACGGCCTCTTCGACATTGTGGGTGACGAACAGGATGGCCGGCCGCAGCTCAGACCACAGCGCCAGGACATCATCGGCGAGGGTTCGCCGGGTGATCTCGTCCAGCGCCGCGAACGGCTCATCCAGCAGCAGCAGACGAGGGCGGGTAACCAGCGCCCGGGCCAGCGACACCCGCATGGCCATGCCGCCGGAAAGCTGGGCCGGACGCCGGTCCGCGGCGTCCGCCAGCCCGACCTTCGACAGGGCGTCCCGCGCTCGCTCGCCGGCCTCACGCCGGTCGATCCCGGCGAGCTCGAGCGGCAGGGCGACGTTCGAGGCCGCGCTCATCCAGGGCGCCAGGGTCGGCGCCTGGAACACCAGCGATGTCTCGCCACGCCCGGGCGTGCGCGTCACCGTCCCGCGGGAGGGCGCCTCAAGGCCGGCCAGCAACCGCATCGCCGTCGACTTGCCGCAGCCGGAGGGGCCGACCAACGCCACGACCTCGCCGGCTTCCAGCGTCAGATCGACCGGTCCCAGCACCCTGCGGCCGCGATAGTCGACCTCGACGGAGGCGAGGGCGGCGGTCACGCCTTGGGGGTCACGAAATCGAGGGTGAAGGCCTGACGGTAGTCCATGTCCTTCGGATAGACGCCCTGCTCGGAGGTCACCCGGAAGAACTCGGCCCAGCGCGCTTCGCTCATGACGCCGACATTACCGCCGGCGGCGTCGCCGGACTCGACGATGCCATGCTGGCGCATCTGCGCCCGGGCATTGGCCAGCAGGGCCGGCGTCATCTCCGGATTGTCCTTCAGGATCAGGGCGTCGGCCGCCGCGGGGTCGCCGTGCAGATAGGCCTTCCAGCCCGCAGCGCTGGCCTCGACGAAGGCGCGGACCATGTCCGGATCACCCTCGATCAGCTTGTTGGGCGCCAGCACCATGGTGGCGTAGCCGGGGTAGCCCTCGTCGGCGAGCAGGAAGACGCCCGGCTTGAAGCCGCCCTCCTTCTCCACCTGATAGGGCTCGCTGGAGAGATAACCCTGCACGATCGCCCGCTTGTCGGCGAGGAAGGGCGCCAGGCTGTAGTTGTAGCTGCGCACCTGCGCGTCGGTGAATCCGTACTTCGCCCTGAGCCAGACCCAGAAGGCCGTCTTGGACGCGTCGGCCAGCAGGATCGGCCGGCCGGCCATGTCGGCGATCCGGTTCACCCCTGTGCCGGGGTGGGCGATCAGCACCTGCGGGTCCTTCTGGAAGAAGGCTGCGACGGCCTTCACCGGCGCCTTCTCGGCGGCCATGTTCAGCGGGATGAAGCTGTTGGAGCCCATGCCCAGTTCGATGGCGCCGGCGGCCAGCAGCTGGGGCACGTTCACGCTCGGCCCGCCCTGCATGATGGTCACGTCCAGCCCGCGCTTCGCGTACTCGCCGGAGGCCAGCGCCTGGTAGAAACCGCCATGCTCGCCCTGGGCGCGCCAGTCGGTCGCGAAACGGACGGTCTTGCGGCCTGTCGGGGCCTTGGGTTTGGGCGCACAGGCGGCGGCCAGAACCGCCATCGAGGCGATGATCATCTGACGGCGAGTGGTCATGGCGAAATCCCCGGTTTCTGCTTTCAGAACCTAGGTCGGGGAGGCTGGGGCGCCAAGGGACGATGATCGGATGGCGGTCGTGAGACTGTCGGGCGGATGACCCGGCCCCAAACGAGCAAGAGGACGGTGCTTCCGGTTGCCCGGCCGCATCGCCCTCTCACCCAGGTCCCTTGCGGGTCCTGCGGTCTGGAGGTCGTGGATCGGCGGGTGTCCGGGGTCGCCCCTGGTCCTCATCGATCTGCTCCCGGGCCGGTCTCCGCGGGTCTCCCCCCGGTCCGTCTTCCTGGAGCGTCCCGCCCGCCTGGCCTTCCGGTTTCCCGTCTCGCCCGCGCCGCGTTTCCTCTCGACGTCCCGACTGTGCGACGGGTCTTTGCGGGGCGCAACGGGGGCGAAAATCGCGACTGTGCAGCGTTCGGGAATAGGCTGTGGATCGTCGGTGCACGGGCTGGGACTCGTCGCCGCAACCGGTTTGCCGTCCACGGATCGCCGTTATCCACAGCAATCCGGAATGCTCCCTTCCCTTGGCAGGGAGGGGTGATTGGAGGGGGGGAAGGTCGTGCAAACCGATGACGCATGCGCTCCGTCCCGCTATGGACAACGCAACGCCGTCACAACAACCGACCCGGGGAAGCGACCATGAGCCTGATCACCACCGAAAAGCGCGGCCATGTCGCCATCCTGACCCTCAACCGGCCGGACTCGATGAACGCCCTGGGCGCGCCGGGTGACGGCGACCAGGTGGCCGCCGCCTGCGCGGCGATCAACGCCGACAAGGACGTGCGGTGCGTGATCCTCACCGGAGCAGGCCGCGCCTTCTCCGCCGGAGGCAACGTCAAGGCCATGAAGGACCGCGAAGGCGCGTTCGGCGGCAACGCCGTCAGCATCCGCGAGAACTACCGCACCAACATCCACCGCGTCGTCCGGGCCATCTATGGCCTGGAGGTTCCGTCGATCGCCGCTGTCAACGGCGCGGCCATCGGCCTGGGCTGCGATGTGGCCTGCATGACCGACATCCGCATCGCCGCGGAGGGCGCCAAGATGGGCGTCACATTCCTCAAGCTCGGTCTGATCCCGGGCGACGGTGGCGCCTGGCTGCTGCCGCGCACCATCGGCATGAGCCGTGCGTCCGAACTGCTGTTCACCGGTGACGTCATCGACGCCCGGACCGCCTGCGACTGGGGCCTGGTGAGCCGGGTCGTGCCGGAAGAGTCGCTGATGGACGAGGCCATGAAGCTGGCCGTACGCATTGCCCAGCAGCCGCCGCATGCCCTGCGTCTGGCCAAGTCGCTCCTGAAGCACGGTCAGAGCACCAGCTATGACACCCTGCTGGAGATGAGCGCGGCCTCCCAGGCCATCTGCCACCTGACCGAGGATCACATGGAGGGCGTCGACGCCCTGCTCGAGAAGCGCCCGGCCAACTTCAAGGGCATGTAGGGATGAGGGCGGCGCCCTTCCTTCTGACGGCTCTGCTCGTGACCGCCTGCGGGCCAGGCCCGTCCGAACCTGCAGCGGCGCCTGCCGCTGCCCCCGTGGCGACGCCTGATCCCAACGGCTGGGCCTTCGCCATCGGCAAGAACAGCGTCGAAATGGCCTGGATGACCGAGACCATGCCCGACGGATCGCCCCTTCGCCTGGTCTGCGCCAGGAACGCCGGCCTCATGGTTGAGGCCGGCACGCTGACGCATATTGCCAGCGAGGAGCGGTTGTCGATCGGCGCCGGCGATACGGTTGTCGCGCTGGTGGCGGTTGCAGCGGAGGGTGCACGCGGCCCAGTGATCCGGGCGACAGGAGCCGCGGACGAAGCGCTGTTGACCGCTCTGACAGATGGCGGGCCGATCTCGATCAGCTATGGCGCCCAGACCTACGGTCCGCTCGCCGCGCCTGGACCGGCGGTGCGGCGCGCCTTTGCCGAGACCTGCCGCAAGCTGAACGCAGGAACGCCAACCTGATGGGCAAGGATGTCGACGCCATTCCGGCCCGGTTCGGCGATGGCGTGGATGTTGGCCGGCTGCAATGGGAAGCGCCGAAGCTGGTCTTTCGCGGCGCGACCCGCCGGGTGTTCGAGGGTGAGGCGCTGAAGGGGCTGGTTGCCGACGAGGCCGACCTGGTGCTGGCCGATGGCTCGCGCTTCACCCTGGGCTCCGTTCAGGCCGCGCGGTGGGCGCAGGCGATCCTCCATCCGCCGGGCCGGCTCGACAAGCTGGGCGTCAAGGCCGGCATGGCCGTGGCGATCGAGAACCTCGACGATGCGGACTTCGCGGCGGAACTGGCGGATCGGGCAGCGTTTTCGAACGCGCTCGGCGAGCTAGATATCCTCTTCTATGGCGCAGACAGCGCCGGGGACCTTGCCCGCATCCCGGACCTTATCCCGCGGCTGGCAGAGCGCGGCGCGCTGTGGATCGTCTCGCTGAAGGGCAGGCTGCTGCGCGTGAAGGATATCGAGGTCATGGCCGCCGCCAAGACGCACGGCCTGGTCGACAACAAGGTCTGTTCGTTCTCCGAAACCCGGACCGCATTGAGGTTCACCCGGCGTCGATGACGCAATCGTCGCCTTCGTGCTCGCCTTCCGTCACGAAAGGGGACTAGACCCGCTTCATGGCCCTGCGCGACTTCGCCCTTCTTGTCCTGATGTGTTTCGTCTGGGCGACCAACACGATCGTCAGCAAGATCGTCATCGCCCACTGGGGCGTGCCGCCGCTCTACTACGCCGGCGCACGGTTTGCGGTGGTGATGCTGTGCACCCTGCCGTGGCTTCTGCCGGCGCCACGGCCGATCTGGCGGATGATCATCGTCTGCCAGCTGATCGGCGGGGCCAACTTCGCCCTGATGTTCATGGCGCTGAAGACGGCGAGCCCCTCGGCCGCGTCCATCGTGATCCAGCTGGGCGTGCCGATGACCACCGTGCTGTCGATGATCATGCTGGGCGAGCAGGTGCGCTGGCGTCGCGGGATCGGGATGGCGCTGACCCTCGTCGGCGCGCTGGTGGTGATGTGGCGGCCTGGGGGCATGTCCATGTCGGTCGGACTGTGGCTGGTGGCGGCAGCCGCGCTGGCCGGTTCCCTGGGCGCGGTCATGATGAAGCAGATGGACGGGGTAAAGCCGCTGCAGTTCCAGGCCTGGGTCGGGTTCACCTCGGCTGCACCGTTGCTGGGATTCAGCGCCCTGACCGAACAGGGGCAGTGGGCCGCGACCCTGACCGCCGGCTGGCCGTTCGTGGCGGCGGTGCTCTATTCGGCGATCGTTATCTCGGTGATCGCCCACACGGCCTACTACGGCCTGATCCAGAAGTACGAGGCGACCCTGATCTCGCCGCTTGTGCTGATGACGCCCCTGTTCACGATCGTGCTGGGAGTGCTTGTCACCCATGACCATTTCGATGCCAGAATGGCCATCGGCGCCACGCTGGCGCTGGCCGGTGTGCTGATCATCGCCCTCCGGCCCAACAATGTGATGCCGCTGCTGCTGCAGATGCGAAACCGGTTCCTATGACCCTGACCATCATCGACGCGCCGTCGCCGAACTTCGATGCCCGGACCAAGGTCCCGGACATGATCGTGCTGCACTACACCGGCATGCAGACCGGCGAGGCGGCGCTGGCGCGGCTGTGCGATCCCGAGGCGAGGGTCTCGTCCCACTATCTGGTCGAGGAGGACGGTCGCGTCTTCCGGCTGGTCGCCGAGGAGCGTCGCGCCTGGCACGCCGGTGTCTCGTTCTGGAAGGGCGAGGAGGGGGTCAACCACGCCTCCATCGGCATCGAGATCGTCAATCCCGGCCACGAGTTCGGCTACCGCGCCTTTCCCGAATCCCAGGTCGCCGCCGTGATCGCCCTGGTCGCCGACATCCGGACGCGCTGGGAGATCGAGGACAGCCGCATCATCGGCCACTCGGACGTCGCGCCGGCCCGCAAGCAGGATCCGGGCGAGCTGTTTCCCTGGAAGCGGCTGGCCGAGGCCGGTCATGGCGTCTGGGCCGAGGCCGACCCGGCTCCGGGCGAGCCACTGAGCGAAGGCGCCGAGGGCGTAGGGGTGTTCGCTCTACAGGCCGGCCTGACCCGGCTCGGCTACGACTGCGCCCCGACCGGCAAGTTCGACCAGAACACCCGGGAGGTGGTCCTGGCCTTCCAGCGCCACTGGGTCCAGACCCGCTTCGATGGCGTGGCGGACGGCCTGACCCGGGCGCGGCTGATGGCGGTGCTGCGGGCGGCGTCCTGATCGCGCGTGGTTCGAGACGCGATCCTGAAGGATCGCTCCTCACCATGACGAAGATGTCTGGAGCTAGCCCACGTTCGTCATCCTGAGGAGCGAGCATCAAGCGAGCGTCTCGAAGGACGCATTGACCCCACAGCCCCCTTCCCCCACAACCCGCCCCGGATCAGACGGCCGGGCGATCGCGGTCCCTTCGGGGGTCGAGGAAAGTCCGGGCTCCACGGAAACAAGGCGGCGGGTAACGCCCGCCCGGGGTGACCCGAGGGATAGCGCCACAGAAAGCAAACCTCCTCCGCTTCGGCGGCGGGAAGGGTGAAAGGGTGGGGTAAGAGCCCACCGCGGACGTGGTGACACGGACGGCATGGCAAGCCCCGCCTGGAGCAAGACCGAATAGGGATTCCGCGCTTCGTATGTCCCCTCGGGGATACTGCGAGGTAGGGCCGTTTCCGGCCCGAGGCGTCCGGGTTGGTCGCGAGAACCGTCCCGCAAGGGCCGGTCCAGAGGAATGATCGTCGCGCGCCCGCAAGGGCGTTGGCACAGAACCCGGCTTACAGGCCGTCTGATCCGCCTGTCTTCAGACCTTTAGACTGCAACAACGCGGCGATTATCCCCGCTGTTGTTAACATGTTCAGTGTATGTTCTGTGAATTGTTTACGGGCGTTAACCAGTCGGTGCTGCGACACAGTTGTTTTCGTGAAGAAACGAGCCTCGGTGTCATTGCCACCCATTTCATCCCATGTTAACCCAGATGCTGTCGTCGGATGGGGTCCGGCGACGTTGGGCGGGGATTGGGCGACGTGTTCCTGTCGACCTTTGACAAGCAACTGGACAGCAAGCGCCGCATCGTCGTGCCGCATGAGTTCCGTGCGGCCGTCGGCCAGCCCTTCGACGGCATCTTCTGTTTCCCCTCGATCGAAGCCGACTGCCTGGAGGGTGGCGGCAAGGCGTTGTTTGATCGTTACGTCGCACTGATCGAGGAGTTGCCCTTCGGTGACCCGCTGCGCTCGGCGCTCGAGACCAGCGTGTTCGGCGGTATGGCGAAACTGTCGTTCGACGACGCCGGCCGGATCACCCTGCCGCCGGCGCTGTGCGACATGGCCGGACTGTCCGACTGGGTGTCGGTCGTCGGCATGGGCGATCGGTTCCAGATCTGGACCCGCGACGCCTTCCAGGCGCACCGCGCAGCAGCTCGCGAAACCGCCCGCACCGGCCTCATCGACCTGCGCGCCGCCCAGCGCGCCCGGCTGACGGGCGCCGCTGAATGACGGAGGCGCCGCATCTCTCCGTCCTGCTCGACGAGGTGGCCCGGGTCCTCAAGCCCGGGCCGGGCGAGATCATCGTCGACGGCACCTTCGGCGCGGGCGGCTACGCTCGCGCCTTTCTCGATTCCGGGGCCCAGGTCGTGGCCTTCGATCGCGACCCGACCGCGCGCCGGTTCGC
The DNA here is from genome assembly GCA_903858185.1 of uncultured Caulobacterales bacterium. Classification (GTDB taxonomy): domain Bacteria; phylum Pseudomonadota; class Alphaproteobacteria; order Caulobacterales; family Caulobacteraceae; genus Caulobacter; species Caulobacter lacus. The sequence continues at coordinate 35,163 of CAIOHT010000116.1, forward strand.
CGCGCCGCTCGAGGCCACCGGCCGGTTCAGGCTGATCGAGGCCCGCTTCTCCGAAATGGGCGACCATTTCGCCCCTGGCTCGGTGGACGGCATCGCCCTCGACATCGGCGTCTCGTCCATGCAGCTGGACGAGGCTGACCGGGGCTTCTCCTTCATGCGCGACGGCCCGCTCGACATGCGGATGAGCGACACAGGTCCGACCGCCGCCGATCTGGTGAACACGCTGGAGAAGGACGAGCTGGCTCGGATCATCTGGCTGTACGGCGAGGAGCGAGAGAGTCGCCGCATCGCCTCGTTCCTGATCCGCCGTCGCGCCACCCAGCCATTCGAACGCACGCTCGACCTCGCCGAGGTGGTCGAAAAGGCCCTCGGTGGCCGTCGCGGCGCCAAGACCCATCCGGCCACCAAGGTCTTCCAGGCCCTGCGGATCGCGGTCAACGAAGAGCTCGCCGAACTGGAGGCCGCCCTCGTCGTGGCGGAGAAAATCCTGAAGACCGGCGGCCGGCTCGCGGTGGTAACCTTCCATTCGCTTGAAGACCGCATCGTGAAGGCCTTCTTCACCGCCCGGTCCGGCAACCTGCCGGGCGGCTCGCGTCATGCCCCGCCGGTAGCGGGCGGACCCGCGCCGACCTTCGCGTTGCCGTTCAAGGGCGCGATGGAGTCCGGCGACGCCGAACTCGCGGCCAACCCCCGCGCCCGTTCGGCGAAGCTGCGCGCCGGTGTGCGCACCGATGCGCCGGCCTGGAGGGACGCGGCATGATCAGGGCGCTGCTCAACCATCGCATTCGGGGCTTCCGGACCCTGAACATCGTGCTGGGCGCCACGCTGCTGATCCTGGCGATCAGCGTGAACCTGGCCAAGGCCATCGCTGGCCGCGAACGCAATGAAATCGGTCAGGTCGAAGTCGACATGAACAAGGAGCGCAAGCGCATACGCCTGCTTGAGGCCGAGGTCGCGCACCTCGAGCAGCCCGAGCGGCTCGAGCGTCTGGCGCGGGCTCATCTCGACCTGGAGCCGCTGGCCGCGCGGCAGGAAGCGTCTGTCGACACCCTGTCCACGGTCGCGGCGCGTGAGCCCCGGCCACAACCCGTCTCTACTGCAAGCGTCGCGATCCCATGAGCATCGCCGACCTCGCCCCGCAAAGGTATCCGCCCTTCTGGCGCTGGATCATCGAGCATGTCTGGCGGATCGAACATGCCTTCGAGCGGGCCCACGCGGATGGTCGCGCCGAGAATGACACCCGAATTCGTATTTTTGTGGTGCTGGCCGTCTTCGCCCTGGTGTTCTGCGTCATGGCCGGCGGCGCTGTGTGGTCCGCGACGCTGGCCCAGTCGGGCCGGACCGGCGGAACGGCAGTGGGCGTACCCGAGCGGGCCGACCTCGTTGATCGCGAGGGCCGGCTGCTGGCGGTCAATCTGGTCCACTATTCTCTGTCGCTGGACCTGAAGGATGTCTGGAGCAAGCGCGAGACCCGCGCGGGCCTTCTCGCCGCCCTGCCGCAACTGACACCGGCGCAAATCGACCGGGCCCTGGCGGCAAAGAAGCGCGCTTTCCTGGTCGGCGGCCTGACACCGGCCGAGCGGGCCCGCGTGCATGAGCTGGGCCTGCCGGGGATCATCTTCGAGCCGGAGGAACGCCGCGTCTATCCGCTCGGCGGCCTTGCCGCCCACTTCATCGGCTACACGGAAAAGGGTGGTGAGAGCCTCGCCGGCGCGGAACGGGCGCTCCAGGACGACATCCTCAAGGCCGGCGCGGCGGGCAAGCCGGTGGCGCTGTCGATCGATGTCAGGGTTCAGGCCGCGCTCGAGGAAGAGCTGGCGCTCGCGGCGGCGGAGTACAAGCCGAACGGCGCCGTCGGCATCATCACCAACGTTCATACCGGCGAGATTGTCGCCATGGCCAGCTGGCCGGACTTTGATCCGAACTTCCAGCAGCGCGCCACAGCGGACCAGAAGCTGAACCGCGCCGCCGCCTCCGTGTTCGAGATGGGCTCGACCTTCAAGGCCTTCACCGTGGCCATCGGTCTCGACACGCGCGTGGCGAAGCCGGACTCGACCTACGACGCCCGTACGCCGCTGAAGATGGGCTATCGCACCATCCACGACTATCACGGCGAGAACCGCGTCCTGACCTTGCGCGAGGTGTTCAACCACTCCTCCAACATCGGTACGGCGCTGCTGGCGCATGCGATCGGCAATGAGCAGCTGGCGCGCTACTTCGCCGCGTTCGGGCTGACCCGCCGGGCCAAGGTCGAGCTGATCGAGTCGGCCCGACCGCTCACGCCGAAGAAATGGGACGATGACGACATCGCCAGCGTCTCCTTCGGCCACGGCATCAACGTCTCCCCGCTGACCCTGGCCCAGGCCATGGGCGCCATTCTCAATGGCGGGCAGATGATCCCCCTGACCATCCGCAAGGTCGCCGAAGGTTACCGGCCGCAAGGCACGCGGGTGGTTTCGGAGGCCACGACCCTGTCGATGCTGCAGATCATGCGCGGCAATGTCGTGGGGGGCACCGGCCGCAAGGCCGAGGCGGCCGGCCTGTCCGTTGGCGGCAAGACCGGCACCGGCGAGAAATGGGATGGCGCCATCAAGCGCTACAGCTCCTACAAGCAGGTCGGGTCCTTTGCGGCTGTGTTCCCGACAGACGGTCCGGTCGAGGCCGAGCGCTACTTTGTCCTTGTTCTTCTGGATGAGCCCAAGGGCGCCGTCCGCACCGGCGGCTGGGTCGCCGCGCCTGCGGTGGGCCGCACCATCGACCGTGTCGCGCCGTTCCTTGGCGTGCAGCGCCGCCTGACGCCGGCGCCCGGCGCGCCGACCCTGATCGCCGCCCGCGCGACGGTGGCGACCCCGACGGCGGAGGCCGGTCTGTGACCGCCTTGCTGTCCCGACTCATCGGCCGTGCGATCAGCCCGGACCCGCTGATCACGGGAGTCACCGCCGACAGCCGCAAGGTAACGCCCGGATGCCTGTTCGCAGCGCTGCCCGGATCGAAGGTTGACGGTCGCGCCTATGTCGAAAGCGCGGTCGCCTCTGGCGCCGCCGCCATCCTCGCGCCCGATGATGTCACCCACCCTGCCGTCCCGGTCATTCATGAGCCGGACCTGCGCCGCGCCTACGCCCTCGCCGCCGCCGCCTTCCATGGCGCGCAGCCGGCGACTTGCGTCGCGGTGACCGGCACCAACGGCAAGACCTCCGTCGCCACCTTCTGCCGTCAGATCTTCGCCGCCCTGGGCCACAAGGCCGCCAGCATGGGCACGCTGGGCGTGACCGTTTCGGCGCCCGGGGTTGCGGATATCCAGATCACCCCGCCGGGCCTGACCACGCCCGACGCCGCCGATGTCGCCGCCCTGATGGCCGGTCTGGCCGCTGATGGCGTGACCCATGTGGCGCTGGAAGCCTCATCGCACGGCATTGACCAGCGCCGTCTGGACGGGGTCCGGCTGACCGCTGCCGGCTTCCTGAACCTGACCCAGGACCACCTCGACTATCATGGCACCATGGGCGTCTACCGGGCGGCCAAGCTGCGCCTGTTCGAGACACTTCTGCCCGTCGGAGGCGCTGCGGTCCTGAATGCGGACAGCGACCAGTTCGGGACCTTCGAGGCCGCCGCGACGGCCGCCGGCCATCCGGTGATTTCCACGGGTGAAGCGGGCAGCGGCCTGCGCCTTCTGTCCCGTCACCTGACCGCTGACGGCCAGGCCCTTTCCGTCGAGCATGACGGATGCGTGCACGAGGTTCGCCTGCCGCTGGCGGGCGCCTTCCAGGCGGACAACGCGCTGGTTGCCGCCGGTCTCTGTATCGCTACCGGCGAGGAGGCAGGCCCGGTGCTCAAGGCGCTGGGACATCTGAAGGGCGCGCCGGGCCGCCTGCAGCATGTCGGGGCCGGTCCGCGAGGCGGCGAAGCCTATGTCGACTATGCCCACACGCCAGACGGACTGGAGACGGTGCTGAAGGCGCTGCGTCCGCACACCGAAGGGCGGCTGATCGTCGTGTTCGGCGCAGGTGGCGACCGCGACCGCGGCAAGCGGCCCCAGATGGGTGGGATCGCAGCCAGGCTGGCCGATATCGCGATCGTCACCGACGACAACCCACGCACGGAAAGTCCCGCCGCGATCCGCGCAGAGATACTCGCCGCGGCGCCCGGAGCTCGCGAGGTCGGTGACCGCCGGGAAGCCATTCGCGCCGCCGCATCGCTTCTGGGCAAGGGCGACGTGCTCGTCGTTGCCGGAAAGGGGCATGAGCAGGGGCAGCTGGTTGCGGGCGTGAACCATCCGTTCGATGACGTGACCGAGACCGCCGCAGCGCTGGGTCAGGAGAGGGTCCATGACTGAACCACTCTGGACCTCAGATGACATCGCTGCAGCGACAGGCGGGCGCGTTGTCGGCCGTCCGTTCCGGGCGACAGGCGTGTCGATCGACAGCCGCGCCGTCGATCCGGGCGATCTGTTCGTCGCCCTGACCGGCGAACGGGACGGCCATCTGTTTACGCCCGGCGCGCTCGCCGCTGGCGCCGCTGGCGTGTTGGCGTCCAAACCCGTCGACGGCCCGCATGTTCTGGTGCGCGATACGCTGAAGGCGCTGGAAGCGCTGGGAACGGCCGCCCGTGACCGGTCGCTGGCCAAGCGGGCCGCGGTGACCGGCTCAGTCGGCAAGACCAGCGTCACCCAGGCCATCGCGGCGGGTCTCGCCGGAGCGGGGCGCTGGCACTCGTCGGTCAAGTCCTACAACAACCACATCGGCGTGCCCCTGACCTTGGCGAGGATGCCCTGGGCCACGCAGCGTGCGGTGTTCGAGATCGGCATGAATCACGCCGACGAAATCACGCCGCTCTCGCGGATGGTCCGGCCTGAAGTTGTCGTGGTGACCACCGTTGGTCCCGTGCACACCGAGAACTTCGCCGATGGTGAGGCCGGTGTGGCGCGCGCCAAGGCCGAGATTTTCGACGGTATCGAGCCTGGCGGCCTTGCGGTGCTGAATGCCGACAATCGCTGGTTCGACTTGCTCAGCCAGTCGGCCCGGTCGGCCGGCGCGCGGGTGGTGTCGTTCGGCAGTGGCGAGGCGTGTGACGCCAGGCTGGTCGACTTCCGGGCCGCCCACGGCGCCGCCAGCGTGCGGGCGGTGATCCACGGGGAACCCGTCGCCTATTCCCTGCTGCAGACCGGTCTCCACTGGGGTCTGAACAGTCTCTGCGCGCTCCTCGCGCTGGAAGCCATGGACGTCGATCGGGGAACGGCGCTGGACGCCCTGGCCGCCTTCGCACCGCTGGCCGGCCGTGGCGCCGAACGGACCGTGCGGATCGCCGGCGGCGCCTTTACGCTGATCGACGAAAGCTACAACGCCAATCCAATCTCCATGGCAGCAGCGCTGAAAACCCTCGGCCTGCGCCAGGAACGTGGACGCCGGATCGTCGCGCTTACCGATATGCTTGAACTGGGTGTCGACGCGCTCGCCTTTCACGCAGCGCTGGCCGAGCCGATCGAGGCGGCGAACGTCGATCTGGTGTTCTGCGCCGGACCGATGATGAAATCGCTCTGGGATGCCCTTCCGCCGACTCGGCGCGGTGGCTACGCGGAAGCTGCGGCGGATATCGCGCACGCGATCACTTCGGCGGTGCAGCCGGGCGATCTGGTGATGGTCAAGGGATCGAACGGAAGCCAGGCAAGCGCGATAGCCGCCGCCCTGGCCGCGCTCGATCATACGGGGGGAACGACCTGATGCTGCAATTCCTGGCCGAGTGGCGGGACTCCGTCCCGCTGCTCAACCTCCTGAAGTACCTGACGTTCCGGACCGGGATGGCGACGGCGACGGGCTTCATCATCGCCGTGGCGATGGGGTCGCGCTTCATCAACTGGATGCGCGCCAAACAGGGCAAGGGCCAGCCCATCCGCAAGGAAGGCATCGAACGCCACGTCCTCGAGAAGGCCGGCACGCCCACCATGGGCGGCCTGATGATCCTGGCTGGCGCCATCGGCGGCACGCTGCTGTGGGCCAACCTGACCAACGTCTATGTCTGGGTCGTCCTGATGGTCACCGCCGGCTACGGCGTGCTGGGCTTCATGGACGACTACGACAAGGTCACCAAACAGACGACGGCGGGCGTCTCGGCGCCGGTCAAGCTGGTCATCCAGTTCGGCATCGCGCTGGCCGCTGCGGCGCTGCTGATCTGGTTCGGCGGCAAGTCGCCCGAGGCGCCGGAGCTGTCGACCTCGGTGGCCTTCCCGATTTTCAAGAACCTGCTGATCAATCTAGGCTGGTTCTACCTGGCCTTCGCAGCCGTGGTGATCGTCGGCTTTTCCAATGCGGTGAACTTCACGGACGGCCTGGATGGCCTGGCCATCGTGCCGGTGATGATCGCGGCCGCTGCGCTAGGCCTGATCGCCTACCTGGTCGGCAACTACGTCTTCGCCCAGTACCTGCAGGTCCATTTCGTGCCGGGCGTCGGGGAGGTGGCTGTGATCTGCGGCGCCCTGATCGGGGCCGGTCTCGGCTTCCTCTGGTACAACGCCCCGCCGGCCAAGATCTTCATGGGCGACACCGGCTCGCTGGCCCTCGGCGGGGCGCTCGGCGCGATCGCCGTGGCGACCAAGCACGAGATCGTCCTGGCGATCATCGGCGGCCTGTTCGTCGCCGAGCTGCTCAGCGTCATCATCCAGGTGGCCTACTTCAAGCGGACCGGCAAACGCATCTTCCTGATGGCGCCGATCCACCATCATTTCGAGAAGCTGGGCTGGCCGGAATCGACGGTCGTGATCCGTTTCTGGATCGTCTCGCTGATGCTGGCCTTCATCGGCCTCGCCACGCTCAAGCTGCGCTAGGGAGACGACGGACCCGCCATGATCCCCATCCGCGGCTTCGAGGGACGCAAGGTCGCCGTGTTCGGTCTCGGCCGGACAGGGCTGACGGCCGCGCGCGCGCTCGTCGCCGGCGGAGCGCAGGTCGCGCTGTGGGACGAGAAGGCGGACAGTCGCGCCGTGGCGGCCGCCGAGGGCTTTGCGGTGGTCGATCTCAAGTCCGCTGACTGGTCGGACTTCGCCGCCCTGATGCTGTCGCCGGGCGTGCCGCTGACACATCCCAGGCCGAACTGGACAGTGGAGATGGCGAAGGCGGCCGGCGTCGAGGTGCTGGGCGACATCGAGCTCTTCGCCCGGACGGTCAATTCGGCGGCGGCGCACAAGCGGCCGAAGGTCGCCGCCATCACCGGCACCAACGGCAAGTCGACGACGACGGCGCTGCTCGGCCACATCTGCGGCAGCGCGGGACGCGACACCCGCGTCGGCGGCAACATCGGCGTCGGCGTCCTTGACCTGCCCGACATGCACGCCGGGGCGGTCTATGTGCTGGAAGTCTCGTCCTACCAGCTCGACCTGACGTCCAGCCTCAAGCCGGATGCGGCGGTTCTGCTCAACATCACGCCCGACCATCTGGACCGCCACGGCGGCATGGAGGGCTACGTCGCCGCCAAGCGCCGGGTGCTGCTGAACCAGACCAAAGGCGACACGGCGATCATCGGCGTCGACGACGCCTGGTGCCAGCGCATCTGCACCGAGATCACCGCCGCCAATCACCGGACCATCTGGCCGATCAGCGCCAGCCGCTCCATGGGCCGGGGCGTCTACGCGATTCAGGGCGTCCTCTATGACGCCACCGGCGACCGGGTCGTCGAGGTGGCGGACCTGCTGCGCGCCCGGTCCCTGCCGGGGCGACACAACTGGCAGAATGCGGCGGCCGCCTATGCCGCCGCGCGCGCAATCGGCGTGCCGGCCGAAGAGGCCGCTGAAGGCCTGATGACCTTCCCCGGTCTCGCGCACCGGATGGAAACGGTCGCGTCGATCGGCCGGGTCCGCTTCATCAACGACTCCAAGGCGACCAACGCCGACGCGGCCCGCCAGGCCCTGAGCAGCTATCCGCGCGTCTACTGGATCGCCGGGGGGCAGCCCAAGGAGGGCGGCATCGCGCCGCTGGCCGACCTTTTTGGCCGGGTGGCCAAGGCCTACCTGATCGGCGACGGCGCACGCGACTTCGCGACCGTGCTCGAGGGCCGCGCGCCTTACGTCCAGTCCGGCACGATCGAGGCGGCGACAGCTGCGGCCTTCGCGGATGCCGAGGCGAGCGGCGAGGACGCCATCGTCCTGTTGTCGCCGGCCTGCGCCTCGTTCGACCAGTTCAGCGACTTCGAGGCCCGTGGCGAGGCGTTCCGCGCCGCTGTCGAGGCCCTGGAGCGGCCAGCTCTCAAGGGAGCCCGTGCGTGAGCTACAGCCCCCATACCTTCCTGAGGTCCGACACCACGCCGCTGGGCAACTGGTGGTGGACCATGGACCGCTGGCTGCTGGGGACCGTGTTCGCCCTGATCGCCCTGGGCGTCCTGCTGTCGTTCGGCACCAGTCCGGCGGCGGCGTCGCGCCTGCACTATGACGACGCCTTCCACTTCGCGCTGCGCCAGACGATCTTCGGCGGCATGGCTGCGGTGCTGGTGATCGGCGTGTCGATGCTGGAGGCCAAGACCATCCGGCGGGTGGCCTTCTTCGTCTACGTGGCGATGATCTTCCTGATGGCGGCGCTGCCGTTCATCGGGCACGAGGCCAAGGGCGCGACGCGCTGGATTCATCTGGCCGGCTTCACCCTCCAGCCCTCAGAGTTCATGAAGCCGGCGCTGATCGTACTGGTCGCCTGGATGTTCGCCGAGGGCCAGAAGGGCGAGGGCGTGCCGGGCGTGTTTATCGCCTTCTGCCTTTACCTGCTGGCGGTCGGCCTCCTGCTTAAGCAGCCTGACCTCGGCCAGACCGTGCTGATCACTGTCGCCTTCGGAGCGGCCTTCTGGATGGCCGGCGTGCCGATCAGCTGGATCATGGGGCTGGGCGCGACGGCTCTCGTTGGTCTGGGCAGCACCTATTTCCTGCTGCCGCACGTGCAGGCGCGGGTCGAAACCTTTCTCAGTTCGGACAAGGCTGACAAGCACCAGATCACTCAGGCATCCGAGGCCATCTGGGCGGGCGGCCTGTTCGGGCGAGGGCCGGGCGAGGGGGTGATGAAGCGCGGCGTGCCCGATATGCACACCGACTTCGCCTACTCCGTCCTTGCGGAAGAGTACGGCCTCGTCTTCTCGCTGGCCCTGATCGGGCTGTTCGCCTTCCTGGTGATCCGGGGGCTCTACAAGTCCCTGCGGCTGTCGGACCCGTTCGAGCAGGTCGCGGCGGCGGGCCTGTTCGTCATTGTCGGCCTGCAGGCCCTGATCAATGTCGCGGTGAACCTCAACATGATCCCGACCAAGGGCATGACCCTGCCGTTCATCAGCTATGGCGGCTCCTCGATGCTGGCCATGGGGCTGACGCTCGGCATGGCGCTTGGCCTGACCCGGCGCCGACCCGGCGCCTATACGCCCAGCGAGGGGCTCGCCCGCGCCGGCGCCTTCGCGTAAGGACGGGTCCATGCCTGAACGTATCGCCGTAGTGGCCGCCGGGGGCACAGGCGGTCACATGTTTCCCGCCCAGGCCCTCGCCGAGGAACTGATCCGGCGCGGCTGGCGGATTCTGCTCGCCACCGATGATCGCGGCGCAATGTACGCCGACAAGTTCCCTGCCGACATCCGCATCAGCCTGTCCGCCGCGACAGCAAAGTCCGGCGACCCGCTGGGTATGGCCAGGGCCGGCTTCACGGTCCTGCGCGGCACGCTGCAGGCGCGGCAGATCTTCAAGCGCATGGACCCGGCCGTCGTGGTCGGCTTCGGCGGCTATCCGTCGCTGCCGTCCCTTTTGGCGGCGCTGAGCCAGCGCCGTCCGACTGTCATCCACGAACAGAACGCGGTCCTGGGCCGCGTGAACCGCTTCTTGGCGCCGAAGGTTCGCGCCGTGGCCTGCGCCTTCCCGACGCTCGAGATGGCGACGGCGAAGGTCAAGGCCGGCGCCCATGTGGTCGGCAATCCCGTCCGGCCGGAGATCCGCGCACTCTACGACCAGCCCTATGTCGCGCCGGAGCCCGGCGGTCCGCTGCGGCTGCTGATCACCGGCGGCAGCCAGGGAGCGCGGCTACTTTCGGAAACAACACCCGAAGCCATTCTCAAGCTGCCGGAAGACATCCGCGCCAGGCTGGATGTGCAGCAGCAGACCCGCAAGGAGTCTATGGACCGCGCCCGCCGGACCTATGCCAACGCCATGGTCAAGGCGGAGGTGGCGCCCTTCTTCCGCGACATGGCCGGACGACTCGGCGCCGCGCACCTGGTCATCGGCCGCGCCGGCGCCTCGACGGTCTGTGAACTGGCGGTGGCCGGAAAGCCGTCGCTGCTGGTGCCGCTGAAGATCGCCGCCGACGACCACCAGACCTTCAATGCTCGCCTGCTTTCCGACGCTGACGCGGCGGCCGTCGCTTCGGAAGACGAGTTGACGGTCGACAGCCTTGCCGCCGCGCTGAAAGCCATGCTCAAGGATCCCGCCATGCTGACCCGCATGGCCGCCGGCGCTCGCTCCGTCGCCCGCCCCGACGCCGCCGGAAAACTCGCCGATCTGGTCGAGCGGACGGCTCTGGGGTAAGCCGCCGGAATGATCCAGCGTCGACGACCCGTTCCCTTCGAAATCGGCCCCGTGCACTTCATCGGCATCGGCGGCATCGGCATGAGCGGCATCGCCGAGATCATGATCCGCATCGGCTATACGGTGCAGGGCTCGGACGTGAAGGCGTCGGCCAACACCGAGCGGCTGGAAAAGCTCGGCGCGCGTATCTTCATCGGCCACGAAGGCGGCCAGGTGGAGGGCGCCTCGGCGGTCGTCTATTCGACGGCGGTCAAGCACGACAATCCCGAGATGGCCGCCGCCCGCGAGCGTCGCCTGCCGCTGGTGCGCCGGGCCGAGATGCTCGCGGAATTGATGCGGCTGCAGTTCTCGATCGCCGTCGGCGGGACGCACGGCAAGACCACAACCACCTCGATGGTCGCCGCCCTGCTGGACGCCGGCGGGCTGGACCCTACCGTGGTCAACGGCGGGATCATCAACGCCTACGGCACCAACGCCAAGGTCGGGGAGGGCGACTGGATCGTTGTCGAGGCCGACGAGAGCGACGGCACCTTCCTGAAGCTGAAATCCACCGTGGCGGTGGTGACCAACATCGACGCCGAGCACCTCGACCACTGGGGTGACTTCGAGGCGGTGAAGAAGGGCTTCCAGGACTTCATCGAGAACATCCCCTTCTACGGCTTCGCGGCCATCTGCGTGGATCATCCGGAAGTCCAGGCCCTCAGCGCCCGTGTCGAGAACCGGCGACTGGTGACCTACGGGACCAACCCCCAGGCCGAGGTCCGCGCCACCCACATCGCCATGGGTCCGGACGGCGCCCAGTTCGACGTGGTGATCAGCCCGCGCGAGGGCGAGCCGATCCGCTATGACGCCCTGACCCTGCCGATGGCCGGGCTGCACAATGTCATGAACGCCTGCGCCGCCATCGCGGTGGCGCGGGAGCTGGGCGTCGACGCCGACGCGATCCGCGCGGGGCTGAAGGCCTTTGGCGGGGTGAAGCGGCGCTTTACGACCACCGGCGTCGTCGACGGCGTGCGGGTCATCGACGACTACGCCCACCACCCGGTGGAGATCGCCGCCGTGCTGACCGCCGCCCGGGCGGTGACCGGCGAGGGCAAGGTCATCGCCGTGGTCCAGCCGCACCGCTTCACGCGCCTGCGCGACCTGATGGCCGAGTTCAGCGCCTGCTTCAACGACGCCGACGTGGTCATCGTTGCGGATGTCTACACGGCAGGCGAGCCTCCCATCGAAGGCGTCAACCGCGACGCCCTGGTCGAAGGCCTGCGTCGCTACGGCCACCGCCGGGCGATCCCGCTGGAGGGGCCGGGCGCGCTGGCGGCGCTGGTGAAGGACGAGGCGAGGGCAGGGGACATCGTGGTGCTCTGCGGCGCCGGCGACATCACCAGCTGGTCCTATGCCCTGCCCGGGCAGCTCGAGGCGCTGGCGTGAGGGATCGCCTTGGCCATGTTGCGTCCTTCGAGACGCCCTTCGGGCTCCTCAGGATGACGAACAGGGTTGGGGCTGCCTATCTTTTCGTCATGGTGAGGAGCGAGCCTCAGGCGAGCGTCTCGAACCACGCTGGTATGCACCCATGACCTGGCGCGACTCCCTCCCGCCCGTCCGCGGCAAACTCCTCTGCGATGAGCCGCTGGCGCCGTTCACCTGGTTTCGCGTGGGCGGCCCGGCGGACGTGCTGTTCCTGCCGGCGGATCCGGACGATCTGCGAGACTTTCTGCTCGCCCTTTCGCCCGACGTTCCGCTGACCATTCTCGGCGTCGGCTCGAACGTGATCATCCGCGACGGCGGGGTCGAGGGCGTGGTCATCCGCTGCGCCGGACGGGCGTTCGGCGAGATCACCGTGGACGGGGATCTCGTGATCGCCGGTCCCGCCGTGCTCGACGCCCAGGTAGCGCGGGCGGCGGCCAACGCCGGGCTCGCAGGGCTGGAGTTCTACGCCGGCATCCCCGGCACGATCGGCGGCGCCCTGACCATGAACGCCGGCTGCTATGGCCGCGAAACGAAGGACATCCTCGTCAGCGCCACCGGTTACGACCGGACCGGCGAATTCCGCATCTGGGAGAACGAGGACTTCGGCTTCACCTACCGCCACACGGTCGTCGAACCGAACACCATGTTCTGGACCCAGGCGGTGTTTCGCGGGACCCCCGACGACCCCGAGGCCGTGAAGGCCCGCATGGCCGAGATCACCGCCCGTCGCGAAACCACCCAGCCGATCCGCGACAAGACTGGCGGCTCGACCTTCAAGAACCCGCCCGGCCATTCGTCCTGGAAGCTGGTCGACGAGGCCGGCTGGCGCGGAAAGCCGTTCGGCGGGGCGATGTTCTCGCCCCTGCATTCGAATTTCATGATCAATACCGGCGAGGCCACGGCCGCCGACCTGGAGGGTCTCGGCGAGGCCGTCCGGGCCGATGTGCTGGCGAAGACCGGCGTCCAGCTGGACTGGGAAATCAAACGGATCGGCAGGCCCTTGCCGGCCAAGGAGTAAGCCATGCGTCGCGCCGCCCTCTTCGCCGCCCTGTCGCTCTTCGCGACACCGGCCCTCGCTGCCGAACCCGCCGACACGGCGGTGGTCCTGCGCGACAAGGCGCTGACGGACACCACCGCCTGGACGGTGCTCGAGGACCTGACCACGACGGTCGGCCCGCGTCTGGTTGGTACGCCCGGGATGGCGCGCGCGAAGGACTGGGCGGTGAAGACCTTCACAGACCTCGGCTTCGTCAACATCAAGGTCGAGGAATTCGCCAAGCCCAGCTGGATTCGCGGCGCGGAGTCGGCCTCGATCACGGGGCCCTATCCGTTCCAGCTGTCGATCATTGGCCTCGGCGGTACGGTCCCGACGCCGGCCAAGGGCATCGAGGCCGAGGTGGTGGTGTTCGGGAGCTATGCCGCCCTGCTGGCCGCGCCGGTCGGCTCGCTGACCGGCAAGATTGCCGTGGTCAACCAGCCGATGACCCGCACCCAGGATGGCCAGGGCTACGGCGCGGCCGGCCTGGCCCGTCGCTCGGGGCCTTCGGAGGCCGCGAAGCGCGGGGCGTTGGCGTTCATGATGCGCTCGGTCTCCACGTCCGACTCGCGCCTCGCCCACACCGGACTCACCCGCTACGCCGAGGACGCGCCGAAGATCCCGGCTGCCGCCCTGGGCGTGCCTGACGCGGACCTGATCGAGCGGCTCGCCGCGCGCGGACCGGTGCGGATCAAGCTGAGCCTCGCCTCGACGACCGACCCCAAGGGCGTGGCCTGGAACATCTCCGGCGAGATCGCCGGCAGCGTCAAACCCGAGGAGGTCATCGTCATCGGCGGCCACCTCGACAGCTGGGACGTCGGGACGGGCGCCATCGACGACGCCTCCGGCATCGCCATCACCACCGCGGCGGCGAAACTGATCGGCGACCTGCCGAAACACCCCCGGCGCACGATCCGCGTGGTCATGTGGGGTTCGGAGGAATCGGGCGGTTCCAGCGAGGCCTACGCCGAGGCCCGCAAGGCTGAGCTGGCCAACATCGTCATCGCCAGTGAAAGCGATCTCGGCGCCGGCCGCATCTATGCGCTGATGCTGCCCAAGGACGCGATGAAGGCGCCGGCGCTGGCTGAGCTTCCCACCGTGCTCGCGCCGCTGAGCATCTTCGTCTCCCGCGACCCTGCGCCGTTCGGCGGTGCGGACCTTGAGGGTCTGCAGAAGGCCGGCGTGCCGGTGTTCACCCTGCGCCAGGACGCCAGCCGCTATTTCGACCTGCACCATTCGGCGGACGACACGCTGGACAAGGTCGATCCGGTCCAGCTGAACCAGAACGTCGCGGCCTGGACGGCGTTGCTCTACATGCTGGCCGACAGCGACGCCGATTTCCGACCCAGGCCCGCCGTGGAAGCACCAAAGGCGCCCTAGTCGCGCCCGAACCAGGCTCTCGTCCGAATATCCACGCGATGGCAGCGGCCGCTTAACACCCGGCTGCTATGGCGGCTAAAGCACTGCGCAAAATTCTGGAGCTCCTGAATGTCCCTTCCCCTGGCCGGCCGCCACGTCGCGGTCCTGATGGGCGGCCTGTCCTCCGAGCGCGAGGTCAGTCTCGTGTCCGGCGCAGCCTGTGCGACGGCGCTGGAAAACCTCGGCGCGAAGGTCAGCCGGGTCGACGCCGGGCGGGATCTTGCGCGGGTGCTGACCGACCTCAAGCCGGACGTCTGTTTCAACGCGCTGCACGGCGAATGGGGCGAGGACGGCTGCGTCCAAGGCGTGCTTGAGACGCTGGGTCTTCCTTATACGCACTGCGGCGTACTGGCGTCGGCCCTGGCGATGGACAAGGCCAAGTCGAAGGCCGTGCTCGCGGCGGCCGGCGTAACGGTGCCGGGCGGCGGCCTCTACAACCGCTTCGATGCGGCACAGCGTCACGTGATGGAGCCGCCCTACGTGGTCAAGCCGAACGCCGAGGGCTCCTCGGTGGGCGTGTTCCTGGTGTTCGACGGCGCCAACCGGCCGCCGCAGGAGATCGTCGCCCCGTCCTGGACCTATGGCGAGGAGGTGATGATCGAGCCCTATATCGACGGGCTCGAACTGGCGGTCGCGGTCAGGGATGGCAAGGCTTTGACGGTCACCGAGATCGTCCCGACGTCAGGCTTCTACGATTACGACGCCAAATACGCGGAGGGCGGCTCCCAGCATGTGGTGCCCGCCCGGATGCCGCAGGAGGACTTCGATCGCGCCCTGCGGATGGCCGAGCTCGCTCATGCCGCTCTTGGTTGCCGGGGTGTGACCAGAAGTGACCTGCGTTATGACCCCGTTAAACGTCTTCTGGTCCTGTTGGAGGTCAACACGCAGCCCGGAATGACGCCGACCTCTCTGGTTCCTGAGCAGGCGGCGCATCTCGGAATGTCGTTCGACCAACTGGTGTTCTGGATCGTGGAGGACGCGTATGCCCGCGACATTGCGGGGGGCTCGGCAAGGTAACGCCAGGCCCAGGGCCAAAGCGCCCCAGAGTCAGGGAAAACCCCGCGCCTCCGCAAAGGGGCCACAGACCGCGGCCAAGCTGCGCGCTGCCCGTGGCGTTGGCCTTCCGCCCAGGGTCGCCATCATGGCTGCCGGGTTGGTGTTCGGCGTCGGTCTCATTGTCACTCTGGCCACCGGTCACCGCGCCCAGGCCCTGGCGCACAACACCCAGCAAGCTGTGGCCGGCCAGACCGCCGGCCTGGGCTTCAGGCTGCGTCAGGTGCACGTGCAGGGCGCCTCGCCGATGGCCGAGCGCGCGATTCTCGCCGCGACCGGGCTGCAACTCGGTCAGCCGATCCTCGACATCGACCTGAACGCCATCCGCCAGTCGGTCGAGGCGGTGGGCTGGGTTGAGAATGCCCAGGTGGTGCGTCTGCTGCCCGACACGGTGGTTGTCGCCGTCCGCGAACGCCAGACCCTGGCGGTCTGGCAGAACCGTGGGCGCATGACGGTGATCGACGCGGGCGGACGGCCGATCCCGGAGGCCGATCCCGGTCGTTTCCCGCAACTGCCGCTGATTGTTGGCGAGGGCGCCAACCAGGGCGCCGCGCAGATCCTGCAGGCGGTCCACTCTCGCCCGCGCCTCGTCGAACGTCTGGAAGCCATCGTGCGGGTCGA
>CAIOHT010000117.1 GCA_903858185.1 uncultured Caulobacterales bacterium
GAAGGGCCAGTTCGAGGACATGGAGCGGCAGGTGCCGCTGATGCTCGCCCGCAACTACCAGGACAAGGCGCTGGTCCTGCCCGCCTACGACATGGTCCTCAAGGCCAGCCACCTGTTCAACCTGATGAACGCCCGCGGCGCCATCGCCGTGGCCGAACGCGCCAGCTACATCGGCCGCATCCGCGACCTGTGCAAACTGTGCGCCCAGGCCTGGGTCGATCAGCAGGAAGAGGCCGCGTAAGTCGATGCCCCAGCTGCTGCTTGAACTGTTCTCCGAAGAAATCCCTGCGCGTATGCAGGGGAACGCCGCGCGTGACCTCGAGCGGATGGCGCGCGACGGCCTGGCCAAGGCCGGGCTCATCTCGGAAGGCCTAAAGGCCTTCGCCGGACCACGCCGTCTGACGCTGGTGGTCGAGGGGCTGCCGGTCGCGCAGCCTGACGTCTCCGAAGAGGTGAAGGGCCCGCGCGTCGGCGCGCCGGACCAGGCCATGGACGGCTTCCTGCGCAAGACAGGCCTGGCCCGCGAGGCGCTGGTCGAGCGCGACGGCGTCTTCTACGGCCACATCCACAAGTCCGGCCGGCCGACGGCGGAGATCATCGCCGAGCTGGTCGAGCAGATCGTCCGCGGCTTCGCCTGGCCCAAGTCGATGACCTGGGGCAGCGGCAAGCTGCGCTGGGTTCGGCCGCTGCAGCGGATCCTCTGCGTGTTCAACCGCGAGATCGTGCCGCTGGAGATCGACGGCATCGTCGCCGCCGACCTCAGCGAGGGCCACCGGTTCCTGAGCGAGACCCGCGTCTTCCGCGCCCGCGATTTTGACGAGTACCACGAGGCCCTGTCCGGCCATTTCGTCGTGCTGGACGTCGAGGAGCGCAAGCAGCGCATCCTCGAGGGCGCCCGCACGCTCTGTTTCGCGCGCGGCCTGGAGCTGGTCGAGGACGAGGGGCTGCTGGAGGAAGTGGCGGGCCTGGCCGAATGGCCGACCCCGATCCTGGGCGACATGGATCCGGCCTTCCTCGACCTGCCGCCGGAGGTGATCCGCACCTCCATGCGGACGCACCAGAAGTATTTCGCCGTGAAGACGCCGGGCCAGCCGGGCCTCGCCCCGCACTTCCTGGTGGTCGCCAACATCGAGGCCCCTGACGGCGGCAAGGCCATCGCGGCGGGCAACGCCAAGGTGTTGTCCTCGCGGCTGTCCGACGCCCGGTTCTTCTGGTCGGAAGACGTCAAGGACGGCTTCGAGCCCTGGCTCAAGAAGCTGAACGGCGTCACCTTCCACGCCAAACTCGGAACCATGGCTGAGCGGGTCGAGCGGATCGTCGCCCTGGCGCGCGAGATCGCGCCGCTGGTCGGGGCCGACCCGGACAAGGCCGCCGAGGCCGCCCGCCTCGCCAAGGCCGACCTGACCAGCCAGATGGTCGGCGAGTTCCCGGAACTGCAGGGCGTCATGGGCGGCTACTACGCCCGCGAATTCGGCATGGACGGCGAGATCGCCGACGCCATCCGCGACCACTACCGCCCGCAGGGCCCCGGCGATGCGGTTCCGACCGCGCCGCTGAGCGTTGCCGTGGCGCTGGCGGACAAGCTGGATACGCTGGTCGGCTTCTTCGCGATCGACGAAAAGCCGACGGGGAGCAAGGATCCCTTCGCGCTGCGGAGAGCGGCGCTCGGGCTCATCCGGATCATTCTCGAGAACACCTCTCGCATCGGCTTGCGCACGCTCGCCTCCGACGAACTGCTGGCCTTCTTCGCCGACCGCCTGAAGGTCGCGCTGAAGGACCAGGGCAAGCGCGGCGACCTCGTCGACGCCGTCTTCGCGCTCGGCGACGACGACCTCGTCCGCATCGTCGCCCGCGTCGAGGCGCTGTCGGCCTTCCTCGCCACTGAGGACGGGACCAACCTGCTGCAGGGCTACAAGCGGGCCGTGAACATCCTCAAGGCTGAGGAGAAGAAGGGCGACCTGCCGACCGGCGCCCCGTCGCGGGCCGCCGCGCCGGCGGAGGAGGGGGCTCTGTTCGATGCCCTGACTGCCGCCGCGCCGAAGCTGGACACCGCCCTCGCGGCCGAGGACTTCACCGGCGCCATGACGGCGCTGGCCGCCCTGCGCGGGCCGGTCGACGCCTTCTTCGACAAGGTGCTGGTCAATTCGGACGTGGCCGCGGAACGCGACAATCGCCTGCGGCTTCTGCAACAGGTTCGGGATGCGATGGGTCGGGTGGCTGATTTTTCGTTGGTGACGGGGTAGGGGGGCCTTGCGGACAACCGGTGCGTCCTTCGAGACGCGATCCTGAGGGATCGCTCCTCAGGATGACGGGACGGGTGGGCTGCAAAAGTGTTCGTCATGGTGAGGAGCGAGGCATCAGCCGAGCGTCTCGAACCACGCAGGGACACACCAGAGTGCGTAGAACTTGAACTGAGGACAGGCTGGTAATGTCGGACACGCTCACCACCACCCGCTGGGTCTACAGCTTCGGCGGCGGGACCGCCGATGGCGACGCCTCGATGAAGAACCTGCTGGGCGGCAAGGGGGCCAACCTGGCGGAGATGTGCTCCATCGGCCTGCCGGTGCCGCCGGGCTTCACCGTCACGACCGAGGCCTGCGTCCACTACTACGCCAACGGCAACAGCTACCCCGCCGACCTCGCCGAACAGGTCGCCGAGGGCCTGGCGAAGATCGAGGCCATCACCGGCAAGCGCTTCGGAGACCCGGCCGCCGCCCTGCTGGTGTCGGTCCGCTCCGGCGCCCGCGCCTCGATGCCGGGCATGATGGACACGGTTCTGAACCTCGGCCTGAATGATGCGACTGTTCAAGGGCTTGGCGCGCTGTCCGGAGACCGCAGGTTCGCCCTGGATAGCTACCGCCGCTTCATCCAGATGTACTCGAACGTGGTCCTCGATCTCGACCATCACATGTTCGAGGAGATCCTCGACGACCACAAGGACCGCCTGGGCGTCACCATCGACACGGCCCTGACCGCCGACGACTGGGAGGCCGTCGTTGCCGACTACAAGGCGGCGGTCGAGCGGGAGCTGGGCAAGCCCTTCCCGCAGGATCCGCAGGAGCAGCTGTGGGGCGCGGTCGGCGCCGTGTTCGCCAGCTGGATGAACGACCGGGCCAAATTCTATCGCCAGAACTTCGGCATCCCCGAGAGCTGGGGCACGGCGGTCAATATCCAGGCCATGGTGTTCGGCAATCTCGGCGACACCTCGGCCACGGGTGTGGCCTTCACCCGCAACCCGTCCACCGGCGAGAACCGCCTGTACGGCGAGTTCCTGGTCAACGCCCAGGGCGAGGACGTGGTCGCCGGCATCCGCACGCCGCAGTCGCTGACGAAGGCGGCCCGCGAGGAGATGGGCGACAAGAACCCCAGCATGGAAGAAGCCATGCCGGCGGTGTTCGCCGAGTTCCACGACGTCGCCCGCAAGCTCGAACAGCACTACCGCGACCTGCAGGACATCGAGTTCACCGTCGAACAGGGCCGGCTGTGGATGCTGCAGACCCGCAACGGCAAGCGCACGACGCGTGCGGCTCTCAAGGTCGCGGTCGACATGGCCGCCGACGGCGTGATCACGCGCGAGGAAGCGATCCTGCGCGTCGACGCCGCCGAGCTGGACCAGCTGCTGCACCCCACCATCGACCCGTCCGCCGAGCGTGACGTGGTCACCCGCGGCCTGCCGGCCTCGCCGGGCGCGGCCACCGGACGGATCGTGTTCAGCTCCGAAGAGGCCGAGCGCCTCGGCAACGCCAAGGAGCCGGTCAAGGTCATCCTCGTGCGGCGCGAGACCAGCCCCGAGGACATCAAGGGCATGTACGCCGCCCAGGGCATCGTCACGGCAACCGGCGGCATGACCAGCCACGCCGCCGTGGTGGCGCGTGGCGCGGGTATCCCCTGCGTCTGCGGCGCGACCGACATCCGCGTCGACGCCGACGCCGGCCAGTTCACCATCCGCGGCCGCGTCTTCAAGGCCGGCGACATGATCACCATCGACGGGGCGACTGGCGAGGTGATGGCCGGCGAGACGCCGATGATCGAGCCCGAGCTCGGCGGCGACTTCGACACCCTGATGAGCTGGGCCGACGGCATCCGCCGCCTGAAGGTTCGCGCCAACGCCGAGACGCCGAACGACGGCCGCACCGCGCGCCAGTTCGGCGCCGAGGGCGTCGGCCTCTGCCGCACCGAGCACATGTTCTTCAACGAGGACCGGATCACCGCCGTGCGCGAGATGATCCTGGCCGACGACGAGAAGGGCCGCCGCGCCGCGCTGGCGACCATTGCGCCGTTCCAGAAGGCCGACTTCGTCGAGCTGTTCACGATCATGGAGGGGCTGCCGGTCACGATCCGGCTGCTCGACCCGCCGCTGCACGAGTTCTTCCCCACGGGCGAGGACGACCTGAAGGCCGTGGCCGACACGCTGGGCATCACCCTGGCCGCCATCGAGAGCCGGCTGGAGGTCCTGCACGAGTCCAACCCGATGCTCGGCCACCGCGGTTGCCGGCTTGGGATCAGCTATCCCGAAATCTACGAGATGCAGGTCCGCGCGATCATGGAGGCCGCCTGCGAGATCGCGAAGTCAGGCAAGCCTGCGCCGGTGCCGGAAATCATGCATCCGCTGGTCGGCAAGGGCGAGGAGATGGCCTTCCTGCGCAAGCTGACCGACCGGACGGCAAAGGCTGTCCTGGCCGAGCAGGGGCTGGATCTGGCCTACCAGGTTGGCACGATGATCGAGCTGCCGCGCGCCGCCCTCCGCGCCGCCGATCTGGCTGAGGCCGGTGCCGAGTTCTTCAGCTTCGGCACCAATGACCTGACGCAGACGACTTTCGGCATCAGCCGCGACGACGCCGGCAAGTTCCTGAACGCCTATATCGAGAAGGGCATCTTCGAGCAGGACCCGTTCGTCACCCTCGACCAGGACGGTGTGGGTGACCTGATCCGCCTTGCCGCCGAGCGCGGCCGAGCGGTGAACCCGGGGCTGAAGCTGGGCATCTGCGGCGAACATGGCGGCGACCCGGCCTCCATCGCCTTCTGCGAGAACATTGGCCTCGACTACGTCAGCTGCTCGCCCTTCCGCGTGCCGATTGCGCGTCTGGCGGCAGCGCAGGCAGTGCTGGCGAAAAAGTAGCCCTCTCCCGGAGGGAGAGGGAGAGGCCCGTCGCGAAGCGGCGGGAGGGTGAGGGGTTTCGACGTTAGCCGGACCCGTCCCTGATCCCTCATCCGTCGGCTTTGCCGACACCTTCTCCTTCCGGGAGAAGGACTTCGCCTACACCATCACGCCGAACAGCTTGCCGATGCCGGCGGTGACGGCCAGGGCCAGAGCGCCCCAGAAGGTCACGCGGGCCGTGGCCTTCCACATGTTGGCGCCGCCGGCCTTCGCGCCGACCGCGCCCAGCAGCGCCAGGAAGGCCAGTGACGCGACCGAGACGGCCACTGTCAGGCTGCCCAGCGGAAACAGGAACACCATCGCCAGCGGCATCGCCGCGCCGACCGCGAAGGTCGCCGCCGAGGTCAGGGCCGCCTGGATCGGCCGGGCCTGGGTGATCTCCGAGATACCCAGTTCATCGCGGGCATGGGCGGCCAGCGCGTCGCCGGCCATCAGTTGCGCCGCCACCTGCTCGGCCAGATCGGGCGACAGGCCGCGTCCGACGTAGATCGCCACCAGCTCCCTGTGTTCCGCTTCAGGGTCATTGGCCAACTCCGCAGTCTCGCGCGCGATGTCGGCGTTTTCCGTGTCGGACTGCGAGCTGACCGAGACATACTCGCCGGCAGCCATCGACATCGCGCCGGCGACAAGGGCGGCGA
Organism: uncultured Caulobacterales bacterium; assembly: GCA_903858185.1. Lineage (GTDB taxonomy): Bacteria > Pseudomonadota > Alphaproteobacteria > Caulobacterales > Caulobacteraceae > Caulobacter > Caulobacter lacus. Next base: position 5,797 of record CAIOHT010000117.1, read on the forward strand.
TGCCCGCGATCAGAACTTCGGGCTTGCCACCGGCCGCGGCGGCGACGCCGACAATCAGACTGGCGGTCGAGACGATCCCGTCGTTGGCCCCCAGCACCGCGGCCCGCAGCCATCCGATGCGCGCGACCAGGTGGCTCTCGGCGTGGGTTTTCAGGCGGCTCATGGGGTGGATCTCCGGGCGGCCAGTTCGTTGGCGACCTTGATCCAGAGTACGGCGGTCAGGGGGAACAGCTGAATGATATTGCTCAAAATCAACGGCCAGCTGGCGATCATCAGCCCGTAGACGGCCCAGAGGACGATGGCGCCCGTATAGGCGCTCTGCGACACCAGCGAGATGCCCGAGGTGTCGCGCGTGCGGATCGTGCGGATCGACTGGGGAAACCAGCACAGCGTCGAGATCGCTGCGGCGATAAATCCGATGGTTTCGGCGAGGTTCAGGGCCAAGGCAGCGATCTCCGGCCTTACGTGGCCGGCGGCATCCTCCGCCGAGTCGTGACCATCGGGTCGGACTTTCCGCTCGCTCGGGGCCGCTTGTCGTGCCCCCCCGGATTGGTAGGGTCCTGCCATGTCCACCACCCTCGTCTTGCCGTCCCGCGAGCACCTTTCCGACTACATCGCCGCTCTCGAGCTTGGCTGGTCTCCGGACAATGTGCTTGGAAAGGCCGCCGCTGACGCCCAGTTGGCCCGGATTTCGGAGGATGCGGACGCATTTCTTGCCGGCATGGACGATCCGGAGGCCAGGGGTGGCCCGATCCCGCAGCCGGACGGGAGCTTTACCGAGCGCCTGCCGGGGATCACCCGCTGGATCTGGGACGGTGAATTCTGTGGCTCGATCGGCTTCCGCTGGCGTCCGGGAACCGAGGACCTGCCGCCGACCTGTCTGGGACACGTCGGCTATGCGGTGGTTCCGTGGAAGCAGGGACGGGGGCATGCGACGGCGGCGCTGAGGCTGATCCTGCCGGAAGCTCGCGCGAAGGGGCTACGGTGGATCGACCTGACCACTGACCCGGCCAATCTGCCGTCCCAGGGCGTGATCCTGGCCAATGGCGGCGTGCTTCTGGAACGGTTCATCAAGCCGGCGATCTTCGGCGGTGCCGAGGGCCTGCGGTTTCGGGTAGCCCTCTAGCCCTTGATCCGGGCGAGCGCGCCGATCGCGTAGTCCACGTCCTCGACCGTGTTGCGCATGCTGGGCGTCAGTCGCACGTGCCGCGTGGCGTAGGGCGCCGCCGAGCCGATGATGTTCAGACGGCGGAGGCGTCGCACGACGCCGTCCGCGGACAGCCCGTCGACGTCAAAGGCGACGATGCCGGCCGACAGGCCCGGGTCCATCGGCGTGCGCAGCCGGATATGCGGCATCTGAGCCAGCGCGATCTTGAGCCGCGTCGCGAGCATGCGGGTGCGGGCCTCGATAGCGGCCTTTCCGACCATGCCGTGGAACTGGAACGCCTCGGTGATCGCCCAGACGTGTTCGAAGGCCTTGAAGCCCCCGGGTGTCATCCGCGCGCCTGTCGTCGGGCCCGGATCATAGTTGCCGAGCCAGGCGCCGTATGCATTGGGCGCCAGGAAGCTGGGCACCGTCGGCGTCACCCGCGACCAGCCGTAGGGCGTGCCGAAAACCACGCCGGTGCCCCGCGGCCCGAACAACCATTTGTGGCACCCCGCCACCAGAAAGTCGCAGCCCAGCTCGGGCAGGGTGGTGTTCTCGACGCCGAAGCCGTGCACGCCATCGACGCAGAACAGCACCTTCTCATGCGGCAAGCGTGCGGCATTGATCGGCGCCAGCATGTCGGCGATGGCCCGGATCGGCATCTTGAGCCCGGTCGAGGAATGCACCCAGGTCAGGGCCAGCACCCGTGTCTCGGGCCGGATGTTGGCCGCCAGCCGTCCGACGATCTGGGCGGTGGTCGCCATCTCCGAGCGGTCGAACAGCGAGATCTTGCGCATGGTCCCGCCGCGCTTGAGCGCCGTCAGCCGCAAGGACTCATGGGTCACGTAGTAGTCGTGCGTGGTGGTCAGGACTTCCTGGCCGTAGCGGATGTCCAGCCCCGAATAGAGCAGGCCGATGCCGCTGGTTGTGCTTTCGCAGAGGGCGATGTTGTCCGCTGCGACGCCGAAATACTGGCCCGCTGCGGCTCGCGCAGCGTTCTGCAGCGGGCGGTTCCGGCTTTCCAGATAGGTAACCGGGCTGGCGTCGAGGCCCTGCCGGTGGCGATCTATGGCGTTGCGCACGATCCGCGGGTTCGAGGCGAACAGCATCGCCGACAGGTCGACAAGGCTCCAGTCCAGCGCCCACTGCCCGCGCACCCACGTCCAGTCCATGCCGCCCGGCTGCATCGGTTCCGGCGCCGGCGGTGACTGCACCTGGGCAGCGGTCGTCTCGTCCGGGTCATGGAAGTCCGGATCGGTGGGCGGCTCATCGGTCTGCGCGTCCTGCGCGGCGACGACCTGCGTCATGGCGGCAGCGCCGATGGCAAGGCCCGATCCCGCGAGCAGCCGTCGACGGCTCAGCCCGGTTTCGCGCTTGCGCATGACCCCCTCCAACCCTGGCCGCCACTGTCATCAGTTCCGACCAATGTTCACGCGCCTTCACGCGGCAGGAGAATGATCCCCTGTGGCGGACCCGTCACTGACGATTGCACCAATGTGGCGGAGTTTGCGCACGAGTCGGCTCATATCGGCGCTACTGCGCTCCTGCGTCTGGCGCTCGCGCCTGAGCTCGTCGTCCGTCTCGGTGTTCGGCAGGCCGAACCCGCTGTTGTCCTGATAGAGCCAGCCGCCACTCACCATGGCTTTCAGGTTTCGACGGACGGTTTCGCGTGGCATCGCGAGCTTTGCCGCCAGGGCGCTCGCGCTGATGGTCCGCCGTGCCGCGATGGGCGGCGGCGTATCGTGGTCCGCAAAGACGATCTCAGGGCCTTCGCTGAAATGCGAGGAGGTCACATCCGCCATCGCCAGATACAGGTAGGATCCAAGCAACGACAGCGGCGCGGTATAGGATCGAAGATCGACCGTCCCGCGCAAGACATGCTGCGTGGTGAGACGGATGCACCCCCACATCGCCGGGAACGGCAACGGATGAAGTCTTTCCTGTCGGCTGAGCCCGGCGGATTCCGTGATCGCCAACTGTTCAATGGCGTGCCCAAGGGATCCAAGGTAGCGCCGCATCATCGGCTGGAACCGCGGACCGGCCATCGACGCCGATGCGATCAGCAGTCCGCTTCGCGTTGATTGCAGCAGTCCCTCTTCGATCAGCAGTTTGACCTTCACCCGGGTGGTCTCTCGCGGGAGGCCGAGGGACTCCGCCACGCGCTGGGCGCGAATGGGGCGCCGCAGATCATCGGGCACACTGGTATTTGCGTACTGTCGGGTCAGGACCGGATCGTCGTCCAACTGCCCCACGTTGGCAGCCGTTATGGCTGCGAAAACCAGGCTCTTCTCAAGGTCGCCATTCAGGGACTCGCAGCTCGCCTGGATCACGTTCAGGTTCAAGCGGATGTTCGTTCTGAGGATGTGACGGAGGTTCATGCCGGTCGGGACGGGAAAGCGGGGAATCTCACCATACTGAAGCGACTTGCAGTCGCTGTCCCAATAACCGCATGGCGTCGCGGGTCAGGCCCCAACGGTAGCTGCCCTCTCCAAAGGGCTGGTAGAGCAGCGAACGCGCGCGTTTTGACTCCTCGGCGCGTGTCATGTGCGCCTCAAAGGCGTTGAAGATTTCTCGCTTCAGGGCCTCTGACGCCCGACGGGCCTCGCCCGCGCGGTTGGAGGCGATGTGATGGCATACAGCGTCCCTGTGCGCCTGACCCCGGAAATGGACAAGGGCGTCGATGATTTCCGCCAGGGCCGGATCGACTCTTGCCGGTCGCCGCGCCCGCCTTCCCGGGTCCGGATAGTGCAGACTGTTGTCCATCGAGTTCTCTCAATCGGCTCGTGAAGGCAGCTAAGAGACCGGTATCAGGGCGTGTCCAGTTGACGGGCGCCAGAAATGGGCGCCCCTGCCGTGGCGCTGTTGCGCAGGGTGCGTTCAACTCGACCGCTGCCCTCGCGGCGACAAGGCGTTTGCCGAAGACGAGCGGCGAGATCGGCCGGTCCTGTGACATGGGCTCGATTTAACCTGACACGGCCCCTGGGCCATGGCTTCCTGCGGCGTTCTTGATGGGGGACTGTGATCATGGCTGTCGGTACGACCACATTCGATGCTGCGGCGGAGACCGCGAAGTATCTCGCGGCCCTGCCGCCCGAGGCGCACGCGAAGGCGACGGCCTACACGCAGGGCGGCCACTGGCTGCTGCTGTGGGGCACGCTGGTCGCGATCCTGGTGTCGTGGATC
>CAIOHT010000118.1 GCA_903858185.1 uncultured Caulobacterales bacterium
GGTCAGGGTGTCCCCGAACGCCGACCCGACGAGGTGTTCGATCCCGGAGAGCGTGTCGGACCCGGCCCCGAGGGTGTTCTGCGCCACGACGGTGGCGAGATTGACGGTCACGCCGGCCGTAGCGTCGTCGTAGGACGCCGTGTCGATACCGGCCCCGCCGATAAGGCTGTCATTGCCCGCGCCGCCGCGCAGGATGTCGTTGGCCGCCCCGCCGTCGAGGATATCCGCCCCGTCGCCGCCCCGCAGGCTGTTCTCGCCATTGCCCCCGGTCAGGGTGTCGCCAAAGGCCGAGCCGATCAGGTGTTCGACCCCGGTCAGCCGGTCCAGCCCGGCCCCGCCGGTGTTCTGGCTGGCGGTGAGAAGAAGCGACACCGTCACCGCGCCGACGGCATCGGCATAGGTCGCCGTGTCGGCGCCCGTCCCGCCATCGAGCAGATCGTTCCCGGGTCCGCCGTGGAGCAGATCGTCGCCCGCCCCGCCAACCAGGCTGTCGTCGCCGGCCAGGCCAACGAGCCAGTCCGCGCCGCCGAGGCCCGTGATCGCATCGTTGCCGGACTCGCCGGTGAGGGAGTCGGGAAGCTCTGTGCCGGTGGCCGAGATACTGTCGGAAAAGCGCAGCACCTCGATGCCGTAGAGCGTATCCACCCCTTCGCCGGTAACCGTGATGGAGCCGTCCGCGTTGCGGACAACGACATAGGCCGAGGCAGGGCCCGCGAAGAGGGCCGTGTCGTGGCCGGAACCGCCGTCGAGGTAGTCGTTGCCGGCGCCACCCTTCAGGAGGTCATTGCCGTCGCCACCCGTGAGGTTGTCGTTGTCCGCGCCGCCATCAAGCTGGTCGTCACCGCCGTTACCGGTGAGGCTGTCGTCGCCGGCCCGCCCTTCGAACACATCGTCGCCGCCGGCGCCAGTCATGAAGTCGCCGGCCGACCCACCGATCACCGTAAGGGCCTCGACGTTGTTGAAGTAAATCGCCCTGGCCCAGGTCTGGTAGGCAATCGGCTCGGTTCGCACCGAGTTGCTCACCACTTCGATGCTCGTGTTCGCGGCCGACATGTCTGCGCTCAGTCGGTCTTCGCCGGCGCCGCCGTCCCAGTAGTTGTCAGACCTGGAGAAGGAGGCCAGATCAATGAGGACTTCGTCGTCGCCTGAGCCCGTCCGCAGGTCGAACCCTTCGATGTTGCGGACGTGGGTCCCGTCAGCCAGCGTGAACCCTGACGCGCTCGCCGCCAGCGAGAACACGAAGTTCACAGAGCCGGTCTGATCACCCAGCGCCAGGGAAGCGTAGTCCGCACCCTCGCCACCATCGATCCAGTCCGTGCCGGCCCCGCCATAGAGGTAGTCGTCGCCCGCCCCGCCCTTCAGGACGTCGTCGCCGGCTCCGCCGTCGAGGTTGTCATTGCCGGCTCCGCCGTCGAGATCGTCGTCACCGCCGTTGCCGGTGAGGCTGTCGTCGCCGGCCCGCCCTTCGAACACATCGTCGCCGCCGGCGCCAGTCATGAAGTCGCCGGCCGACCCA